>JAIRJZ010000010.1 GCA_031260355.1 Burkholderiales bacterium
GAACTCTCTGAGCTTTTCGAACTGGCGATAGAAGCCGTCTCCCATAGTAAAGACCTGAGTCTTGAAACCGTACTTGGACAAAGCGTCAGCGTTGCCATAGAAACACAAGGAGGCGGGAATCCACAACAGAACGCCAACGTTCTTCGCTTTGAAGTTCACTTAAGCTCATTTGCCCAATCAGCTTTTGAAGCATCTGTGAAACCATAAGTAAAGGCCTTGTTTTTGCAAAAAGAAGTTGCTGGGCTGAGCATCGCGCCTCGCGCCCCTCCAATATTGAGGGATCCAAGTACATGATGGCTAACAGGGAAAGCAATTCCCAAAATTTTGATTACTTGAGTTCTCGGATCGGTATCCGGTTGTGCGCCTGCCATGTTATTAGTTGGCATTTTCTCTATATTTTTCTTGGTATAGCAACTAAAGGCGCTTGCAAGTTCTGCAACACTATGCTTGGCATGGGTAAGTGTGCTTGATATACGGTATAACTCTTGCTTCATCTGAGAGGGAGAAAATTGTTTTAATGCAGTTATCTTTTTTTTCGAAAAACTGAAATCAACACGGCTTTCAGCTTCTGTGTTTTCCATAACCCTTGAAAACGCTTCGTTTGTTTTTAGGGGTGAGGACGATTTTACCGATACAGCAAATGGAAGCAACCCAAAAACCTCAGGACTGGAGAGCCACGCTTTGATTGTTATTTGCTCAGGCGCCATCAACAGTTTGAGTGATTTTTCATCATTGGCAGCGGTTTCCTGGTTTCGGATCAAGAAAAACAGGTAGGCGCACCAAGAAGTAACACTGTCGGAAGAAATACGTGCGCCATCGACGAAACAAGCATCCTCTGTTAATCCGGGAGAAGGGGAAGAAAGCCGCCGTAAAGTTCCTTTGTCTACTTCCATTGAATTTGACAAGCACTGGCAGGTCGTTCCAGGACACGATTGAGTTCCCATTTTTTCCTCTGAGTGTTTTATCAGAAAAATGATCGTTAGAATCAGAAATGAGATATTCTATACCAATAAAGGCTGTCTTTTTGGATTATGTTATGTGACTGAAGGGTTCAGGCTTTATGTAACCCTGAAAATCATATCGTTATATACGGGAGGCTCCATGGCTGAGATTGGTCGTACAGCGCTGTTTGGAAAGCTAAACACTACGCTTTATAAAGCAGTAGAAAGCGCAACAGTCTTATGCAAGTTACGTGGAAACCCTTATATTGAGCTTGTTCACTGGTTCAATCAGATCGCTCAGGAAAACGATAGTGATTGCCATAGAGTTTTCTCTCATTTTGGCATTGATCCGGCTCTTTTGGCGAAAGATTTGGCCTCTGCTATGGATCGTTTGCCGCGTGGTGCCACATCCATCAGTGATTTTTCTGAGCATCTGGAGAATGCCATTGAGCGGGCGTGGGTGTACGGCAGCCTGATGTACGGCGATAGTAGAGTGCGAGGTGCTTATCTTCTTATCGGGATATTAAAAACAACTGCGCTACGGCACATCTTTTTTAACATCTCTGCCGAGTTCCAAAAGATCAACGTAGAAGTGCTGACGGACGAGTTGCTTCGCATTGTAACTGGTTCGCCAGAAGAGACTTTAACAGCAACAGATGGCAGCGATTTGTCTGGCGTTGCTCCGGGAGAGGCAAGTGGCGCTTTGTCGGCGGCTATGGGGAAACAGGAGGCGTTGCAACGCTTTGCGGTAGACCTTACAGCGCGTGCGCGTGCCGATGAGCTTGATCCCGTGAGTGGTCGAGAGCAGGAAATCCGGCAAATTGTGGATATTTTGATGCGCCGCCGCCAAAACAACCCCTTGTTAACGGGCGAAGCAGGGGTTGGGAAAACAGCTGTTGTAGAAGGCTTTGCTTTGCGTGTGGTCCAAGGGGGCGTGCCGCCGGCCTTGCGCGATGTTTCCGTGCTGTTGCTGGATATTGGTCTTTTGCAAGCAGGAGCCAGCATGAAAGGAGAGTTTGAAAATCGTTTGCGACAGGTTATTGATGAGGTGCAGGCCAGCCCAAAGCCGATCATCCTTTTTGTGGACGAAGTGCATACGCTGGTTGGGGCGGGGGGGGCAGCCGGAACGGGGGATGCCGCCAATCTGCTCAAGCCTGCTTTGGCGCGGGGAACGCTACGCACCATTGGTGCAACGACATGGGCAGAGTATAAAAAATACATTGAAAAAGACCCCGCGCTGACACGACGTTTCCAAGTGGTTCAGGTTGATGAGCCTTCTGAGGAAAAAACAGTCGTAATGTTACGCGGGGTTATCTCCAAAATCGAAAAACACCATCAAGTCCAGGTGTTGGATGAGGCCATTGAGGCGGCAGCAGTCTTGTCCCACCGTTATATCCCTGCGCGCCAACTTCCTGATAAAGCCGTAAGCCTTTTAGATACGGCGTGCGCACGCGTGGCCGTTGGTCAGCACGCCATTCCGGCCGAACTGGAAGATTGTAGAAGAAAGCTTGAAGCATTAAAAATTGAAGAAGGTATTATTGTGCGTGAAGACACCATTGGTATCGACACAGGAGAAAGAGCCGCGGAAGTTAAAACGTTGTTTGCAGAAGAAACCGAGCGGGAAAAGGAATTGCTTGAGCGCTGGGCAAAAGAAAAAGAAAAAGTTGATGCCATCATCGCCTTGCGTGCAACCTTGCAGCAAGGTACACAAAGAGCGGAGGCGGAAGCTTCAGTGACAACCGATGGACTTGAGGACGATACCGGTGCAAAACGTGAAACGCTCCGGACTTTGCAGAAGGAGCTAGCTGAAATTCAAGGTGAGTGTCCATTGATTTTACCGGCAGTTGATAGGCATGTGGTTGCTTCTGTGGTAGCGGATTGGACGGGTATTCCGGTGGGGCGGATGGTCAAAAATGAGCTCGCCAATATTCTCAGCCTTGCAGACACCCTGAATCAACGTGTACTTGGGCAGCGACATGGTTTGGAAGCGATTGCGCGGCGTATTCAGACATCGCGCGCGCGACTGGATGAGCCGGGAAAGCCTATCGGTACTTTCATGTTGGTTGGCCCATCGGGTGTTGGCAAGACAGAAACCGCGTTGGCGTTGGCAGAAGCGTTGTATGGTGGTGAGCAAAACGTTATTACGATCAATATGAGCGAGTATCAAGAAGCGCATACCGTTTCTACCCTGAAAGGTGCGCCACCGGGTTACGTTGGTTACGGTGAGGGAGGGGTTCTTACCGAAGCGGTACGTCGCCGTCCCTACAGCATTGTCTTGCTTGATGAGGTCGAGAAAGCGCACCACGATGTGCACGAAGTCTTTTATCAGGTTTTTGACAAGGGCTGGATGGAGGATGGAGAAGGACGTTATATCGACTTCAGCAATACGGTGATTATTCTGACCTCAAATGCAGGGACAGATACTATTGTCAGCATGTGTAGGGATCCGCAGCTCTTGCCTGAGCCAGAGGTGCTTAATAAGGCGCTTCGCGGTGAGTTGCTGAAAACATTTCCAGCAGCGCTTTTGGGACGGTTGACGGTGGTGCCTTATTATCCGTTGTCAGATGACTTGCTTAAAAACATCATCAGACTTCAAATGGATCGTATTCGTCAGCGTATCTACGAAAACCATAAAGCGCGGTTTGACTACGACGAATCGGCAGTCTCTCTCATTGCCAGCCGTTGTACAGAGGTCGAATCGGGTGGCCGCATGATTACTGCCATCTTAAATCAATCCGTGCTGCCGCCTATTAGCCAAGAAGTCTTGCGGCGAATTGCTGAAGGAGCAACACTTGCGAGCATCAGTGTTTCATCGTTAGAGAAAAAGTTTTTATTCAATTTCAGTTAGGCGTCCCATCCAAACGTCCAATCGTTCGTCTCAAAACGGCTTCCTATCAGGAAGGCATTTTTTCCTTGCTGATAGGAAAACTTATCTCAGGCGCTCTCGCTCAAAGCGTCACCGTTCCGACCAGAACCCCGGCGATGACGAACAAGCCGCCGTACAACGCTTCAAGCCGGACGGTTCGCAGAAAAACCCCGTTGACCGCCAAGCCGGGAGGGGTGGCGTTGAAAGCCTGCCAAGTGCGCCAGGCAAACGGCAACGCCAGCATCGGCAGCAGAAACCACGGTGAAAAGGCGGTAAGGGCGATGAGCAGTACGAACGGCAAAAAAATCATCGCGGCGTAGCATACTCGTGTGCCGGACAGTCCCAACGCAATCGGCAGCGTCCGGCGGCCGGTGTTTTGGTCGTGCTCGATGTCGCGGTAATTGTTGACCAGTAATACGGCGGCGGCCAGCAGGCCGATTGCGACGGCGACCGGCCAGGCATACCAGGGCAGGCTGTGCGTCAGCAGATAGACGGTGCCGTTGACGGCGATCAGACCGAAAAACACGAAAACGGCGACTTCTCCCCAAGGGGTGAAAGCGATGGGCCGGACACCCGCCATGTAGAGAATCGCGGCGACAATCGACAACACGCCCAGCGCCAGAATAGGCCAACCGTGCCAGAGAACCAGCGGCAAGCCCAGCAGTACCGTGATGCCGACGCAGATCGCCAGCGCGATGCGAATCTGGCGGGCGGTCAGCCAGCCGTTTTGGGTGGCGCGCGGGAAACCGATGCGCGCGCCGGTTTCAGCGCCACGGTCGGTGTAACCGACATCGTTTTGGAGGTTGGTGATGGCCTGAATCATGATGGCGCACAGCAGCGCCAGCGCCAGTGTCGGCCAGTGCAGGCTGTGCTGGAAGGCAAACACCAGCGCCGCGCCGACGGCGACCGGAACGGCAGCGATCCAAAGCGTATGCGGTCGCAGGGCAATTTTCCAGGCCGCCCAAGAGCCGGGAACGATGGCTGGAACAGACGACATCTCCGTTGGCATCTCAGTTAGCATCTCCGCAACTCAGGGCTGAACCGGCGCGAACACCATTTCACCGCCTTGCCGCAGTTGCAACGTCAGCGCCTTATCGTCGATCCGGTAACGCTCGACCGCATGCAGCCCATCGAGGAAGTCGCGGTCGAGGGAGTCCGCCGGGCACAACATCTTGGTCAACGCGATCAGTTCGAGAGTCAAGCGGTCGTCCTGAATGCGGTAAACGGTACCACCGCGATTGCAGTCGGCGGTGACGGCCAGACGCCCCTCTTCGCGGAACGTCAGGGTGTACCGCGCCGGGGCAGCAGGCGCCAGCCGGGCGCCGCTTTGCTGGGTGTATTGCCAACCCCATACGGTTTGTTCGAGCGGCAAAACGGTCGGAACCGGCGCAGCGCTGATTTCGGTACCGGTTTGCGCTGGCGGGGAAGCAGGTTCGGTGACGGTTGGGGTGCATGCCGTCAACAACGCGGTCAGCACAGCAACGAGGAACGGAAGGTTAAAGGTTTTCATTGCAGACTCGCGGGGAAAAATTAAATTATCGCATGCCGGACCTTACTGTATTTTCTGGTAGGATCGCACGTAGGCGCTTGTTAAAAAGTGTTAACCGTTCATGCCGTAAAGATGGCTACGCTTTAGTACAAAGGGGTTCCATGTCCGAACAGCGGCGTTTTATTCTAAAAACACTGACGGCTGGTGGTTTATCGCTGGTTGCCGCGCCGTTCGGTTTTGCCTTGGCACAGGGGAGAAGAGCGGTCGAAAGAAGGGTGGAACCGCCGATGGTTGCCGCTTCTTCCGATTTGCAGCCATTGCTGGCGGAAATCGTCAGCGGTTTTGAAGCCCAAACACAGATGAAGATCCGAACCGTCCTGGGGGCTGAGGGTCGCTTCTACTCGCAGATGCTGGAGGGCGGGGCGCCTTTCGGAATGCTATTGTCGGCGGACGAAAAACTCATTGCGCAGTTGCCCAATACCGACAAGACCGCAAGGCGGAGTGATGTGTATGCGATAGGGCGGCTGGCGTTTTATGTCCCTTCCGGATCGCCGTTGAGAGCCGATAATTTTTTGGGAGACATTCGTGTGGCGTTGCGCGATGGCCGTTTGCAGCGCCTCGCGATTGCCGATCCCCAAGTGGATGCCTACGGTCGTTTGGCTGAGGAAGTGTTGCACCGCAAGCAGGTGGGAGAGGAAATTCAGCCGCTGCTGGCAATCGGCGACAGCGTGGCGCAAGCGGCGCAAATCGCTGTCGGCGGCAACGTGCAGGGCGCTTTGGTCGCTTATTCGCAAGCCAGCCAATTGATGGCGGCGCGCGGCGGAAAATGCATGCTGGTGTCGGACACGCTGTGCGCTCCGTTGAGGGCGCGAATGGTGTTGTTTGAAAACGCCGACGACGCCACGCGCCTGTTTTACGATTACATGTTGAGCGACAGAGCCCGAGCGGTGCTGAGACGCTACGGTTATTTGATTCCTGCCGGTTGACCGGCGCTTTCCGCAGATTCTTTTCCCTGCCGGTCGTTACGGATTTCGTTGGCTCGCATCCGGTCGTAGATTTCAAAAGGTTGGCAAATCCACGGATTGTCGGGCAAGTAGTCGATCCAGTAATCGGGTTCAAAGATCGAACAGGCCTTCCACCACAGCACGGCGGTTTTGATTTCCTTGATATTGGGGTAACGCTGCGGCAACGTTTCGACCACTTTTTTTAGCGTGGTCCCGGAATCGACCATGTCATCGACGAGCAAAATGCGTTCGCCGAGCCGCGGCGACGTCATCGACATGTGTTCGGCGACGATCAGTTCGCCGCGCACGGTGCCGCCGTCGGCGGTATAGGAATGGGTGGCGAGAATCGCCAGCGGCAATTCGTAGATACGCGATAAAACATCGCCGATGCGCACACCGCCGCGCGCGATACAAACGATTTGGTCGAAGGGCCAGCCCGATTCATGCACCTTCAGCGCCAGTTGCTCGATCAGCGAGTGGTACTGCGCCCAACTGACTTTGAGCTTTGCCGCCATGTCGCGTTCTCAGTGGAAGGGATGGTGAACCAGAATGGTTTCGTTGCGTTCCGGTCCGGTCGATACCATCGCGATCGGCACACCGGTAAGCGCTTCGATCCGTTTCAAATAAGCGCGGGCGTTGGCGGGTAGCGCATCGAAGGTTTTGACGCCGACGGTGCTTTCTTGCCAGCCGGGAAAACGCTCGTACACTGGCGTACACTGTGCTACGGCTTCGGCGCCGGTCGGGATCAGATCGACAGGTCGCCCGTTCACGGTATAGCCGGTGCTGAGGCACACTTCATCCATGCCGTCGAGGACATCGAGCTTGGTGATGCACAAGCCGTTGACGCCATTCAATTGCAGCGAACGCTTCAGTTGTGCGAGGTCGAGCCAGCCACAGCGGCGCGGTCGGCCGGTGACGGAACCGAATTCGTTGCCGCGCTTGGCGAGTCCAGTGCCAATGCTATCGGTCAATTCGGTCGGGAAAGGACCGGTGCCGACGCGGGTGGTGTACGCCTTGACGATACCGAGCACGTAATCGACCGAACCGGGGCCGCTGCCGCTGCCGGCAAAGGCGCTACCGGCCAGGCAATTGGAACTGGTGACGAACGGATAAGTGCCGTGGTCAATGTCGAGCATGGCGCCTTGAGCGCCTTCGAAGAGCAGCGCATCGCCGCGCTGTCGCGCTTCATGCAACAAGTGGGCGACATCGGCCACCATTGGCGCGATCTGCGGCGCCAGCGCCAGCAATTCGTCGCGTACCTGGGCAAAAGGCAGTGAGTCGCGCCGGTAGTATTGGGTGAGCAGGAAGTTGTGATATTCGGCGAGCTTTTCGAGCTTGGAAGCGAAAAGGTCGGGACAACACAAGTCCTGAACCCGCAACGCACGGCGGGCGATCTTGTCTTCGTAAGCGGGGCCGATGCCGCGACCGGTCGTTCCGATCTTGCCATCGCCCATCGACGATTCACGCGCCTGGTCGATGGCCACATGGTAGGGCAAGACCAGCGGGCAGGCCGGTGAAATCTTCAAGCGACTGCGCAACTGCAAACCGGCGGTTTCCAACTCACCGATTTCTTGCAACAACGCTTGCGGCGACAGCACCACGCCGTTGCCGATATAAACGGCAACCTCCGGGTGCAACACGCCGGAAGGAATGAGCCGCAGGATGGTTTTGCGCTGGCCGATCACCAGCGTATGGCCGGCGTTGTGTCCGCCCTGAAAACGGACGACACCTTGAGCGCGCTCACTCAACCAATCGACGATTTTGCCTTTGCCTTCATCGCCCCACTGCGTGCCGATAACGACGACGTTCTTCCCCATGGTGACGCGAGCCTTTCCTCAAGATGCGTTAAAACAAAGCAGTTGCACAGAAAAAGCGCGCCTTTTTCCGGCGCGGTCAGTGTAACTGTGAAAAGATAACATCCTTTGCGGCAGGATGGTAAACCGAAACGAAGAGGGCGGCGAGTTTACCGATCGAGCATGAGCCATAGCAACGTACCGGCGGCGATCGAAACAAGCCCGATGAAACGCAACTGGCCGTCCGAGAAACCGATGATTTTACGAAAAACCTCGCGCCATTGACCGGGAACCAGGAGGGGCAGCAGCCCCTCCAGAATGCACACCAGCGCAATCGCCAACCCCAATGTTTTCATGATTCCCGGAGGTGGCAAGCATCAAGGCTTGCCACCTTTTTGGTAACGCTTGAAATAACGGAAGAAGTCCGATGTGGGATCGATGACGAGCGCGTCATTCCTGCCCTGGAACGTCTCCTTGTAGGCTTCCAGACTGCGGTAGAAATTGTAGAACTCGGGATCAACGCTGTACGCCTTGGCGTAAATGGCGGTCGCTTCGGCATCGCCTTTGCCCTTGATCGTCTGCGCTTCCTTGTAGGCTTCGGCAACAATGATTTGCCGTTCCCGATCCGCTTCCGCCCGGATTCTTTCCGAATTGGCGGCACCGGTCGAACGCAATTGATTGGCGGCCTGCCGTCGCTCCGCCTGCATCCGGTCGTACACCGAATTGGTGACTTCGACAGGAAAATCGACGCGCCGCAAACGCACATCGACGATTTCGACACCGATTTGTCTGGCGAATTCGTTGGCGTTCAAACGGGTGGCCGCCGTGATTTTGTCGCGCTCGGAGGAAATGACATCATGAATTTTACGCAGGTTGATTTCGTTGACCAAGTGCCCGCGCACCGTCCGCTCAAGGCGTTGTTTCGCGTTCTCTTCGTCGCCGGCGACGCTGCGGTAATATTGACCGACATCGACGATGCGCCACAGAACAACGAAGTCAACCAGAAGCGGTTTTTTCTCCGCCGTCATGATGTTGTCGGAGGTGACGCTGGTTAGCGTCATGTTGCGTTTGTCGAAGAAGCGAATGTTCTGGATCAACGGCCACTTGAAAGCGATACCCGGATCGGTTTGGGTGCCGACGATTTCGCCGAACTGGAATTTGATCGCGTACTGACGCTGATCGACGGTATAGACGACCTGCGAAAAGACCAGGAAGAGGGCGGCGAGAACGGCGAGGAAAGTCGAAAGAAATTTCATGGCGGCTCTCCTGATCAGCGGTTACGCAACAAATCGCGGTTGTCGCGATTGGGGGCTTCGGAAGTCGCGGCAGACCTGTCGTCGGCGGGCGTTGCCGATCGATTGGCCGCCGCTCCCGGCAATGCCGGCAGCGCCGCCGCCGATTGCAGCAATTGATCCAGCGGCAGATACAGCAGGTTGTTGCTGCTTTGCTGGTCGATCACGATCTTGCCGGTATTCGTCATCACCGACTGCATCGTGTCAAGGTACAAACGATTGCGGGTGACTTCCGGCGCTTTTCTGTATTCGGCGAGTTGTTGGGAGAAACGCTGCGCATCACCCTCGGCGCGTTGCACAACTTCGACCGCATAGCCGATCGCTTCTTCGCGCAAGCGCGAGGCGACGCCCTGGGCGCGCGGCACCACATCGTTGGCGTAAGCCCTGCCTTCGTTTTCCATCCGGTCTTTGTCCTGACCGGCTTTGACGGCGTCGGCAAAGGCTGCCTGCACACGATCCGGCGGCTGTCTGCTTTGCAACGCCACTTGCTGGACGTTCACACCGGTTGCGTAATTGTCGAGCATTTGCTGCATCAGCGCTCTGGTTTCCGAGGTGATCTCCGCTTGATTGAGGTAGAGCACTTCGTCCATGTTGTTCTTGCCGACGACTTCGCGGATGGCGGTTTCGGCGACGAAGCGAACAATCAGATTGGGGTCGCGGTTGCGGAAAACGAAATCTTCGGCGCTGTGCAAGTTGTATTGGACAGTGAACAGAATATCAACGATATTTTCGTCGTCGGTCAGCATCGTTGCTTCGCGGTCGATCCGGTTGGAGACGTCGCCGCGGTAGCCGATGGTGATTTCGTGCACCTGCGTGAAGGGCACGACTTCGGCGCGTTCAATCGGAAACGGCAGATGCCATTGCAGACCGGGTTGGCGCGTTTCAATGTGTTTTCCGAAACGGGTGACGACGCCGCGGCTGCCTTCGTCAACGATGTAGAAACCGCTCGCCAGCCACAAGGCGGCGACGATGCCGATGACCCACACGCTGCTGCCGCCGGGCAATGTAAACGGCATTTGCGGGCGGTTGTCGGACGGCGGCTGACGGTTGCCACCTTCCTTGCCGCCAAACATCTCGTTCAGACGGCGGTTGAGGTTTTGCCAGATGGCGTCGAGATCAGGCGGTCCATCCTGATTCGGTGGCGGGCGACGGTTGTCGTTTCCCCATTGTGGATCGTTCAGAGACATAGCAGTGGTTGGCGTCGAAAGCAATGAAAATGTGTGAAATTGACGGAACTTGGTCAGAAAGGCTCCGACGGCAGTTCCAATCCCTGTCCGGAGAAACCCGGCGACGGAAAAATTTCCGCCAGTGCTGCCCGCAAATCAGCGCATCCCGCTCCGGTCAACGCGCTTAAACGAACCGTTCGGATTTTACCATAGCCGTCGCGCTCGATTCCGGGCGTCAGCGCTGTCCGGTCGATTTTGTTGAGGAGGCGAAGCTGGGGACGCTCGCCGGCGCCGATATCGTCGAGCACCCGGTTGACAGCATCGATTTGTTCGTCGCGCTGCGGGTTTGAGGCGTCGATCACGTGCAAAAGCAGGTCGGCATCGACCGCTTCCGATAAAGTGGCGCGAAAGGCGACGACGAGATCGTGCGGCAGGTCGCGGATGAAACCGACGGTATCGGACAGCACGATGGTCTGCGCGCCCGGAATCGGCAGGCGGCGCAAGGTGGTGTCCAGTGTCGCAAACAGCTGATCGGCGGCGTACAGCCGCTCGCGCGTCAGTTGGTTGAACAAGGTGGATTTTCCGGCATTGGTATAGCCGACCAGCGCCACGGTTCGCACCCGGGCGCGGGCGCGGGTGCGGCTTTGCGTTTGCCGACTGCGGGTGAGTTTGGCGAGCTGGGCGTTCAGGCGCTTGATGCGCTGGGTGATCAGCCGGCGATCCACCTCAAGCTGGGTTTCGCCCGGACCGCCGCGCAAGCCAATACCGCCTTTCTGCCGTTCGAGGTGGGTCCAGCCGCCGACCAGCCGGGTGGACAAATGCTTCAGCTGCGCCAATTCGACTTGCAGCTTGCCCTCGGCACTGCGTGCGCGTTGCGCGAAGATGTCGAGGATCAAGCCGACGCGGTCGAGGACGCGGCACTGCAGCGCCTGTTCGAGATTGCGCTGCTGGATTCCGGTCAGCGGATGGTCGAAAAGAATCAGGTCGGCGCCGGTGTTGCGGCATTGTTCGGCGATTTCGTCCACTTTGCCGCGACCGGCGAAAAACGCCGGATCCGGTTTGGCGCGACGTCCGGTGATCGTGCCGAGCACCGCGGCTCCCGCCGAAACGGCCAGTTCTCTTAGTTCTTCAAGGCGTGCGGCGATTTCGCCTTCGCCGAAATCGATGCGTACCAGAAGTGCGCGGTTATCGGAAGCGGGGCGTTCAAACATGAATGGCAATGCGTGAGTCAACCCGCCGGAGCAGCGCCGCAGCGGCATGGGAAAGAAAAGGGAGGAGGGTAAAAATGGGGCTAAAAATCCGACGGGGCGGCCGGTAAGCCGCCCCGGCATAGCTTACATTTCGGCAGGGGTTTCCTGCGCGGTAGCGGGAGCAGTGTGCAGCATGTTGACCGCACGAGCCGGAACGACCGTGGAAATGGCATGTTTGTACACCATTTGGGTAACGGTGTTTTTCAGCAATATGACATACTGATCGAACGATTCGATCTGGCCTTGCAGCTTGATGCCGTTAACGAGATAAATCGAAACCTGCACATGCTCCTTGCGCAACGCGTTAAGGAACGGGTCTTGTAGCATTTGCCCTTTGTTGCTCATGAAAAACTCCCGCAAAAAAATGAATCGATAAACAATGATGTCGGGCAGGCGCCATTTCCGGCATCAAAATAACACGGCGTCTTGGGGACGCGGCGCACCATGATCATAACAAGTCTGGGCAAGTCGTGCGCGTTTTTTAGCGTTTTGACGTGACGTAAGGGTTTTTGCCGGTATTGAACTGTATCCTGAGCGGTGTCCCCTCGAGTCGGAACGCCTCGGAGAAAAAATTTTCCAGGTAACGGACATAACTTTGCGGAATGCTGGCCAACGCCGTACCGTGGATCACGATGATCGGTGGGTTGTTGCCACCCTGGTGGGCATAGCGGAGTTTTGGGCGCCCGCCGCCTGCCCGTGGGGGTTGCTGGCGTTCGACCGCCTGTTGTAACAGGCGGGTCAAGCGCGGCGTCGGCAGCTTGCGCGTCGCCGCCTCAAAGGCGGCGGCGACCGCCTTCATCAGTGTCGGCAGTCCTTGGGAGTTGAGCGCCGACAGGTGCAAATGCCGCGCGAAGCTCAGAAAGCCGAGTTTGCGGTCAAAATCGCGCTTGATCGTTTCGCGCTGGTCGGCGGTGAGGCCGTCCCATTTGTTGATGCCGACCACCAGCGCGCGTCCGGCTTCCAGAATATAGGAGGCGATATGGGCGTCCTGCTCGGAAATGTCCTGCTGTGCATCGAGCAACAGAATCACCACATTGGCGTCTTCAATGGCTTGCAAGGTTTTGATCACCGAAAATTTTTCAACCGTTTCGGTGACTTTGCCGCGACGACGCACACCAGCGGTGTCGATCAGCGTGTACGGTTGCCCCTGATAGTCGAAATCGAGATAAATCGAATCGCGCGTCGTACCCGGCTGGTCGAAGGCGATGACCCGTTCTTCGCCGAGCAGTGCATTGATCAGGGTGGATTTTCCGACATTGGGGCGGCCGACGATGGCGACTTTGACCGGCGCGGCGCTTTCGGCGGGAACTTCGCCGACGGCAGCGTCGGAGGCTTCGTCCGCTTCCGCGGGCGGCAGCGTTTCATCCCAGGCGTCATCGCTCTCGCTCCCGCTATCGTCACTGGGGTAGGGGACGCCGATCATGTCGAGCGCCTCGTCAATCAGTTCGCGGACGCGATCGCCGTGTGACGACGAAATCGGATAAGGTTCGCCCAGCGCCAGCTCGTGAAATTCGCTGCCGGCGCGTTCACGCGGAAGGCCTTCGGCTTTGTTGACGGCCAACAAGACCGGTCGGCCGCTGCGGCGCAGCTTGTCGGCGATGGTGTGATCTTGCGGGGTCACGCCTTCGCGGGCATCGACGAGAAAAATCACCAAGTCGGCTTCGGCAATCGCCTGTTCGGTTTGTCGCGCCATTTCGCGCAGAATGCCGTCCTTGACGACCGGCTCGAAACCGCCGGTGTCGATCACCAGAAACGTTCGTCCGCCCCAATGCGCCTGGCCGTAGTGGCGGTCGCGCGTCAGGCCGGGAAAGTCGGCCACCAGCGCCGCCCGCGAACGGGTCAGGCGGTTGAACAAGGTCGATTTGCCGACATTAGGCCGGCCGACGATGGCAATGGTGGGCAGCATTCAGGGCTTCCGGGAGCAATTCAAAAAAATCGCGGCGGCAGGCACTTCAAACCTGCCGCCCATCCAATCAACGCGGCACGACGGCGTAAACGTTGCCAGCCTTCGATTGCCAGAGCATCTGGTCGCCGTCGCGTTGCGGCTGCACCGTCACCGGCGAGCCATCGGTCGACAAGCGGCCGAGATAGTGGCCATCCTCGGCGGCAAAAACGTGCAAATAGCCGTCGATATCGATGACGCCGATATCGTGGCCGACGAACTGCGGTCCGCTCGGCCAGCGCCCGTTCAGCAAATCGTTTTTCCAGACCGAAGCGCCGGTCTGCTTGTCCAGCGCATGAACGACGCCTTTGTCGTCGGACACATAAAACTGCGTTTCGTCGGCGGCAATTCCCGAATAGCTGGGAATGTCGCGCGTCCACAGCAGCGTGCCCTGCATGATTTCGAAACAGGCGATGCGGCCTTGAAAAGCGGTGGCGCAAACCTGTCCTTCTTCGACCAGCGGGCGGCTGGTGACGTCGGCGATACGCTCCAGTTCGGTGGCGCCTTTCGGTATAGCCGCGGCGACGTCCCAAGCAACGTTGCCCGACGCCAGATCGACGGCGATCAGTCGGCCACCGGCCGTGCCGAAAAACAGTCCGCCGCGGCTGGTGACGGCGCCTTGCGTGTTGCGAACAATCAGCGGCGGCGCGTTACGTTGCAGCATCCACTTGGCGGTGCCGTCGCTGCCGTTGAGGCCGTGCACCCGGTTGTCGGCGGTTTGGACGACGACAAGACCGTCCGCGACGACCGGCGGCGCAATGACCTCGCTGGACACTTTGGTGCGCCACAACGACTTGCCGCTGGTGTCGAAAGCGAGGACTTCGCCGGTCGGCGTGCCGACCGCAATCATCGTACCATCGGCGCCGGGACCGGCGGAAATCGGCGTATCGGCATCAATGCGCCACAAGGTTTGGCCGGTATCGATATCCAGCCCTGTCATCCGGCCTTTGCGTGAAGCGACATAAACGGCGTTACCGGCGATCGCCGGCGCGAAGCCCAGCGCGGCATCGCCAGTGTCTGCTTTCCAGGCAATGGCGACCGGCGCTCTCGGCGCTGAGTCGGCGAGCTTCGGCGGCTTTTTGTTGCTCGACGAGCAGGCGGCCAGCACCAGCACCACCGCCGTTGCCACGAACCACGGAAAAACGCGCGCCGGTTTGATCATGGCGTGTTTCCTGTCGGCGCGCTATCGGCGGTGGCCGGATTGAGCGGCCCGCCCAAGCCATCGAGCTTGATCTGGACGACGTTGCGATAAGGGTTGTCCACCTTCAAAAGCGCCGTCTGGTAGGCGAGGCGGGCTTCGTCACGGCGACCGGCGCCGAGCAACGCGTCGCCGCGGGTATCGGCGTACAGCCCTTCGAATACCGGGCTGTGTTTGGCGTCGAGCGTGCGTAGCGCATCGTCGAACCTCTGCTCGTCGATCAGCGTTTCCGCCAACCGATAACGGGCGATATCCTTGAGATCGCTCTCCGAAGCGCGGTCAATGACCCATTGCAACTGCGCCTGAGCTTCCGCTTTGTCGCCGCCGCTCCAGAGCGATTCGGCAAGAAGAAGGGCGGCGCGCGGCGCATAGCCGGTACCGCCGTAACCGGTCGCCAGTTGTGTCATCGCCTCTTTGGCGCGGGTGCCGTCTTTGGCGTGCACGGCGTCGCTGACGGCGAAATACAAGGTCGAAGCGCTTTTCGCCTGCTCTGCCTTCCACCAGCGCCAGCCCATAACGGCAAGCACGACCAGTAAGAGGGTCATGACAATAGCGGTGACATAGCCGCCCCACTCGTTCCACCAGGCCTTGATGTCTTCCAGTTGTTCCTGTTCTTGGTGA
Source organism: Burkholderiales bacterium (assembly GCA_031260355.1). GTDB lineage: Bacteria > Pseudomonadota > Gammaproteobacteria > Burkholderiales > Casimicrobiaceae > UBA931. Next base: position 15,563 of record JAIRJZ010000010.1, read on the forward strand.
TCGTACACTGCCATGCTTGAATTCCTTCGGGGGTTTTGAAATTACGCTAAACCGCGTATTTTATACGGCAACGGCGGTCAGCCATGCAACCAGACCATCGATCGGCACGGTTTGTTGTTCGCGGCCGGTTTCGCGCAGCCATTTTACCGTGACCGTGCGGTCACGAGCCTCATCTTCGGCCAGAATCAGCGCAAAACGGGCGCCGCCGGCATCGGCTTTCTTCATCTGCGACTTCATACTGCCGCCGCCGGCGTGAAGCGCGACGTCATGGCCGGCGTCCCGCAACGTTTCTGCCAATTGCCAGGCAAGCGCGGCGGCCGCGTCGCCCTGATGTACCAGATAGGCGAGGGGGGCGGTAGCGGCGCTTTGCCCGGTTTCGCGCAGCAGCAGCACCAGCCGCTCGATGCCGGCGGCAAAGCCGCAAGCGGGCGTCGGCTTGCCGCCCAGCGATTCGTACAAACCGTCATAGCGACCGCCGCCGGCCACCGTCCCTTGCGCGCCGAGCCGGTCGGTGACCCACTCGAACACGCTGCGGTTGTAGTAATCCAGCCCACGCACCAGGCGGGAGTCGATCTCATAAGCAAGACCGGCGCTGTCGAGCCACTTCCGCAAGCCGTCGAAATGGGTGCACGCTTCCGCCCCCAGTTGATCGAGCATGCGCGGCGCGTTCTCGATGAGCGGCTGCATCGCAGGATTTTTCGAATCGAGGATGCGCAACGGGTTGGTTGACAAACGCCGTTTCGAGTCGTCGTCGAGTATGTCGAAGTGCTGCGAAAAATAGGTGGTCAGCGCTTCGCGGTAAGCGTGGCGGTCGGTCGGATCGCCGATCGAGTTGATCTTGAGCGTGACGCAGCTTTCCAGCCCCAGTGCTTTCCACAACCGCGCCAGCAACACGATTTGTTCGGCATCGACCTCCGGTCCGGCAAAGCCCAAAGCCTCGACATCAAGTTGATGGAATTGCCGGTAGCGGCCTTTCTGCGGGCGTTCGTGGCGGAACATCGGGCCGTGTGTCCAGACCCGCTGCGGGCGTTCGTAGGTGAGATTGTGTTGAATTGAAGCACGGACGATACCGGCGGTGGCCTCCGGGCGCAGCGTCAGGCTTTCGCCGGAGAGCTTGTCCTCGAACGTGTACATCTCCTTTTCGACGACATCGGTGGCTTCGCCGATGCTGCGCACGAACAGCGGCGTCGGCTCGACGATCGGCATCCGCAAAAAGCGGTAACCGTATTGCTCGAACACGCGGCGCGCGGTGTCTTCCAAATACAGCCACAACGGCGCTTCGTCCGGCAGAATGTCGTTCATGCCGCGGACGGCCTGGAGCGCGCTCTGGGAAGCGGTGTCAGTCATGCGTTTTTGTCCTTGTTACCGTAAGCAGCGCGTACATAGTCTTCAATGAGCGCTTTGAATTCTTCGGTGATGCGCTCGCCACGCAGCGTCACGCTCTTCTTGCCGTCGATAAAAACTGGCGCGACCGGCGCTTCGCCGGTACCTGGCAGCGAAATGCCGAGGTGAGCCATCTTCGACTCGCCGGGGCCGTTGACCACGCAGCCCATCACCGCTACCCGCAGATTCTCGACGCCGGGGTACACCGTTCGCCAGCCTAGCATCGAAGTACGCAAATAGTGTTGAACGTCGGTGGCAAGCTGTTGAAAAAAAGTGCTGGTGGTACGCCCGCAGCCGGGGCAGGAGGTGACCATCGGCGTGAAGGCGCGCAAGCCCATCGTTTGCAGGATTTCCTGGGCGACGACAACTTCCCGTGTTCGCGGTTCCCCCGGTTCCGGGGTGATCGAGACGCGGATGGTGTCACCGATGCCTTGTTGCAGCAAAACCGCGAGTGCGACGCTGGAGGCGACGATGCCTTTCGAACCGATGCCCGCTTCGGTCAGCCCCAGATGCAGCGGGTAATCGCAACACCCTGCCAACATCTCGTAAAGAGCGATCAGGTCTTGAACCTCCGAAACCTTGCACGACAAAATGATGCGGTCGCCGGGCAAGCCCTGTGCTTCGGCGAAGGCGGCGCTTTCCAGTGCCGAAGTGACGAGCGCCTGGTGTATCACTTGCGCCAACGGCAGCGGCGTTGTCCGCGCCCGGTTGGCGTCGAGCAGGCGCGCCAGCACTTGCTGGTCGAGCGACCCCCAGTTGACGCCGATTCGTATCGGCTTATCGAAACGCAGGGCACAGGCGATCAGTTGCGCAAACCGGTCGTCGTGTTTGTCGCCTTGGCCGACATTGCCGGGATTGATGCGCAGTTTGGCGAGCGCCTCGGCGCAGGCCGGTTCGTCGGCGAGCAGTTGATGGCCGTTGTAATGGAAATCGCCGACCAGCGGCACAGGACATTGCTGCCGGTCGAGCGCTTCGCGAATGCGCGGCACGGCACGCGCTGCTTCCGCTGTGTTGACCGTGACACGCACCAGTTCGGAACCGGCTTCGGCCAGTGCCTTGACCTGGGCTACGGTGGCAGCGACATCGGCGGTGTCGGTGTTGGTCATCGACTGCACGACGATGGGCGCGCCGCCGCCGACGGCGACACTGCCGACCATGACCTGACGGCTCAGGCGGGGCGTGATGGGGGCAGGGGCATCCATGAAGAATGTCAGCGATGTAGAAAACTTATTTGGAACTCATTCGAGCGTCAGCCGCGCCACGCCTTGTCTGCCGGGCAGGTCGATTTTTTCGCCGCGCAGCGTGACGCTGGCGGCGTTACTGTTTCCGATCACCAGCGAGAACGGCGGCGTGCCCAGCAGGATTTTTTCATCGCCGTTTTTTGCCAGCGCGGAATAAAGGGTTTTGCCGTGCCCGTCGCGTACTTCTGTCCAGGAATTGCCGTTGAAGCGCAGCACCAACTCGGCTTCCGCGCTTTCCGTCGCGGGTTCCGCCGCAACGCCGGTCAATGCGCCGGAAGATGAAGCGTCCGGCAAAGCCGCCGGATCAACCGGCGCCTCCGACAACGGCATAAAGACCGGTGCAAAGATCGTCGCGCTTTCGCTCTCTTGCCGGGAAGGCTTGAATTCTTCGTTGGCGACGGTACCGGAGGCCGTTGGCGCGACAGCGCGCTCAGGAAGCAGCGCGATGAGTTGCGGCCAGAAAAAGAAAGCGGCGGCGACGACGGCGAGAAACAGTATGGCCGACCACCATTTCCAAGTCTGCGGGCGGATGGTTTTTCCACCGTGGGACGGCAGAACCGGCATGGCGCGCAGCGATGCTTTGAGGCTGGAAGCGGCAGGGCTGATGGTTGGCGGAATTTCCGGCGGCAGCGTCGCCAGCACCGTGCCGGCGTCGATGTTCAGCAAACGGGCGTAATTGCGTATGAAGCCGCGCACGAAGGTGCGAGGCGGCAACGCGGCAAAGTTCTCCTGTTCGAGTGCCTGGATTTGACGCGGCGCTAGCTTGAGTACGCGCGCGACGTCGTCGATGGACAAACCGGCCGTTTCCCGCGCCGTTTTCAGCAGCACGCCCGAAGAAGGGGGGCTGTCAGGGACATCTTGACCCACATCGGAGAGGTTTTCTGCGGCGGCAGATGCCGTTTCGGCAGTGTTTTCCTGGTTCATTTCTTCTTGGCTCGATGCCGCCGGAACAACGGCGGCTTCTGTTTGAGGTTCTTCCGGTGCGCGCATCAGCGGTAACGTGGCCGCTCCTGAAGACAGCAGATCGCTGCCGCCCAGGACGGTTTTGGCTTCCTCGCGTTTTTTGGCGCGCCTGGCAGTGAATTTGTTCACGGACAACTTCCGGTCGTGGTGATCCGTTGTGTCTGTTCGGCGTTCGGATAACGGTTCTGCAATTGCAGGATGTAAGAATCTTCGGCTCTTTTGTCGTTCAGCCTACGTTCAATGCAGGCGCCGAGAAGCAACGCATCGGGAGCCGGCGTCGGACTTTGCATAACGATGCGCATCATTGCCCGCGCGTCGTCCAGCCTGCCTTCGCCGTAGTTGAGTTCGGCCAGCGAATAAGCGGCCGGCGAGTAATTGGGTCTGGCCGCCAACGCCCGTTGCAGGTATTGACGCGCCACCGCTTTGTCGTTGATTGACAGGGCGCAACGGCCGGCGTTGGTGAAAGCGATTTCCGGGGTTTTGTGCAGCGGGTCAAGCGCAACACGGTCGAACTCCGCCAGCGACTCGCGCGCTCGACCGGAAGTACACAGGAACCAGCCCCAGTTATGGCGGATTTCCGAATTGTTGGGGTCGAGTTCGATGGCGCGCCGGAAATTGCTGCTGGCTTTGGCGTCTTCCTTCATGTAGGAATAAACCAACCCATAACCGTTGTAAATCATCGCGTAACGGGCATCTGCTTTTTGCGCCTCTTCGAGTTCTTCCAGCGCCACATCGAATTGACCGCGCTCGTAGTAGCCCATCGCCAGCGCTGTGCGTGCCTCGGCCCGGGTGCGCGGTGACGCCGGTGAACTTTGCAGTTGCGGCCTGTTGGCCGGTTGCAATATCTGCGAAGATTCGGAGGAGGTGTCGGAGATGCCGACACAGCCGGCAAGCATCAGCACCAGAAACAGCGAAGCGAACGCACGGGAAAGAGGTACCATGAGACGACTCCTCAAGCAGCAGGGTGTTTGA
>JAIRJZ010000066.1 GCA_031260355.1 Burkholderiales bacterium
GACAGGCAGTATGCGTTCACCAGAGATACGATTGCTTCAATTCTGACGTCCGGTTTGCTGGGTGAAGTGTACGTCGGTCTGGATATCGGCGGCGACGAAGAAATGCTGGCCGACGGCAACCGGATCGGTAAAACACAATCGGCGATGGTTCTGGAGAAACTGATCGGACAGTTCATGCTGAATCAAGCGTCTTCGTTGGCGGATGGAAGAAAATGAAGCGGGCAATTTTAGAAAAGGCGGCGGTGTTCTGGTGGTGTTCTGCGTTGGCGGCGCTGTTGGCGCTTGGCGGTTGCGCCACCACCGGCACCGCCGAGGGCGACGATCCGCTGGAACCGTTCAACCGGACGATGTACGCCATCCATCAGCCGCTGGAAACCTATGTGGCGCGGCCGCTGGTGGATGTTTACGAGACGCTCGTGCCGCAAGTCGGGCGTGATATCGTCAGCCATTTTTTCAACAACATCGAAGACCTTTTTTCAGGCATTTCCGGGTTGTTGCAAGGCAAGTTTGATAAGGCCGGTCACGACCTTGGCCGGGTGATCATCAACACGAGTTTCGGGCTGGGAGGCATCATCGATTTTGCGTCGGATGCCGGGATTCCGCGCGGCGGCGAAGACCTGGGACTGCTTCTGGCGCATTGGGGCGTCGGGCCGCGCCCTTATCTGTTTCTGCCGCTGCTGGGACCGACGACGGTGCGCGACGGTACCGGCATGTTGATTCGCGCCTATGCCTCGCCGGTCGATTGGGCGGTCGGCAATCAGAGCGTGGCGGCGCGCAACACGCTGTGGGGCGTGGGAACGGTCGATGCGGCGGCGGGCGGCATCCGGCTGTCCGACTCGCTGGGCGATATCGGGATGGACCGTTATACATTCATCCGCAGCGCCTATTTGCAGCGCCGCGCTTATTTGTCCGGCGACACGAAGTTCGGTCGTATTGAACTCGACGAAGATTACGACGACGGTTATTCGACGCCGTCTTCCGAAACCCCTCAGAACAAGAAAGACGCAACACCATGAACAAACGTTTTTTCCTGGCGGCGCTTGCCTCACTGGCAGCGGGATTACTCACCTGGCCGCTGACCGCATTGGCGCAGACGACGGCCGAAGCGCCGGACGTGCAAGTCAGGCGTGTGGCCGACGAAGTGCTGCAAATCGTTCGTTCCGACGCCAAAGTTCAGGCGGGCGACCCGGCGCGGGTGCGCGAAGTTCTCGATGCCAAGTTGCTGCCGCATTTCGATTTTCGCCGGATGACGATGCTGGTGATGGGCAGGAACTGGCGGCTGGCAACGCCCGAGCAGCAGACGGAACTGGTGGAGCAATTCCGCATGTTGCTGGTGCGGACGTATTCCGGCGCGCTCGCGCAATTCAAGGACGATACGATCAACGTCAAACCGCTGCGGGCAGCGGCGGACGCCAAGGAAGTGACGGTGTACTCCGAAGTGATCCGGTCGAAGGCGGCGACAGTCCCGGTCGATTACAGCTTGATTCTGTCTTCGGACGGGCAATGGCGTTGCTACGATGTGATGGTCGGCGGCGTATCGCTGGTGACCAATTACCGCGACGATTTCAATCAGCAAATCAAGACGGACGGGATCGACGGGCTATTGAAAACGCTGGCAGCCAAGAACAAGGGGGCGACGCCGTGATGGCATGCGCAGCGGCAGAAGTGAGCGGGTTTTATGCGGACGGCGCTTGCTGGCGCTGCCGCGGCGCGCTGACCATGGGCAACAGTGCCGACGTGCTGAAGGAGAGCGAAAGTTTGCCGCTACCGGCTTCGGGGGTGATTGATGCGTCCGGGCTGAGCGAAGCCGACTCGGCGGCGCTGGCGGTTTTTCTGTCGCTGGCGCGGCGCGCCGACAGCGAGGGCAAGACGCTGCGGTTTGACGCCGTGCCCGATGCGTTGTCCACGCTGGCGCATGTTTACGGCGTCGATTCGCTGCTGGCGTTGCAGATGCGCGCGCCGGCGTGACGTTTTTTTTCAGGGTTGTTTCATGACATACGCCGTTGAATTTCAGGCGGTTTCGCGCCGCTTCGGCGAGTTGCAGGCATTGGACGATATTTCGTTCACCATCGCCCCCGGCGAATTCTTTGGACTTCTCGGCCCCAACGGCGCCGGAAAAACCACGCTGATTTCGGTGTTGGGCGGGCTGGTGCGCCCGGACAGCGGTCGTGCTTTCGTGATGGGACACGATGTGGCGACCGATTATCTGAACAGCCGCCGTCAGCTCGGGATGGTGCCGCAGGAACTCGTATTCGACCCGTTCTTCACGGTGCGCGAAACGCTGCGTTTTCAGGCGGGATACTTCGGTTTACATCGTGCCGACGACTGGATCGACGAAATACTGCACCACTTGGGTTTGAGCGACAAAGCCGACAAAGGCATGCGTACTTTGTCGGGCGGCATGAAGCGCCGTGTGCTGGTCGGGCAGGCGCTGGTGCACAAGCCGCCGGTGATCGTGCTTGACGAGCCGACTGCCGGTGTCGATGTCGAATTACGCCATGCGTTGTGGGCGTTCATTTCCAGGCTGAACAAGGAAGGCCACACCGTTCTGCTGACGACGCATTACCTTCCGGAAGCGGAAACCTTGTGCGGTCGGATCGCGATGCTGAAAGCGGGGCGGGTGGTGGCGCTCGATCACAAACACCGGCTGTTGTCGCCGTTCGAGATGACCATGGTGCGGTTGACGGCGGCGCGGGTGCCCGATTCCTGGCAGGCGCGGGTGCGGCGGGAGGAAGGACAAAGTTTTCTGATCGAGTTGCAACGTCTCGAAGAACTGGAAACCTTGCTGGCAGCGTTACGCGCCGACGGCATCGCGGTCAAGGATTTGCAAGTGGAGCAGACCGATCTGGAACAGGTTTTTTTGCGGTTGACCGGAAGCGGCGCCAAAGGCAATGAGCGGCAGCCGGCGCCGGCGGGAGAACCGTCATGAATGACCGGACAACGTTCGAAGCGCCGGGTTCTACCTGGCACATGTTGTTTTATAAGGAGGTGCTGCGGTTCTGGCGCGTCAGCTTCCAGACGGTGGCGGCGCCGGTGATCATGGCGCTCCTGTATTTGCTGATTTTTTCGCATGTGCTGGAATCGCGGGTGTCGGTGTTCGGCGGCAGCGTGTCGTACACGGCGTTTCTGGTGCCCGGATTGGTCATGATGACGGTGCTGCAAAACGCTTTTGCGAACACATCGTCGTCACTGATTCAGTCGAAAATCACCGGCAACATGATTTTCTTTTTACTGGCGCCGATCACGCCGTGGGGCTTTTTTCTGGCCTATGTGCTGGCCGCCGTGCTGCGCGGAACGGTCGTCGGCATCGGTGTCTGGTTGGTGGCGGCGCTGTTTTTTGCGCCGGAGTTGTGGCGACCGGCGGCGCCGCTGTGGGCGATCGCGTTCGGCTTTCTGGGCGGAGCGATTCTGGCGATGCTCGGCATGATCGCCGGTTTGTGGTCGGAGAAATTCGATCAACTGGCAACATTCCAGAATTTCATTATTCTGCCGTTGACGTTTTTGTCCGGCGTCTTTTATTCGGTACACTCGTTACCGGCTTTTTGGTTTGGCGTATCGCATCTGAACCCGTTTTTTTATGTGATCGACGGGTTCCGTTACGGCTTTTTCGGCGTGTCGGATGTTTCGCCGTGGCTGAGTCTGACGTTTGTCGGGACGGTGGGCGCGGTGCTGACTTGGGGTACTTGGGCGCTGATTGCGCGCGGGTGGAAATTAAGAATCTGAACAGAACAAGGAGCAGACGATGGTGACACCGGAATCCATTCGGCAATCGATAGTGGCAGGGCTGGAATGCGACGATGTGCAGGTGCGCGGCGACGGCCAGCATTTCGAGGCGCTGATCGTGACGGCGGCGTTTGAAGGATTGTCGCGTATCAAACGGCATCAGCTGGTGTACGAGACGCTCGGCAGCCGGATGGACGAAGAGATTCATGCGCTGTCGATGACGACACTGACCCCCGCCGAATGGGCGGCGGCACAACAGGACATCCGTACCCGGCAGGTGCGGGGACAATAAGGCGCGCAATGGATAAGTTGCGAATCAAAGGCGGGCAACCGCTCAAAGGAGAAGTGCGCATTTCCGGCGCCAAGAACGCGGCGCTGCCCGAATTGTGCGCGGCGTTGCTGAGCGCGACGCCGCTGGTGCTGCACAACCGGCCGCAGTTGAACGACGTGCGGACAATGGAAACGTTGCTGTCGCAGATGGGCGTGAAGGTCACGTACCACGACGGCGGCGTCACGCTCGACGCGGCGAAGATCGATTGGCCGCTGGCGCCGTATGAACTGGTAAAGACGATGCGGGCGTCGATTCTGGCATTGGGGCCGCTGCTGGCGCGTTGCGGCGAGGCGCGGGTGTCGATGCCCGGCGGTTGCGCGATCGGGTTGCGCCCGGTCGATCAGCACATCAAGGGTTTGCAGGCGATGGGGGCGGTGATCGACCTGGAACACGGCTACATCGCTGCCCACGCGACGAAGCTCAAGGGGACGCATTTCACGTTCGATGTGGTGTCGGTCACCGGCACCGAGAATCTGCTGATGGCGGCGACGCTGGCCGATGGCGTGACGGTGCTCGACAACGCCGCCTGTGAGCCGGAGGTCGTCGATCTGGCGCGTTGCCTGACGGCGATGGGCGCCAGGATTCGCGGCGCCGGCACGTCGCGGATCGAAATCGAAGGCGTCAGGGAGTTACACGGCGCCGAACACCGGGTCATGCCAGACCGTATCGAAAGCGGCACGTTTCTGACGGCGGCAGCGGCGACGCGCGGCGACATCGTGCTGCGTGAAACCGACGCGACGATTCTGGACAGCGTGCTCGATGTGCTGCGCCGGGCTGGCGCGCACATCGAAACGGGACAGAGCACGATTACGCTACGCAGCAACGGTGCCAACAAGGCGTTCGATCTCGTCACCGCGCCTTACCCGGGCTTTCCGACCGACATGCAGGCGCAAATGATGGCGCTGGCGGCTTGCGCCAACGGGACATCGACTTTGATCGAAACGATTTTCGAGAGCCGGATGATGCACGTTCAGGAACTGAAGCGCTTGGGCGCCGATATTGACGTTGACGGCAACACGGCGCGCATCCACGGCGTTGCCAAGCTGTCCGGTGCCACGGTGATGGCGACCGATTTACGCGCATCGGCGTGTCTGGTGATCGCCGGCCTGATGGCGGACGGTGAAACCACCATCGACCGCATTTACCACCTCGACCGCGGTTATGAAAAAATCGAGGAGAAACTGTCGGGGCTGGGGGCGTCGATCCGGCGGGTGAAAACCGGCGAAGCGGCCTCGTCGTGAGCGGTGTTGGTCTGGCGTCGGCAGCTTACGGTACACTAGCGGCTGCACCATGCGGGTGTCCGGTGAAAGGAACGGCGCGATGAGCGATCAAGACAACTGTGTTTTCTGCAAGATTGTCCGCGGGGAAATCCCTGCCACAAAGGTTTTTGAGGACGATGAGGTGCTGGCGTTTCTCGATATCAAGCCGATTGCGCCGGTTCATGTGTTGCTGATTCCCAAAAAGCATATAGCATCGCTGGCGCAGGTGAACGAGACAGACGCCCCACTTTTGGGCAAAATGCTGGCCTTGGTGCCCAAGCTGGCAACCGCCCAAGGAGCCGACGACGGTTTTCGGGTGATTGTCAACGCCGGGCGGGTAGGGCAACAGGAAGTGCCGCATCTGCACATCCATATCGTCGGTGGGTCTGATCCGTTGGGGCCGATGCTGGCGCGGTGACGGGCAGCGGTGCAGTCAGTGGCGTAGTAGAGTGGCGCAAGCCGTAGTGTTGAGGAGAAGTCAATGGGTTCTTTGAGTATTTGGCACTGGTTAATCGTGCTGTTGGTGGTGGTGCTGGTGTTCGGTACCAAAAAACTGAGTAGCCTGGGTGGCGATCTCGGCAAAGCCGTCAAAGGTTTCAAGGAGGGCATGAAAGAAGCCTCCGATGAAGAGGCGAAGACGGCCGAGACGCCGGCGCCGAAAATCGGCGGCCAGACGTTTGATGCCGAAGTGAAAAAAGAGAACGACAAAACGCACGCGTAGAACGGCAAGGAGCGCGGGGGAACGCCCGACTCGGGGGCGCCCCTGGGGCGTCCCGTCTTATGTTTGATATCAGTTTTGCACAAATCCTCATCATCGCTCTTGTGGCGATGGTCGTGATCGGCCCCGCACGTTTGCCGAAGGCGGTGCGCACGCTCGGCCTTCTGCTGGGCCGGGCGCAGCGCTATGTGAGCGAAATCAAGAACGATATCCAGCGAGAAATGGAGTTGGAGGAGTTACGCAAAGTCCAGCAGTCGATACAAGATATCGGTAAGGATATCGAGAAGTCGGTGCAGTCTGTCGTACAGGAGACCGAAAAAACGGTAAAACAGGCGGAAGGCAGTGTGAACGAAATGGAGTCGGAGTTGAACCGGATCGCCAACGACAAACCGGCGATGCAGGCGGCGGATGGAGCGGGAACGCAGACAGCAGCCGTTGCCGAGGGTAATGCCGATTCCGCCGTGACAGCGGAGGGCGAAGCCGAACCGGCGGTGACGGCTCCGGCGTTCCTGCAAGGCGAAGTCGAGTTGAGCATTCCCGAGGCGTCGCCGGAGTCTGACCGGAAACCGGGTGAGTGATGAGCGAACAGAACACCCGGCAGGAAACTTTTATCTCGCACCTGATCGAGTTACGCAACCGCTTGTTGCGCGTGATCATCGCTTTCATTGTCGTGCTGTTGGCTCTGGTTCCGTGGGCGCGGGAGATTTACGCATTTTTGGCGCAGCCGCTGATGGCCGTGTTACCGGAAGGCGCCTCCATGATTGCGACGGAAGTGACGGCACCGTTTTTTGTGCCGTTGAAAGTGGCGGCGATGACGGCGTTTCTGATCGTGTTGCCGTATGTACTCTGGCAGATGTGGGCATTCATAGCTCCCGGTTTGTATCAACACGAGAAGAAGCTGGCGATCCCTGTTTTGTTGTCGAGTATGGTCTTGTTCCTGATTGGGATGGCGTTCGCCTATTTCATCGTGTTTCCGGTGGTCTTCAAGTTTTTCGCCACCATGACCCCGGACGGCGTCAACATGATGACCGACATCGGCAAGTATGTAAGCTTCGTATTGACGATGTTTCTGGCATTCGGGGTGACATTTGAAACGCCGGTGATCGTGATGGTACTGATTTACATGAATATCGTCACGCTGGAGCAATTCAGAAACGCGCGCCCGTACATCATTGTCGGCGCTTTCGTCGTGGCGGCGATTTTTACGCCGCCCGATGTGTTGTCGCAGTTGTTCCTTGCCTTCCCGCTGTGGTTGCTTTACGAGTTCGGGATGTTTTTATCGCGCTTCATCACGCGCCGTAGCGCGCCAGCGGCGAGAGACGCCGAAGCGTGAGGCGTTAGCCCCGTTCAGAATGACTGCGTCGGCCGTTTGCCGGCGTTGACCTTGATGTCCCACCATTGCGCGTTGCGCCAGACGCGCAACCGCGCCGTATCGCCGGGAGCCAGTTCGGAAACGCTCGACTGCAATTGATAAGCGTTGCGGATCGGCTTTCCGTTGATTTCTGTCACGATATCGTGGAGTTTCAAGCCGGCGCGTTCCGCCGGCCCGCCTTCCTGCACGCCGACGATCAGTGTGCCGCCGCTCTGATCGCCGGGCAGCGACAGTTGCTTCGCCATTTCCGGTTCCAGTGTCTGCGGATCGATGCCTAACCAGCCGCGTGAAACTTCGCCGGTCTCGATGATTTGGGTCATCACGTTTTGCGCCAGCGACGCCGGGATCGCGAAGCCGATACCGAGGGAGCCGCCCGATGGGGAATAGCTTGTGCTGTTGATGCCGATCAGATTGCCGATGGTGTCGATCAGCGCCCCGCCCGAATTGCCGGGGTTGATTGAGGCATCGGTCTGAATGAAGCTCTCGTACTGACTGATTCCCAGCATGCTGCGATCCAGCGCCGACACGACCCCCATCGAGACCGAACTGCCGAACCCGAACGGATTGCCGATGGCCAGCACGATATCGCCGACGTGAACATGGCTCATATCGGCGAAGGTGATCACGGGCAACGGCTGCCGCGCGTCGATTTGAAGCACGGCAAGGTCAGTTTCCGGATCGACCCCGCGGATTTTCGCCGAGAAAACCCGGCCATCGGCAAGTGACACGCGGATGTCGTTCGTCTCTTTCACGACATGGTAATTGGTCAGGATGTGCCCTTGCGGAGAGACGATCACGCCGGAGCCGAGGCTGGTCGTTCTGAGCGATTGGTAGTACTGGTAAGGGGAGAAGTAATGCTCGGAAAAAAGCGACTCGCTGCTTCCCGATGCCTCTGGCTCGCGGTGGATGGAAAGGTTGACCACCGCCGGGATCGCGTTCCTGGCTGCCGGTGCCAGCGAAAAAGGGTTGGCAAGGGAGGCGGCCGGAGTCTTGTCGAGGATGGCCGCATTCGGGGAATGGGTCAGCGTATGCCAGCGCTTGGGCAAGAGATCGGGGCGCAATGTGGCGACGATGAAAAGAACCGCCAGCGCCAGCGTGACGCCTTGCGCGAAGAAAAGCCAGAGCGAGCGCAACATCATGACAGAGGCGTTCTGCAAAAAAGATCATTATAGCAACGCGCACAGCAGACCTTTGGCCGTTGTCGGGCTGTGGCAACGGCGCTTTTATCAGAGCGGTCTGCGGAAAAGCCCCTCTTGCGGTGAGCGGCAAGCTGTCGCAGTGTGGTTTTCCCGTGCGGTAACAGGTAAAATAGTTCGTTATGGCGCCGATCAGGAGCGCCTTTTGGCTATCTGGAGACACCCCCATATGATGACCCTTTATTCCGGTACCACGGACCCGTTCAGCCAGCGTTGTCGCATCGTGCTCTATGAAAAGGGAATGGATTTTCAAGTTGTCGATGTCGATCTTGAAAAAAAGTCGGAAGACATCGCGCTGATGAATCCCTACAACGAAGTGCCGGTGTTGGTCGAGCGCGACCTGATCCTGCACGAATCGAACATCATCAACGAATACATCGACGAGCGTTTTCCGCACCCGCAACTGATGCCGCCCGATCCGGTGATGCGGGCTCGCGCTCGCTACTTCCTGTTTCGTTTCGAGAAGGAAATTTTTTCTCACATCGGCGACCTCGAAGGCAAAAGCACCAAAAATCAGGAGAAAGCGCGCGCGCATGTGCGCGATATGCTGTTGCAAATGGTTCCGATGTTCGCCAAGCACAAATACCTGCTCGGCGAAGAATACTCGATGCTCGATGTGGCACTGACGCCGTTGCTGTGGCGGCTTGATTATTACGGAATCGAATTGCCCAAACCGGCAATGCCGTTGATGAAATACGCCGAGCGGCTGTTCTCGCGGCCGGCGTTCTCTGAGGCGCTGACTTCGGCCGAGCGCGGGATGCGGAAGTAAAAGAACGGTTGCCGGACAAGACCGGCAACGTGAGTGAATGTCCGAAGCGTCCGCCAAGCCCTATCTCGTGCGCGCCTTGTGCGAATGGTGCGTCGAAAAAGATTTGACGCCGTATCTCGTCGTCAGGGTCAACGACGATACCCGTGTGCCGGCAGCGTATGTGAACAACGGCGAAATCGTTTTCAATCTGAGTACACGGACAACCCATCAGTTGACGATCGACAACGACTGGATTTTGTTTTCGGCACGCTTCGGCGGGGTGCCGCAAGACGTGGCGATTCCGTTTTCGGCGGTAGCGGCGATCTTTGCCAAAGAAACCGGCTATGGTTTGTTCTTCAATGAGCCTGGCTCCGGCCAGACCGCAGACGGCGAAGCTCCTGCCGCTTCGCCGGAAAAGAAAAACACGCCACCGACCCGTCCATCGCATTTGAAACTGGTGAAATAGACCATTTTACTGAGCGCCACTCACGTTTTACGCTACAATGCGCGCTCGTGCCGACATAGCTCAGCTGGTAGAGCAGCGGTTTTGTAAACCGTTGGTCGGGAGTTCGAATCTCTCTGTCGGCACCATCAAATCAATGGCTTGCGAACATTCTTTGCTGTCTGTGCCGGTTAAGCCAACAGTTTGTCAAGCAGTTCGGCCACCTCCGGCGAACGCGCCTTTTCCGTTAATCTTTCCAGTGCTTGTTGTGCCTGACTGCGCTGCGGTTCGACGAGATCCTTCCAGGGGCCGAAAGCGCCGAGCAGCATCGCGGCGACGTGCGGATTGGTCTCATCAAGCATGTCGATATGGCTGGCGATAAAACGGTAACCGCTACCGTCGGCCGCGTGGAAAGCGGCAGTATTCCGTTGTGCGAAAACGCCGAGCACGGCGCGCACGCGGTTGGGGTTCTTGAGAGAAAAGGAAGGATGCCGGGTTAACTCGTTCACACGGGCGAGTGCGTCGGCGTTGTGGTGATGGCCGGAGCCGAACATGGCGGCGGCTTCGAGCGCGAACCATTTGTCGAGCACCAATGGATGATCGCGCCAGCGTTTTTCAAAATCCTCGTACAGTTCGGCGCGCAACGGGTGATCGACATCGCGCAACGCGGCCAGTGCCGCGATGGTGTCGGTCATATTGTCGGCATGGTGGTAGAGGGCGGCAGCGCGTCGACAAGCGTCTTCACGAATTTCTTTTTGGTTGGCGGCGCACAACAACATCAGCGCATGGGCACGCAGTTTACGGTGGGCGGCGTGTGCGGTGCTGAGGCGGTACGGTGCCGGAATGGCGTGACGTTCAACGGTTGCGATGAGCGGTTCGGCGAGTGTTTCGGCAAGGGTACGTCGCATACCGACCAGCGCGGCGAAGAACGCTTCGACCGGAAACGGCGCGTGCAGATTGATCAGCGTGTTGAGATCGGGAAGGGTGAGCGCTAGCGCCCGCAGCATGGGATCGCCGGTTTCATCGGTGAGCAGCGCCGAGTAGAGTTCGAGCAATGACGGTGGGAGCTTTTCGGACGGCGCCAGTGCCCGTTTGACCAGTGCCGATGTCAGCATTCGCTGGGCAGCGTCCCAGCGGTTCACCGGATCGCTGTCGTAGCGGGCAAGGTGAATCAACACGGCCTCATCGTCATCGAAGTGCAGACGCGCCGGTGCCGAGCCGCCACGCAGCAGTGACGGCACCGGGCAAGCGTCGATGTTTTCAAAACGGAAGCTCTGTCGGGGTTGATCGAGCAGCAACACGCGCGTGGTCAGTTCCGCTCCCCTCTCCCCTTGAGGGAGAGGGGCTGGGGGAGAGGGGGGAAGGGATACCCCTCCCCCACAAGAGGGGAGGGTATGTTCTTGAACCGAAATTGCGCCAACACGCGCAGCGTTGTTCAAACACAGCGGCAGGTCTTTTCCTTGCCCGTCGAGCAAACCGACGGCGACCGGAATTGCCAACGGCTTTTTATCGGGCTGTCCCGGCGTCGGCGCGGTGTGCTGTTCGAGCGTCAGCGTATAGCTGCGGCTCGCGGCATCGAAAACACCGGAAGCGCGCAGTGCCGGTGTGCCGGCTTGCGAGTACCAGCGCTTGAATTGCGTCAAGTCGGTATGAGAGGCATCTTGCATCGCCTGCACGAAATCGTCACAGGTGACGGCTTGGCCGTCGTGGCGCGCAAAATAAAGGCCCATGCCGCGCTGAAACGTTTCTTCGCCAAGCAGGGCGTGCAGCATTCGGATGACCTCGGCGCCTTTTTCATAGACGGTCATCGTGTAGAAATTGTTGATTTCGCGGTATTCGTCAGGGCGTACCGGATGGGCGGTCGGCCCGGCGTCTTCTGGGAACTGGCGCTTTCTCAGGAAATCGACGATGGCGATGCGTTCAGCCGCTTCCGACCCCATCTCTGCCGAGAACTGCTGATCACGGAAGACGGTCAATCCTTCTTTCAGTGAAAGCTGAAACCAGTCACGGCAGGTGACGCGGTTGCCGGTCCAGTTGTGAAAATACTCGTGGGCGATGACGCTCTCGATCGCGTGGTAATCGTCGTCGGTGGCCGTTGCCGGGTCGGCAAGGATCAGCTTGCTGTTGAAAATATTGAGCCCCTTGTTTTCCATCGCACCCATGTTGAAATCGTCGGCGCAGAAAATCATGAAGCGGTCGAGGTCGTATTCGCGGCGATAACGTACTTCGTCCCAGCGCATCGCGCGTTTCAGCGCGTCCATCGCATAGGCACAACGCGGAATGTTTTGGGCTGTCGAATAGATTTCAAGCGTGACGCTACGGCCGGAGGCGGTGACGAACGTATCGCGCAACACGTCAAGATCGCCTGCCACCAGCGCAAAAAGATAGCAGGGCTTGGGAAACGGGTCTTGCCAGCGGGCGAAATGGCGGCCATCGGGCAATTCGCCGGCGTCGATCCGGTTGCCGTTGGCGAGAAGGACGGGGACTTTCCGGCGGTCGGCGCGCAACGTGACCTCGAAACGCGACAACACATCGGGGCGGTCCGGAAAGTAGGTGATACGGCGGAAACCTTCGGCCTCGCACTGGGTGCAAAATGCGCCCGAGGACAGATAAAGCCCTTCGAGCGCGGTGTTTTGCGATGGCGCGTGGCGGGTGGTAACGGCGAGCCTACCGCTGTCCGGGGCATCGGGGACGATGAGCCGGGCATCGTCGAGGTGGTAGCGCGAAGCGGCCAGCGGTGTGCCGTCCAGTTCGACGGCAAGCAGCGTTTGCGCTTCGCCGTCGAGCGTCAGCGGCGCTTGGCGGTCGTCGGCATGGGCGTTAGGATTGCGCGTGAAATGCAGCGTTGCCGTGACTTCGGTGGCATCGGCGTCGAGGTCGAACACCATGTCGATGCGCGGAACGAGAAACGCCGGAGGCCGGTAATCGAGGCGGTGTTTGATCGCGGGGAGGCGGGCGGCGGCGGTATCGGGTTTCATCGCGAAAAGGCTTTGGAAAAACGCTGAGGTTCGCATTTTACCAAGTCGGATATCCCTGTCGGCAGCGTGCGTTTCGTCCGGCAAACGGTTATGATGTACGACATCGGATTTTCCGAGGAGATGGTCTTGAATCTGGAAAAAGTGATTTTTGGTTTTTTTGTCATTCTCGCCTGTACGCTGAATTTCGGCTTTTTCATCGGCGAGGTTGATGTGATCTATGCCCACAACGCCACCGAGCTGTTTGCGGCGCTGGTGGTCAACATCGTGGTCGTGATATTGAAGATCGGCGATCGCACCCAGATCGGCGCGCTGCAAATGGCGACCAGTCTGGCGGCGACGCTGCAATTGATCCTTGCAAGCCTGGTGTGGCTGTGGCAGACGCAACTCGGCGGGCAACCGATGGACGCGCCGACGATGGCGACCATTGTTTCGTTGTCGGGCGGGGCGCTGGTGGCCAACGGTATTTCGGTCATTCTGTTGATCGGCGAATCCTTGCGGCAGACCCGCTAAGGAAAAAGTTGCGGAAATGAACCTGGCGAAAAGCTGTCGCCCTCATGATTGAGCCGCTTTTTCTCATCCTGCGCCGTTTGCGGCGGCCGCTGCTGGCCGTGATCGGCTCGATTGCCATTTCGGTGCTGGGGTTGGCGAATATTCCCGGTATCGACGCGGACGGCAATCCGGCGACGCTCGGTTATTTTCACGCGTTCTATGTCATGAGCTATACCGCTACGACCATCGGTTTTGGCGAAGTGCCCTACGCATTTTCCGAAGCGCAGCGTCTCTGGGTGATTTTTTCGATTTATATTTCGGTGATTTCCTGGGCGTACGCCTTGGGGGTGGTTTTTCACATGACACGCGACCCGGCGTTCCGCACGGCGCTGGCGCGCAGCCATTTTGCGACGCGGGTGCGGCGGCAGACGGAGCCGTTCATTCTGGTCATTGGCTACGGGCAGAGCGGAACCGTGTTGGCGCGGATGCTCGACCGCATCGGTTACAACTCGGTGATCGTCGAGTTATCGCCAGACCGGGTGGCGCGGATCGAAACGCAGGAGTACCAGCGGATGCCGTTATTCGTCGCCGGCGACGGACGCTGGCCGGAAGTGCTGGTCGATGCCGGCGTGACGCACCGGCAGTGCCAGACGATGGTGGTGCTGGCTGGTGACGACGATACCGCGCAGGCGGTAGCGATCAGCGGTTCGGCGCTGAACCCGAATCTGCGCATCATAACGCGGGCGCGTTCGGAGATCGCAGTGGTTAACCTCGAATCGTTTCACAAGATCGAGATCGTCAATCCTTACGAGACTTTCGCAGGCAACCTGGGGCAGGATTTCAGCATGCCGGAAAAACTGCGGGTTGCAGAATGGTTGACCGGATTGCCCGGCGCCCAGCGCCCCGACGTGTTGAAATTGCCGACCGGGCATTGGGTGATCTGCGGCTTTGGCCGTTTCGGCCGTTACACCGCCCGGGCGTTGACGCGGGCTGGCGCGACCTGGACGGCGATCGACGATAACCCGGCGTTCCGTCCGGAACCGTCGCTGCTACAGAAAAGCTACAGCCAGGAAACGTTGTCCGAGGCCGGCATCGAACGTGCCGTCGGCATCGTCGCCTGTACCGACCGCGATGCGATCAATCTGGCGGCGGTGCGGCGCGCGCGCGCGCTGAATCCCAACCTCTTCGTGGCGGTCCGGCAGATGCATGCGTCGAATGCCGGTCTGGTCGAAGCCACACAAGCGGATTTGCGTTTTGTCCAAGCGGAAATCACCTCGCACGAAGTGCGGCAGCGGATCACTTCGCCGTTGTTGAACCGTTTCCTGACGAGACTGCGCGCCGATACCGGCGACCTCGCCCAGCGCGCCAGCGCCCAGCTTGAAGCCACGGTTCAGGACCGCGTGCCGTTCCTCTGGGTGTTCAGCGGTATGGCGGCGTATCCGGGATTGCGCGAAGCATTCGAATACGACCCGGAAGACCCGTTGCGGCTCGGCGATTTGCTCGTCCATCCGCTCGAGCCGTCGCGTACCCTGCAAGCAACGGCATTGATGTTGGTGCGTCACGACGGAGAAATCCTGCTTCCGGAACCGCATGTTCGGCTGTTGTCGGGCGACCGCATTCTTTTTGCCGGCCCCAAGGGCATCGAGGCCTTGCAAAAACTGCACTATCTGACGCCCAGCCCGCTGCCGCTGATCCGTACCGGCGTCGAACCGCCGCGCAGTTGGGTGTTCAGAAAGCTGGAAGCCTGGCGGGAGGCGAGGGCGGCGCGCTGACAGCCGGCACGGGCGCCTGCCGCCGCTTTATTGCGCAGAGAAAACAACGGCAACGTGCCCAACGGATGCTGTGCGGCGAGCGGGGCCGACCACGATTTGCACGTCACGTCCAAGCCGAGTCAAACAATCGAGCATCTTTGCCTCGCTGATCCCGCGAAACTGACCGCGCAACATTTTGGACAGTTTTGGTTGAGTCATGCCAAGAACTTCAGCCGCTTGTTGCTGGCTCCACTTGTGGCTTTTGATAATCTCGCCAATCTTGGTTGCGAGTTGCGCTTTGACGAGCATTTCTTCGGCATCGGCCATGCCTAAATCAGCGTAGATGTTGCCGGTGCCTTCTTCGATTTCGATCATTTCGCTTCTCCTTTGGAATGTGCTTCTGCGGCTTTCAATCGCTCTCGAATCAAATCCATATCAGGTTTTGGTGTTGCGATACCGTGTGTCGATTTCTTCTGAAAACAATGGAGCACATAAACCGTGTTGCCGAACTTGATGGTATAGACGGCACGGTATGTGCCGCCGCCAAAGCCCTCGACCACCTCAAGAACACCCGCCGAACCGAAGCCGCTTAACGATTTTGCCTGACCGTGCTTTTTCCCAATTTGTGCTTGATGCAACGCAAAACCGAACGTGTCTTGCACGTCGCTTGGCATTGCCTTCAAATCCTTCTTGGTAGAGCCGAGCCAGAATAATTGTTTCATGGGTTGTCTCGCCTCGCCATTATGCCCAAAAGAGCATAATGGCGCAAGTCTTTCCCCTGTTTCGATGGGGCAGGGGCTGCTTGTCGGCGGTCCTGATGCTTGGGGCGGCGAATAAGAGCGGCAATGCCAAGGACATCAATCTGGGTTGCCAAAGGATGTGAAACGCTCGATTGGTATATAATACTTGATTCCCTTGCCTCACCCACCGCAGACGGGGAGGCCTTGCGGCAAAGGCTCGGCTCATTGGAGTCGGGTTGTTTTTGCCGCGATTCAGACCGAAAGGAGTTTACTGCATGCGTCATTACGAAATTGTGTTTATCGTCCACCCGGACCAGAGTGAGCAGGTGCCGGCGATGGCCGAGCGCTATCGCACGTTGGTTGAATCGCGCGGCGGTCGTGTCCATCGCTTGGAAGACTGGGGGCGCCGCCAGATGGCTTACCCGATCCAGAAGATGCACAAAGGCCACTACGCGCTGATGAATATCGAGTGCAACCTTGAAACGCTGGAAGAACTGGAGCACGCGTTCAAATTCAACGATGCGGTGTTGCGTCACTTGATGGTGTCGATGGACGCCGCGGTGACGGCGCCGTCGCCGATGATGCGCGAGGACAAGGCGAAGTCGCTGACCGAGAAAAACGCCGGCGACAAAGAGATGCCTGCGAAAGCCGAGGAAAACAGCGTTCCGGCGGCGGAAGAGGGCGCTGCCTGAGCGGTCGCAGCGAAGCGGCATGGAAGCGGCCAACCGGATCGAACTGGACGTGACGTTGACTGAAAAAAGCGCGTTGCGCCATACGCCGACCGGAGTGGCAGTACAGGAAGGGATGTTGTCGCATCAATCGATGCAGTCCGAAAACGGCGCGATGCGCCAGGTGAGTTTTGAAGTCTTCACCGTGGCTTTCGGACAAGAGGCGCTGGTGCTGAACCAGATGCCCATCGGCAGTCCGCTTCGTTGTACGGGTTTTCTGTGTCGCCGCTGGCGTAGCGGTATCACGCTGGCGTTGCACCTCACGCAGATCGAACGATTAACGAATTGAACGGACGAAACATAAAGGAATTGAGCTATGCCTCGTATGATAAGAAATGGAAAAGGCAAAGATGCCAACAAGCAGCGCCGCGACCGCGGTAATGCGTTGTTCAAACGCAAAAAATTCTGCCGCTTTACGGCGGAAGGCGTGAAACAAATCGATTACAAGGACGTGGACGTGCTGAAGGAGTTTTTGCAGGAGAACGGCAAAATCATGCCGGCTCGGATCACCGGCACCAAAGCCCGTTACCAGCGTCAATTGTCGGTGGCGATCAAGCGCGCGCAGTTCCTGGCGCTCTTGCCGTACACGGACCGTCACTGAGAGGAGCCGAAGATGCAAATCATTCTTCTCGAGAAAATTCTCAACGTGGGCGCGCTTGGCGATGTGGTCAAGGTCAAGGCCGGCTACGCCCGCAATTACCTGATCCCGCAGGGCAAGGCCAAGCGGGCGACACCGGAAAACATCAAGATGCTCGAAGAAAAACGGGCGGAACTGGAAAAACTGGCGGCGGAGAAACTGACCGACGCGACGGCGCTGGCCGAACAGTTGGAGGGAATGACTGTCCAGATCGCCCAGCGGGCGGGTGTCGATGGTCGTTTGTACGGTTCTGTGACCAATACCGATATCGTCGAAGCGTTGAAGCAAAAGGGCTTCATCGCCCTCGATCGGTCAATGGTGCGGTTGCCGGAAGGTCCGCTGAAGCATGTCGGCGATCACCCGGTGACATTGGCATTGCATACCGACGCGATAGCGGCGATTACGGTCAGCGTGTTGGGTGAAGTGGCCAGTCAGTGATCGGTATCAATTTTGCAGTATGGAAAAACCGGCGCCCTGAGCGCCGGTTTTTTCTTTCGGAGGCCCTTTTGCTTGCGCCGTCCTGTATCCTTACGACTTAAAGTTTTCACCCGACATTCCCGATGGCCGATCAAGACCGTGACATGGAAGCGCTGAAGCTGCCGCCGCATTCAATGGAGGCGGAACAAGCCGTGCTGGGCGGGCTTCTGATCGACAACGAAGCGATGGATCAGATCGGCGACAAGCTGTCGCGCGAAGATTTTTACGCCGACGCGCACCGCCTTGTTTTCGAACACATTCACCGGCTGGTCAGCGAGGGCAAAGCGGCCGACGTGATTACCGTGGCCGAAGCGCTGAAATCGGTACAAAAACTCGATTACGTCGGCGGGCTGGCCTACATCGGCGCGCTGGCGCAAAACGTGCCGACGGCGGCCAACATCAGGCACTACGCGCAAATCGTGCGCGAGCGCTCGGTGCTGCGGCAACTGGTGACCACGGCGGGGAAAATCGCCGACGATGCTTACCATCCGCTCGGCAAAAGCGCCGCGAAAGTGCTCGATGAGGCGGAAGCCGGCATTCTGCACATCGCCGAGCAGGGCGCGCGCGGCCAAAAGCAATTTGTCGAGATCGGCAAAGTGCTGGGGGAAGTGATCGAGCGGGTCGAGCTTTTGTACGAACGCGATGACCCGTCGGATGTGACCGGCGTACCGACGGGTTTTCACGACCTCGACAAAATGACTTCCGGCTTTCAGGAAGGCGATTTGGTGATCATCGCCGGACGGCCTTCGATGGGTAAAACCGCGTTGGCGCTCAATATCGGGGAACACGTGGCGCTACACGCCAAATTGCCGGTGGCGGTGTTTTCGATGGAAATGGCCGCGACCCAATTGGCGATGCGGATGATCGGATCGGTCGGTCGGCTGCCGAGCCAGAACCTGCGAACCGGCCGTCTGCAACACGACGACTGGGACAAACTGACGCATGCGCTGGGGCGCTTGAACGAAGCGCCGATCATGATCGACGAGACGCCGGCGTTGAATGTGATCGAAGTGCGTTCGCGGGCGCGGCGTTTGAAAAGGCAGTACAAAAAACTCGGTCTGATCATCGTCGATTATCTGCAATTGATGCAGGCGAGTACGTCCGGCGAAAACCGCGCCACCGAAATCTCCGAAATTTCACGGTCGTTAAAGGCGCTGGCCAAGGAGCTGAGCGTTCCGGTTGTCGCGTTGTCGCAGTTGAACCGCAGTCTCGAACAGCGCCCCAACAAACGGCCGGTCATGTCGGATCTGCGCGAGTCGGGGGCGATCGAACAGGACGCTGACCTGATCCTCTTCATCTACCGCGATGAAGTGTACAACCCCGACACCCAGGAAAAAGGAACCGCCGAAATCATCATCGGCAAACAGCGAAACGGGCCGATCGGTTCCGTTCGTCTAACGTTTTTGGGTGAATACACCCGCTTTGAAAACTTTGCGGCGCCCGGCAGTTATTGATGCGGCCAGGGCGTTAAAAACGCGCATCCGGGGAGTTCGTTTTGCCTATTCGATATATTTAATAAAACACATCGAAATGCGCTTTCGCCGGTAAGGCACATTGTTCTCAACCTTGACTTGGATCAAAATGGGACTTTATCGTGCAAGTATGATCTGGCGTCATGGGCAGATGAAGACGGTTTAAATCCGGTCAACCAAAAGGGGAAAAACGAGCAATGAACCTCTCAGGGATTTTAGTAACGGCAGTACCAGAGCGTTGCGAAGAAGTTGCCGAAGCGCTGGCCGCTCTGCCGGGAATTGAAGTGCATCAAAAAGACCCTGCGACCGGGAAAATCATCGTCGTGCAGGAAGCCCCCACCATTAAAGAAGAAGCCGTTGGCGCACGAGCGTTGCAAGGGATTCCGGGCGTCATCGCCGTCAACATGGTTTATCACTATTTTGCTGAAGATCCTATGCTCGATGCGTTTGATGCTTCAACTGCTTTTGCGCCACCTAAGATTAATTGACTTGACGTTGTACTTTTCCATCAACCTTTGCGCTTAGCGCTAACTGATGTCCCAAAGGAGCTCACATGACCAGCTTGTCACGCCGAGAATTTATCAAAACGAGTATCGCTGCAACAACTGCTGTAACCGCCGGTTTGCCGGTCACGAAAGCGGCTTTGGCGCAAGCCAATGCAGCAGAAGCCGGGTGGAAATGGGATAAAAGCGTATGCCGTTTCTGCGGCGTCGGCTGCGGCGAGCAAGTCGCCACCTTTAACGGCAAGATCGTTGCCATCAAGGGTGATCCCGATGCGCCGGTCAACCGTGGCCTGAATTGCATTAAAGGCTACTTCAACGGTCGTATTCTTTACGGCGAAGATCGCCTGACGCAACCCTTGATGCGGATGAAGGGCGGTAAATTCGATAAAACGGGCGACTTTGTTCCGGTCACTTGGGATCAGGCCCTTGATGAAATTGCCGCGCAGTTCAAGCGAATCTATAAAGAAAAAGGTCCGTCTGCCGTAGCGATGCTGACCTCCGGTCAATCACTGGTTTCGGAAGGCTATATCACCAACAAACTGATAAAAGCCGGTTTCCGCTCGAACAACATCGACCCGAACGCGCGCCTGTGCATGGCAAGCGCGGTGGTGGCGTTCTATCAATGCTTCGGGGTTGATGAGCCGGCGAACTGCTACGATGATTTTGAGGAGTCTGACGTCACCGTGCTGTGGAGTAATAACATGGCCGAGGCGCACCCGATCCTGTGGTCGCGGGTGACGGACCATCGTCTTACGGACAAGAA
>JAIRJZ010000047.1 GCA_031260355.1 Burkholderiales bacterium
TTAAGAACGGCTGGCGTCGCACGGTCAACTTTGGCAACAACGGTCAGGTCATTGAAGCTGACTTTGGCCGCTCCTCCTCCACCACCGCTAGCCATGGTGCCCGGCTGTGTCGCTCCCCAAGAAAATGAGTCAATGTCTGTCCAGCCGCTGTGCTTGGAATCCTTCGATTCTCCACCAGCACCTTCCACTTTCATGAACATGCAAATCGTCATTTTTGTCTCCGTGGGTGATGAAAAAATGAAAATCGCTTCTCAGAACATCGGCCGAAACCGCAACCAGCCAATCATCTATCAGCGAGGCTGGCTCAAATCCTACCACGGAAAAGCAATAGGGATATATTTCCTAAACATATCTTTGCATTATCTGACAGCAGACTGTAGCCAAACAGCGACGGGAAGGCTGTAAAGAACACAATGGGACAGCGTCCCTCACCCTCATTATTTACATGAATCACGTCGTTTCCGCTGTCGCCCTCCCATTCCGCAACAACACACGCAAGCACCGCCAGTCATTGGCGGTCATCATATCCGGCAGCAAAAACAAGGTTCGTGAGCGTTTTGACGTTTCGCTACGCCAGACGAGCGTGAGGAAGGCGTCGCCGAGACAGGTATCGTCGAGCACTTGCGCTGGAAATCCTTCTTCAGGATCGTCTGTCGCATCGTCGGCGAAATAAAGGCGCAGTTGCCGGTCGGCGCTCAAGGTCAACGCTTCGACACCGCCGGGCAGCCCCTCCGGCATCAGCCGCCGCCACATCCAGCACGCCCACGCCGCCAGCGCCAGGTCAGCGATGAAAAGCAACCACCACGGCCACGGCAGCGTCCATAACAGCAACGCCGTCGCCACTGCTGGTGTCGCAAACCACCCTACCGCTTGCCGCGAACGCCGCAAGACGACATGAAGGCGCGGCACACGTTTCATGGTCGTCTAGAGCGGTTTTGATTTAAGTAAATACATTTCTGCGAGGATGCGCCGCGCTCTGCTCCTTCCCCTTGAAGGGGAGGGTTTTATCAGCAGCCCCTGCCAGCGAGAGCGGGAACAGGGTACGCATTTGAATCAAACCCGCCTTGGGTATATCGCCGCGCAAGCGTTATTTCGCAGCTGCTTTGGCCAAGGCCAGCCAAGTCTCGACGACGGTATCCGGATTCAGCGAAATCGATTCGATGCCCTGCTCGACCAGCCATTGCGCGAAATCGGTATGGTCGGACGGCCCCTGCCCGCAGATACCGATATAACGTCCCCTGGCACGGCATGCCGTGATCGCCATCGCCAGCATGGCCTTGACCGCGTCGTCGCGTTCGTCGAAGGTCGGCGCAATCGGCCCGCCGGAATCGCGATCGACGCCCAGCGTAAGCTGGGTCATGTCGTTCGAGCCGATCGAGAAGCCGTCGAAGTAATCGAGAAATTGCGACGCCAACACCGCATTGGACGGCACTTCGCACATCATGATCAAGCGCAGTCCGTCCTTGCCGCGCTCCAGCCCGTTCTTTGCCAGCAATGCGACGACCTGTTCCGCTTCTTTGAGCGTACGCACAAACGGTATCATGATTTCGACGTTGGTCAGCCCCATGTCGTCGCGAACCCGCCGCATGGCTTGGCATTCCAGAGCAAAGCAATCGTAAAACTCTTTCGAGATGTAGCGTGAAGCGCCGCGAAATCCCAGCATCGGATTTTCTTCGTGCGGTTCGTAATGGTCGCCGCCCAGCAGGTTGAAATATTCGTTCGACTTGAAGTCCGACAAACGGACAATGACTTTTTTCGGCGCGAACGCCGCCGCGATCGTCGCCACGCCCTCGGTAATCTTGCTGACGTAGAACTCGACCGGATTGTCGTAACCGGCTGTCCGGTGGCGAATGTCGCGCTTCAATTCTTCCGGCAGCGTATCGAATCCGAGCAACGCCCGCGGATGGATGCCGACATTGCGGTTGATGATGAATTCGAGCCGCGCCAGCCCAACGCCTTCGTTCGGCAGGCGGCGGAACTCAAACGCCAGTTCCGGATTGCCGACATTGACCATGAGCTTGACCGGCGACTCCGGCATCTTGTCGAGCGCCACTTCGCGGATGGTGACATTGAGCAGACCCTCGTAAATTTTTCCGGTGTCGCCCTCGGCGCACGAAACCGTCACTTCCGCTCCTTCTTTCAACGTGCGCGTCGCGTCGCCACAACCGACCACGGCGGGAACCCCGAGTTCGCGCGCGATGATCGCCGCGTGGCAAGTACGGCCGCCGCGGTTGGTCACGATCGCCGCCGCCCGTTTCATCACCGGCTCCCAGTCGGGATCGGTCATGTCGGCAACCAGCACATCGCCTTTTTGCACACGGTCCATTTCGGTGATCGATTTCACCACCCGCACGCGACCTTGCCCGATTTTTTGCCCGATGGCGCGGCCGGTCGCCAGCACTGTGCTGTCGCCTTCGATTTGGTAGCGGCGCAATTTTTCGCCGCCCGTTTCGCGCGACTTCACCGTTTCCGGACGCGCCTGCAAAATATACAATTTGCCGTCGATGCCGTCGCGTCCCCACTCAATGTCCATCGGCCGCTGATAGTGCGCTTCGATCTTCATCGCGAAGCGCGCCAGTTCTTCAATCTCGGCGTCGCTGATCGAGTATCCCAGCCGCTGCATTTCCGGCACTTCCACCGTTTTCGTCGAACGGCCAGCCGCGTTGTCGTCGGCAAATACCATTTTCAGCGCCTTGCTGCCGGTGATTTTGCGCAAGATCGCCGGCCGGTTCGCTTCCAGATTCGGCTTGTACACGTAGAATTCGTCGGGGTTGACGGTACCTTGCACCACGGTTTCGCCCAGTCCATACGCCGAAGTGATAAACACGACCTGATCGAAGCCCGATTCGGTATCCATCGTGAACATCACACCGGCGGCGCCCAGATCGCTGCGCACCATCCGCTGCACACCGGCAGACAACGCCACTTCCTCATGCGCGAAACCCTGATGCACACGATAGGAAATCGCGCGATCGTTGTACAACGACGCAAACACTTCCCGCACCGCATCGAGCACAGCATCGATGCCGCGAATGTTTAAGAAGGTTTCCTGTTGTCCGGCGAACGAAGCGTCCGGCAAATCCTCGGCGGTGGCCGACGAGCGCACCGCAAACGACGCTTCCGGCTGATCTTGGGAAAGGGCTGCGTAAGCCTCCCGGATGTCCTGTTCCAGCGCAGCGGGGAACGGCGCCGACGCCACCATCTCGCGAATTTCCCGGCCAACGCGCGCCAGCCTGACAACATCCTCGATATCGAGTCCGGCCAGTTTCTGCCGGATGGCTTCGGTCAAACCGTTGGCTTCCAAAAACTCGCGGAACGCCTCGGCCGTCGTCGCGAAACCGCCGGGCACCCGAATGCCGCGTTGCGCCAACTGACTGATCATTTCTCCGAGCGATGCGTTCTTGCCCCCCACTTTTTCAACATCGGTCATGCGCAACTGTTCGAAAGGAAGAACTCGCGTAATGGGCTTCATCCGGTGGCTCCTTGAATTGCTGAAAATGAGAGACGACGCGGCGTGGCGCGTCTTGAATACGTGAAGTCGTTATTTTAACTGTTTGCGCAAAAACTGCGGCAACCCCGCCGTCAGAAAAACCGCAGATAAAATTCGGGCGCGATACCGCCGGTATCACGCCCGCAAGAAACACTTTGTGTCGAGGCGGCGTGCTTCGACACAATTTCCAGGAAAACCGTTATTCTTCGTCCGCACCAGCCTCGTCAGTTTCGTAGTCCTTCCATTTGCTTTTTACCGTACGGCTCAAGCTGCGGTACAAATCAGGCTGAGCGGTTTTCAGATGCTTGATGATTTCATAGTCAACGCGCTTGATCTGGGTCAGATCGATCCGCTCAACATGAACCAGACGCAACAATTCGCGCACCGGCTTCGGCATCGATCGACCACTTTCATAACGCGAGCCCCCGCTTTGTGTCACCCCAATTTGCGACCAGAAGCGCTCCTGATTCAGGCCGCGGCGCAGCCTGATTTCACGCGGATTCAGTACAAAGTCTGTTGTTTTCACAATGATGTTCCTCTTCAAAAAATACGTTGTTGATAATATTTATATATAACCAAAGTTTTACCGCATGCTCATGAAACGATCTCCTTATCTTGTATTTTGAATAAAGGTTGTGCCGTTAACGCCATTAACAGAAGTCCAGATGCAGACCTTTTCATGTGCGTACCCCCCGGCCATACGGATTATTCTGGCCTTATCATCGCGGTTATTCGTTGAATGTGTTTTTTTAGTCATGTGATGTGCGTCTCAAAAGTCAGGTATCAAGTGCTGAGACATATCTTCTTTGCGTAAGTTGCAAATCTACTCTCAATACCCCCATCAAATAACCTGATTGCGTGCGGCCTACAATCTCTTCAATAGCATACGATTTTGCCTCTCTTAAGACAAGACCATGATGGCTTTGTTTGAATTATTTTTGGGGAAAATCAAAAAAAAACGACGCTTAAATAAACTTTACTTATTAAAACTATAGCATATTTTTATTATAGTCATAATCTGTCGCTTTTTTGCGTCACAAACTGTGGCAATCACGCCGTCTCCACATGAAGACAAAGCCCTCTCCCAGCGTCCCGGCATTGACGCTAAAATAAATGCTGCCTACTACAAACTGCGACTTTCCAGCGCTTTCTCATGACCGTTTATGACCTGCACTGCCACTCCACCGCTTCCGACGGCACACTTACCCCGGCAGCGCTGGTCGCCCGAGCGGTTCAACGCGGTGTGCATTGTCTGGCGATCACCGATCACGACGATGTTTCAGGACTGTCCGAAGCCCATCAAGCCAGCATGGATACCTCTGTCCGCATCGTCAACGGCATCGAACTCTCCACGGTCTGGAACCAGCGAACGATTCATCTCGTCGGGCTTTTTTTCAACGCCGATTCGCCGATTTTGCAAGAAGCGCTCGCAGCACTCCGCGTTGCCCGTTACCGACGGGCTGAAGCTATCAGTCGGGCTTTGGCGCAGGTGGGGATCGGCGGCGCGTTTGAGGGTGTTCGCCGTTTTGTGACCAATGAAGCGCTGATTTCACGCTCACACTTTGCCCGTTTTCTCGTCAGTCAAGGACACGTTTCCCACAAGCAGAGCGCGTTCAACCGCTATCTGGGGCGAGGAAAGCCCGCGTATGTGCCACCTCCCTGGCCTACCCTTTCCGACGGTATTGCCACGCTGCGTGCGGCAAACGGCACCGTCGTACTGGCGCACCCCGGCCGTTATCCGCTGACGGCTTCTGCCATGCGGTGTTTGTTGGAAGAATTCCGCGACAGCGGCGGCGGTGCGCTCGAAGTCTTTTCGCCGTCGCATACGCCGTGGCAGAATGAGAGCTTCGTCGAATATGCCCGCTTTTACGGTTTCAAAGCTTCCCTGGGTTCCGATTTTCATGATCCGGAAGAAAGCCGTGTCGATCTGGGAGGCTTGCCGCCGCTTCCCTACGGACTGACTCCGGTTTGGTCGGCATAATCCTTTCACTTAACCAGAATATTTTATGGGATCACGACGCAGCGTTTTTTTTGTTTCCGATCGCACCGGTATTACGGTTGAAATTCTCGGCAACAGTTTGTTGACCCAGTTTGAGGAGGTTTCTTTTCGCCGCATCACCATTCCCTTCATTCAGAGCCGGGACGATATGCAAAACGCGATCGCCCAAATCAACCGAGCGGTCGAAGAAGAGCGGCAACGCCCCCTTGTTTTTCTGTCGATCGTTGATGACGCCATGAACCGCGAACTGCGCGAAAAAACGCAGGCGCTGACGCTGGATTTTTTTCAGGCGTTCATTTCACCGCTCGAAAAGGAGCTTGGCCTCAAAAGCGCTCATGCGGCCGGGCGTTCGCACAGCGTCAACTACTCGACCGATTATTTCCGCCGGATGGAAGCGATCAACTTCGCGCAATCGCACGACGACGGCGCCGCGACCCGCGAGCTTTCCGACGCCGAAGTCATTCTGGTCGGCGTTTCGCGTTGCGGCAAAACGCCGACAGCACTGTACCTGGCGATGCAGTTCGGCATCCGCGCCGCCAACTTTCCGTTGACCCCGGACGATTTTGCCGACCACAAACTGCCCGATTCCTTGCTGCCGTTGCGGCACAAATTGTTCGGACTGACCATTGATCCCAAGCGCCTGAGCCAGATCCGGCAGGAACGCCGCGCCAGCAGCCATTACGCGTCGTTGGGAAATTGCCGTCAGGAAGTCCGCAGCGCCGAAAGCCTGATGGCGCGGGAAAACATACCGATGCTGGACACCTCCGCCAAGTCCATCGAGGAAATCGCTGCCACCATCATTCACCTAGCGAAACTGAACCGGCATTTTTATTGAGATTCAAAATCAAGTTTCTTGTATAATGGATTGATTTACAAGGAAACACTTTGGCCGCCAAGAGCTGGCTGTCAGGAACAACAGGCATCTCGACCAAACTTTTCAGGAGTTCTTATGTTGACCATTCTTCGCTCTGCCATCCTCGCCCCGGTCGCTGCACTGACTTTCTTATTGGCTGTCCCGGCCCATGCCGTTGAATACGTCGATTACACCGATGTCTGGGTGGACACCAAAGCCATCCCCGGTCAGGCTGGCTTCGGCATCAATTTCGTTCAGAGCGGCAACAGCTTCGATTTTCTTTTTGCGACTTTTTATATCTATGACCCGGCAACCGGCAACCCCGTGTGGGTTACTGGTCAGTGGAGCCGTGAGCAAGGAAAAACCTCTTTTGCCGGAGATATTTACCGGACAAAGAGCGAGCCTACCACAAACCCTTTTACGCCGAAAAACACGAAGACCGAATCCATCGGAACGGCCACCTTCACCCCATCCTCGTCAACGACGGGAACGCTGATTTATAAGGTTGAAGGGAAAACGACAGAGCTCAGTTTGAAGCGCATGACCCTGACCGAGAATATTCTTGATGGAAGATATTGGGGAGGCGCGTCCGTCGTCAGCTCCAATTGCCCCTCCAGCGGAGACAATGGAACCTATCACAATACGATGACCCTCGATGTCACCAAACCGACAGGGAGCACTCAGGCTACCTATACGTTTTACTTGGACTATATCGGCTTTATCTACACTTGCACTTTAAAGGGAACGTTGATCCAGGAAGGCCGTTTTCACAAAATCAACAACGCGAACTACGTCTGCCATTCCGGAAGCGCCAAAATCGTGGATGGAACCGCCAATCTTTACAACATCGCCGCAACCACGCAAGGCATCGAAGGCAAATGGACATCCAACAAAGGCATGGATGGCTGCAAGGAAGAAGGGTACTTCTCCGGAGTATTGATTCCCTGATTTTTAGAGCACGGCTGTTTTCATGCCGCCCCATGGGCGGCATTTTTATGGCGCAACGGACAGCCTTCCGTCTGCCGTTGCTTTGTCGTATCATGGTCACCTATTGATCAAGCCATTGATTTCAGGAGTTACGAATGGCCGGCCACAGCAAATGGGCAAACATCAAGCACCGAAAAGCGGCTACCGATGCCAAACGCGGCAAAATTTTTACCCGTCTGATCAAAGAGATCACGGTTTCCGCCAAATTGGGTGGTAGCGATATCTCCGCCAATCCGCGCTTGCGGCTGGCGGTGGACAAGGCTTATGGGCAAAACATGCCCAAGGAAACGATCGAACGCGCAATCAAACGCGGCGCCGGCGAGTTGGAAGGCGTGGCGTACGAAGAAATCCGTTATGAGGGTTACGGCCCCTGCGGCGCAGCAGTGATCGTCGATTGTCTGACCGACAATCGGACACGAACCGTCGCCGATGTGCGCCACGCTTTTTCCAAACACGGCGGCAATCTCGGCACCGACGGATCGGTGGCGTTTCTGTTCAAACATTGCGGACAAATCGTCTTTGAGCCGGGCGTTGACGAAAACGCCGTGATGGATGCGGCAATTGCTGCCGGCGCCGATGACGTGATCACCAACGACGACGGCAGTCTTGAAGTCATCACCGATCCCTATGCGTTCGTGACCGTCAAGGATGCGCTGATCGCCGTCGGCTTGCCGCCGGTTTTTTCCGAAGTCACGATGACGCCATCGACAACCATCGAGATGAGCGGCGATGACGCAGTGAAAATGCAGAAGCTGCTCGATGCGCTGGAAGCGCTCGACGATGTTCAGGATGTTTATACATCCGCCGAATTCGACGACGAAACATAATGTCCGGCGGAAACGCGTCGCCTCGTTTCGACATGACCGCCCTTCCCGCCCGTCGCATTCTCGGCCTCGATCCTGGCTTGCGGGTGACGGGTTTCGGCATCATCGATGTTGTGGGTTCCCAGTTGACTTACGTCACCAGCGGAAGCATCCGCACCGAAGGCGATGGTCTGCCGACCCGGCTCGGAATCATCGCCCACGATTTAACGCATATCATTCGTGAATTTCACCCCGACGAAGCCGGTGTCGAACTGGTTTTCGTCAACGTCAACCCCACGTCGACACTGCTCTTGGGGCAAGCGCGCGGTTGTGCGATCACCGCGCTGGTGATGGCAGGGCTGCCGGTTTATGAATACACCGCGAACCAGATCAAACAAGCAGTGGTCGGGCATGGCAAGGCACAGAAACAACAAGTGCAGCACATGGTTCAACGACTGCTTCAACTGCCGGCGGCGCCGTCCGCCGATGCCGCCGATGCACTGGCCTGCGCGATCTGCCACATCAACAGCGTCGGCAGCTTTGGCCGCTTACCGACGACACTGCATCGCCGGCGCGGTGGGCGAATCGTCGGCTGACGCCCGTCGATATTGCAAAGCGGTTTGCGAGCACGGGTTTTCGATCCTCCCTGCAAGCGCCGAGCACACAGCACCAGAAGCGCGCGTAACGGATCAGAAAACGCCTAGCAATCCTGCCCAAGCCAGCGCCTGCGCGACAACATCCAGCAGTACGCTCGGAAACACCCCTAGCGCCAGCAACGCCGCTCCGTTCAGCGTCAACACGACGCAAGGAACAACGCCTATCGACGGTAGCGCAATTTCCCCTCCCTCGTTCGGGCCTGAGAAAAGCATCAGCCGCACCAAGCGCAAATAGTAAAACGCCGCGATGACCGACGTGATGATAGCGACAATCGCCAGCCAGACGAAACCGCTGTAAAACGCCGCGCTGATCACCGCAAATTTTCCGTAAAAGCCGAGCAACGGCGGCACCCCGGCCAGCGAAAGCATCGCGAGCGTCATCAGGATGGCGCGGATGGGAGAGCGACGGTAAAGCCCACGAAAATCTTCGAGATCGCTGCCACGGCTCAACATGTTTTCGTCGTCCAAAGTCTCGTTCATCGACAGCAATACACCGAACGCCACCAGGTTGGACAGCACATACGTCAAAATATAAAACACCGCCGCCGAAAACCCGTAGGAGTCACCGGCCAGCGCCCCAAGCAGCAAGTACCCCATGTGCCCGATCGTCGAATACGCCAGCATCCGTTTCAGATTGGATTGCGCGATGGCGACAACCGCGCCGACAGCCATCGACAACACGGCAAGCAGCGCCAGCACACCCTGCCAATAAGGCAGCAATGACACCAGCGGGTCGCTCATCAACCGCAGCAACAACACCGCCGCCGCCAGTTTCGGCACGGTGCTGACAAACAACGCCACCGTTGTCGGCGCGCCGCGATAAACATCCGGTGCCCACATATGAAACGGCACCGCGCTCAATTTGAACGCCACTCCGGCAACGATGAACACCAGCCCCAAAAGCAGCAAGGCCGAACCGGAACCGGATTCTGCGGCCAAGCCGACCGCGAACAGTTCCAGTGAGCCGGTTGCTCCGTAAACCAGCGATATTCCGTAAAGCATGAACCCCGACGCCAGCGCACCGAGGAAAAAATATTTGAGACCGGCCTCGATCGACAGCGCGTCATCCTTTCGCAACGCCACCATCGCGTACAGCGGCAACGCCATCAATTCCAAACCAAGATACAGCGGCACAAAATGGTAAGCACCGATCACCGCCAGCACGCCCAGCGTCGAACACAGGAAAAGCAAAAAAGTTTCCGGCTGCCACAGTTGTTGCCGGATCAGCGCCGCGCGCCCATAGACAAGCGTCAGCGACACCCCCAACAGCGCCGCGCTCTGCAACAGAAGCGTCAACGCATTGCGCAACAGCATGCCTCCGATAAGCTGGGGATTGGTGATGTCCTGCGTCCACCACAGCGACAGCAACGCTCCCCACAGCGCCAGTTGTGTTATCCCATATGCCGCCGTCCCGTCCTGAGAGGGACGCAGCACCGACATCAGCAGGATCAGCGCCAACGCCGCCAGCAGCGTCAATTCGGGAAGAAGGGGAATCAGGGAGAAAGTCATGGCTTGGCCGTTCAAAGTTTGGACAGCGCCATATGCGCCAGCAGTTGGGTGACCGAAACGTCCGCCATCGCCAGAAGCGCCTGCGGCCAAAGGCCGAACCCCAGCATGACCGCTGCCAGTACGCTCAACAGCAGACGCTCTTGCATCCCCAGATCAGACAACGTAGCCACCGACGGGTGCGTTACCGGGCCAAAGACCACGCGCCGTACCATCCACAGCGTGTACGCCGCGCCGATCACCAGCACGGTCGCCGCCAGCACGCCGACGCCCAGTTGGTAACCGACTGCGCCCAGCAGCACCAAGAATTCGCCGACGAAGCCCGATGTGCCAGGCAGCGCGATATTTGCCATCGCAAAAAACACCAGCAACGTTGCCAGCCAAGGCATCGCCTTGACAATGCCGCCGCAATCGGTCAGCCGATGGTCGCCCAGTCTCGTTTTCAGCATGTCGGCACAGAAAAACAGTGCCGCCACCGCCAAGCCGTTCGACACCATCAACAGCACCGCCCCCTTCAACGCTACCGCGTCGAACAGGAAGAAGCCGAGCGTCACCAGCCCCATGTGCGCCACCGAGGAATAGGCGATCAAGCGCTTGAGATCGGTTTGCGCCAGCGCCACGACGCCGAAATAAATCACCGCCAACACCGACAAGCCGACCATCCAAGGCGCCAGCACCTGCGCGGCATCGGGCACGATCGGCAACAACAACCGCAAAAAACCGTAAGCGCCGATCTTGGTCGAAGCCAGCATGATGGCGGCACCGGTCGGCGCTTCGACGTAAGCGTCGGGCGCCCAGGCATGCAGCGGCCACATCGGCGTTTTGACTGCGAACGCCATGAAAAACGCGCCGAACAACACCAACTGCGTGTACAGACTGAGCGGCAAATGTTGCCAGGCAGTCAGCGAAAACGTTTGCGAAACGCCGTAAAGATAAAACAGCGCCAGCAGCATGAACAGCGAACCGAACAACGTGTAAAGGAAAAATTTGGTCGTGGCATAGCGCCGCTGCGGGCCGCCGAAAAAGCCGATTGCCAGATACATCGGCACCAGCATCGCCTCAAAGAAGATGTAGAACAGCACGGCGTCGCGCGCCGAAAAAGCGCCGTACGTCAGTCCCGAAGTCATCAGCAACGCCGCCAGATAGCCGCCGCTGCTCCCGGGTTTCTGCGAGATCACGACCAGCAGCGTGATCAGCGCGTTCATCCCGATGAACAATACCGACAAGCCATCGATTCCGAGCGCGTATTCGACGCCGAAGTACGGAATCCACATGACGCGTTCGGAAAACTGCATCATCGCCGAATCGGTTTGAAAACGACAGATAACGAATGCCGCTACAAAAAAGGTCAGCCAAGCCGCAAGATTCGCCAGCCAGCGGGACGGCCGACCGCCATCAACATGGCGCAACGCCAGCACCGCGACACCGGCCACGATCGGCAACCAGATCAGTAATGAAAGCACCGGCACGTTCATTCCTCCGCTCATCAGCGCGTTCCTAGTATCACAAACAATAGCACCGCCGCTAAACCTCCCCATACTATAAAGCGCCCCATCCAGTGAGGTATTGGATCTTCTGGACGGCGCGATATAAACACAATGATGCCTACCAAAATCGGTAAAAAAATCAGCAATGGGAGCACTGGCATATATTTCATCGGCCCATTCCCCACCAGGTCATCAGCACCAGCAAACCCAATACCATTGCGAACGCGTAGTGGTAAAGGTAGCCGGTTTGCAAATAGCGCAGACATTGCGCGCCCCACTGCACCAGCCGCGCCGTGCCTTGTACCAGCACCCCTTCGCTCCAGAACTGCTCACCGCCGCGCACGAACCATGACGCCACGGAATGCGTACCGCGCACGATCACGCGCTCATAGAACGCATCGACGTAGAAATGGTTTTTGAGGACACCATAAACGGCTCCCAACTGGCGTGCCAGCCGTTCCGCTGCCGTCGGCGCCGACAAGGTGAAATACCAGGCAGCCGCAATACCCGCCAGCGCCAGCCACAGCGGCGGCGTCAGGAAAGCGTGCAAGAAATAATGAAGAATCCCGCGCCACTCGGCATGGAAAACCGCCACCGCCGGATGAGCGACGTAGTCGCCGCGAATCGCCGTGCCGAAATAATCTCCGATCAGCATCGGCTTGATAAACAGGATTCCGGCCAAAACCGAGCAGACCGCCAGCACGACCAGCGGCACCGTGACCACTCTGGGCGATTCCTTTGGCGTTTCATGCGATGCTCCATGCGCATGCGACGAACCGCCGTAGCGCGGCGCGCCGTGGAACACCATGAAGATCATCCGGAACGTGTAGCAAGCCGTCAAAAATACGCCGAGCGTCAACGCCCAGTACGCATAATGGTGTCCCGTCACCGTGGCGAACCGCGCCGCTTCGATGATCGGTTCCTTCGAGAAGAACCCGGCAAACGGCGGCAACCCGACCAGCGCCCAAGCGCCGATCAACGCCGTCCCGTAGGTAACCGGCATCAACCGGCGCAGACCACCCATCTTGCGCATATCCTGTTCGTGGTGCAACGCGATGATGACCGATCCCGCCGCCAAAAACAGCAACGCCTTGAAGAACGCGTGGGTCATCAGATGGAAGATGGCCATCGAGTACGCCGACGCGCCAAGCGCCACCGTCATGTAACCCAGTTGCGACAGCGTCGAATAGGCGACCACCCGCTTGATGTCGTTTTGCACCAGTCCCAGCAGCGCCATCGAGATTGCCGTCGTTGCGCCGATGATGATGATGAACGACAGCGCCGTATCCGAACCTTCAAAGACCGGGCTCATCCGCGCCACCATGAAAATGCCGGCGGTCACCATCGTTGCCGCGTGAATCAACGCCGAAATCGGCGTCGGACCTTCCATCGAATCGGGCAACCAGGTATGCAACGGCACTTGCGCGCTCTTGCCCATCGCGCCGACGAAAAGGCCGATGCAGGCAACAGTCAGCAGCGACCATTCAAGCCCCCCCGGCCACAACGAAACGCTCAATCCCTGGAGTTCATCGGCCCGGGCAAAAATTTCTTCGAAGTTGAGCGTCCCCAATGTAGCAAACAGCAAGCCGATACCGATGATGAAACCGAAATCGCCGACACGGTTCATCAGAAACGCCTTCATCCCCGCTTTGGTCGCCGACGGGCGCGTGTACCAGAAACCGATCAACAGATACGACGCCAGCCCGACCCCTTCCCAACCGAAAAACATTTGCAGGAAGTTGTTCGACATCACCAACATCAACATCGAAAACGTGAAAAACGCGATGTACGCGAAGAACCGCGCGTAACCGGGGTCGTCCTTCATGTAGCCGATGGTATAGACGTGCACCAGAAACGATACCAGCGTAACGACTGTCATCATCAGCGCCGACAGTGGATCGATCAGAAAGCCGACCGTCAGTTGTGTGCTGCCGAGGTCGAGCCAGGTGTACAGCGTAACGCTTTCGGCCTGAGTGCCGATCTCCGGCCAAACAAAAACAACCTCGCACAACACGATGGCTGAAAGCACGAAAGAGAGCCCCACTGCCGTGCAGCACACCCAATGCGACAAGTCGCGCGGCGCGCGACGGCCGAAAAAGCCGACGAACAATGCGGCGAACAGCGGCAGCAACGGAATAAGCGCCAGCATCATCGACTATCCTTTCAACACGCTGAGCGTTTGCACGGCAATGGTGCCGCGACGGCGGAACAGCAGGATCAACAATGCCAATCCGATCGCCGATTCGACCGCCACCGTCGCCAGTACGAACATGGTCATCACTTGACCGGACAAATCGCCGTAATGCGCCGAGAAAGCGACGAAGTTGAGATTCGCCGCCAGCAGCACCAGTTCCACCGCCATCAGTAGCACCAGCACGTTGCGACGGTTGGCAATGATGCCGACCACGCTGATCACCAGCAACGCCGCCGCCAGCAGCAGATAATGCGTCAGGGTCGGTTCCAGTCCCGGCATCTCAGCGCTCTCTTTCTTTTCTCGGCGGCTGGGCGGTTTCCGCCTCAGTCGCCGCCGGCATCGACACCACCCGCAAGCGGTCGTCGCGACGCACGGCGATTTGTTCGGCCGGGTCTTGCCGCTTGGCAAAACGGCTCTGCCGGTGCGTCAACACAATCGCCGCCACCATTCCGACCAGCAGAAGCACCGCCACCAGTTCCAGCGAATACCAATAATGGTTGAACACCAGCTTGCCCAGTTCGCGCGTGTTTTCAGTCGTCGCTGCGTTTTCCACCAACGCATTTTTTCCCTTGACGCCGTTGACGATCAGCAACGCCAGCTCCGCCAGCATCACCGCACCGACCAACAGCGCCGGGATCAAATGGCGCCGCCAGCGCGGCGAGCAGTCATTCTGCCGGGAATCGAGCATCATCAAGACGAACAAGAACAGCACCATCACCGCGCCGACGTAAATCACCACCAGCGCCAGTCCCAGAAATTCAGCGCCCAGCATGATCCACAGCGCCGCCATCGTGAAGAAGGCCAGCGCCAGCGACAACGCCGCATGAACCGGCTGGCGCGCGCTCACGACGCGCACGGCGGAGACCAGCAGAATCGCCGCCAACACATAGAAAACAAACGCTGAAAAGCTCATAGGGTGACCGGCCTCATGGTGTCATCGATAAGGAGCGTCTTCCGCCAAATCTTCGGCGATCTGCGCTTCGTAACGGTCGCCGATCGCCAGCAGCATGTCCTTGGTAAAATACAGATCGCTGTGCTGCTCACCGTGGTATTCGTAAATGCGCGTCAGCACGATCGAATCGACCGGACAGCTTTCCATGCACAGCCCGCAATAAATGCACTTGCTGAGATCGACATCGTAGCGTGTCGTTCGCCGTGAACCGTCTTCGCGCTCGGCGAGATCGATCGTGATCGCCAGCGCCGGACACACCGCCTCGCACAGTTTGCAAGCGATGCAGCGTTCCTCGCCGTCCGGATAACGGCGCAGCGCGTGCAAACCGCGAAAACGCGGGCTTTGCGGCGTTTTCTCTTCCGGGACGTGCAGCGTGAATTTGGGTTGAAACATCCGGCCAAAGGTCAGCCGCAACCCCGCGAGCAATTCCCACAGCAGCCAGGTCTTGAAGAAACGCTGTAGCCGGTTCATGCCGATCCCCCGAACAGCATCGGCCACCGGACTGCCAGCGCAACGACGACGATCCACGCCAGCGTCAACGGAATGAACACTTTCCAGCCGAGCCGCATCACCTGGTCGTAACGGTAGCGCGGGAAGCTCGCCCGCACCCACAGGAAGATGAACAAGAACCCTGCCATCTTGAGCGCCAGCCACAAAAACCCATCCCCCAGCGGCGCCATGCCGAAGATCGTCAACTCGTTCAGGAACGGCAGCGGCGCCAGCCAGCCGCCGAGGAACAGCGTCGCCGCCAGCGCCGAGATCAGAATCATGTTGATGTATTCGGCGAGGAAGAAGAGCGCAAAGGCGATTCCCGAATACTCGACGTGAAAACCGGCTACCAATTCAGATTCGCCTTCCGCCATATCAAACGGGTGACGGTTGGTTTCGGCAATTCCTGAAATGAAGTAAACAACGAACAACGGGAAGAGCGGCAAAAAATGCCATTGCCAAAAGCCTCCCGTCTGGTGGCGAACGATGTCACCGAGGTTCAGCGTGTTCGCCAGCAAAACCACCCCGACCAGCGCAAACCCCATCGCCAGTTCGTAGGAAATCAGTTGCGCGGCCGAACGCATCGCGCCGAGAAACGCAAAACGCGAATTGGACGCCCATCCCGCCAGAACGACGCCGTAAACGCCGATCGAGCTCATCATCATGATGTAGAGCAGCCCGGCATTGAGGTCGGCCAGCCACAGGTTTTCCGAAAACGGCACCGTCCCCCATGCCGCTATCGCCGGCACCAGCATCAGGAGCGGCGCAAAACGAAACAACAGCCGGTTGGCGCGCGCCGGCACCACCACTTCCTTGAACAGCATCTTCAGCACGTCGGCGAACGGTTGCAGGAGGCCGTTGGGACCGACCCGGATCGGCCCATAGCGCGACTGCATCGCGCCGATCACGCGCCGTTCGGCCAGCGTCATGAATGCCACGCACAAAGGCAGCGGCAACGTGATCGCGACGATTTTGATCATCGTCCAGATCACCAGCCCAGGCGCGCCCAAGCCTCCAAAGAAATCCGCCAGCCACTGGATCATGGCGCCGCCTCCAGATGGAATTCCCCGCACACATCAAAACCGGCAGTCAGCGGGTGCGCCATGTCGAAACGCACCGTATTCGCCGGCAACGTTGCGTCGCACCGCCAGGACAGCACCGCCGTGACCGCCTCTTCGCCGTCACCCTGACGTATGCGCACCCTCCCGCCTGTTGTCAGGCTCAATTGCGCCGCCAGCGCCGCGTTCATCGTCGCCTGCGGTGCTGCCGCCAGCGCCGTGCGTTGCAACGAAGGCGCCCGCCGCACCAAAGGATCGGCATGGTAAATCGGCACGCCCGCCACCCGCTCCAGCTTCGCTGCCGCTTTCGGCAGTGTTTGCAGCGCAAGCTCGATGCGGTTCGACAACCGCGCTTTGATGCTTTCCGCCGACGGCACACACGCCGCGCGCACCGCTTCCGGCGTCCTCTCGGCAAACGGCCGATCGAGCAGCCCGGCCAGCGCGGCAATCGCCTGCCAGCCCGGCCGCGTCTCGCCGAGCGGCGGCGCGACGCCGTGAAACGACTGCGCCCGTCCTTCCATGTTGATGAACGTCCCCGAAGTTTCGGTGAACGGCGCGATCGGCAAAACGATGTCGGGCAACACGCCGTGTTCCGACGGCCGGAAAGGCGACAGCGATAGCACAAAATCGGCCTGTCGCAACGCCTCCAGCGCCGTACCGCCCTGCGCCACATCGAACGGCGCTTCCGTGTGTAGCAACATATACGCCCGGCGCGGCTTTTCCAGCATCGCCCGCGCGTTCAATCCGTTGGCTTGCGGCTGCGCGCCAACCAGCGCCAAACCGACGCTGTTGGCCGCTTCCGGCAGCACCCCAAGCGTCGCCCGCGTGTAGTCGGCCAGTCGCTGCGCCAGCGCCTGCAAGAGCAATGCGTGTTCATGCTGTTGCGCGAAACTGCCGAGGAAAATCGCCGCCTTCTCCGGCGCTGCCAACAACGAGCGAACGATCGCGACGTCTTTTTCCGACGGCGTCACTTGATCAAACGCCGCCGGCAACGCTTCCGTCACTTTCGCTTCGCGGTGCGCCGCTACCACCAACGCCGCCAGCGCCGCGACCAGTTGCGACGGCGGAACGATACTTTCGTGCACCAGCGGCAAGTGCCAATCGGCACGAACCGAGTGAAGGCTGGAAATCGCCGCGCCACGCCGCGCCGCCAGCCGTACCCGCGCCGCCAGCAACGGCTGATCGTGACGCAGGAAACTGCCGACGAACAGCGCCGCTTTCAGTTGCGACACGGCGGCAATCGGCATGCCGAGCCAAGGCACTGGCGCGAGGTTCTGCGAAAAATCCTGTTGCCGCAAGCGGCTGTCGATGTTGTCGCAACCGAGCGCCCGTGCCAGCCGCGTCAACAGCGCCGCTTCTTCGAGCGTCGCGTGCGGAGAAATCAATACGCCCAGCGCCTCGCTGCCGCCACTTTCGATAATATGCAAGAGGCGGGCGGCGGCCAGCGGCAAT
Source organism: Burkholderiales bacterium (assembly GCA_031260355.1). Taxonomy (GTDB): domain Bacteria; phylum Pseudomonadota; class Gammaproteobacteria; order Burkholderiales; family Casimicrobiaceae; genus UBA931. Next base: position 17,927 of record JAIRJZ010000047.1, read on the forward strand.
GCCTCCCGCCAATCGGTTTCGATCAGCACACCGTTTTTTTTGACCAGCGGCCGCGTCAAGCGCGCTTCACTGCTCAGCGCCTCATAAGAGAAACGGTCCCGATCCGGCAGCCAGCACTCGTTGATCGCTTCGTTTTCAAGCGGCAGTACCCGAACGACCTGATGGCGCCTGAGCTGAACGATCAGGTTGGCGCCCAGCGCATCGTGCGGCGACACCGCCTTGCGCCGCGACAGTTCCCAGTTCCGCGCCCGATAGCGGAACGGCTTCGAGGTCAGCGCGCCGACCGGACACAAGTCGATCATGTTGCCGGACAACTCCGACTCCACCGTCTCGCCGATGAAAGGCACGATCTCCACGCGGTCGCCGCGCTGCACCATCCCCAATTCCGTATTGCCGGCGATTTCGTCGCTGAAACGCACACAGCGCGCACATTGAATGCAGCGGCTCATCTCGGCGGCGGACATCAACGGCCCCAAATCTTTCCCGTGCACGACCCGCTTGGTTTCGTGGAATTGCGAGCGCCCCTTGCCGTAGCCGACCGCCACGTCCTGCAACCGGCATTCGCCGCCCTGATCGCAGATCGGGCAATCGAGCGGATGGTTGATCAGCAGAAACTCCATCACACTTTGTTGTGCTGCCAGCGCAACCTCGCTGCGCGTCCACACCTTCATCCCTTCGGACACCGGCGTCGCGCAAGCAGGCACCGGCTTGGGAATTTTTTCGACCTGAACGAGACACATCCGGCAGTTGGCGGCAATCGACAGTTTTTTGTGGTAGCAGAAATGCGGGACGAACACTTTTAACGTTTGCGCAGCGTCCATCACCGTGCTACCCGGCGGCATCTGCACCGGCTTGCCGTTGATTTCCAGATTGAGCCAGCCGCTCTTGTCGATGACGGTTTCAGACATGATCGGCCACCTGGCAGCGGCGATGTTCGACGTGGTACACGAATTCATCGCGGAAATGTTTGACAAAACTGCGCACTGGCAACGCCGCCGCATCACCGAGCGCGCACACCGTGCGTCCCATGATGTTATGCGCTACCCGGTCGAGCGTTTCGATATCGCCAGGGCGTCCTTCGCCGTGTTCGATCCGGTGCATGATGTGCGCCAGCCAGCCGGTGCCTTCACGACACGGCGCGCACTGCCCGCACGATTCCTCGTGATAAAACTCGGAGAGACGCTGCAAGCAGCGCACCATGCAACGCGTTTCGTCCATCACGATCACCGCGCCCGACCCCATCATCGAACCGGCCTTGGCGATCGAATCATAATCAAGGCAGGTTTCCATCATGACCGCCCCCGGCAACACCGGCGACGACGAGCCGCCGGGGATCACCGCTTTCAGCCGCCGCCCGCCGCGCACACCGCCGGCCATCTCCAGCAATTTCGCAAATGGTGCGCCCAGTCGCAATTCGTAATTGCCGGGGCGCTCGACATCGCCCGACACTGAAAAAATCTTGGTGCCGCCGGCGTTGGGACGGCCTAGATCCAGGAACCATTGGCCGCCGTTTTTAACAATGAGCGGCACGCAGGCGAGCGTCTCGACGTTGTTGACCGTCGTCGGCTTGCCGTACAGCCCGACATTGGCCGGGAACGGCGGTTTGTAGCGCGACTGTCCCTTTTTGCCCTCGATCGATTCGAGCAGTGCCGTTTCTTCGCCGCAGATATAGGCGCCGAAGCCGTGATGGTTGAACAGTTCAAATGAAAAAGGGCTGCCCAAAATACGCGACCCGATGAAACCCGACGCCCGCGCTTCGGCGAGCGCTTCCTCGCAGCGTTCGTACACTTCCCAGATTTCGCCGTGGATGTAGTTGTAGCCGCGCCCGCAACCCATCACATAGGCAGCGATGGCCATTCCCTCGATCACCGCATGCGGGTTGAAGCGCAGGATATCGCGGTCTTTGAACGTTCCCGGCTCGCCCTCGTCCGCATTGCAGATGACGTACTTCTCGGGCGCGTTGTGCGGCATGAAGCCCCACTTCATTCCGGTCGGAAAACCGGCGCCGCCCCGCCCGCGTAACGCCGACAGTTTGATTTCGGCAAGCACTTGTTCGGGCGCGGTGCGTTCGCTCAGAATTTTTTTGAGCGCTTCGTAGCCGCCGCGCGCAACGTAATCCTTGAGCCGCCAGTTGTCGCCGGTCAATCCTGCCAGCAACACCGCATCCGGGCCGAAATCGAGGAAGGCACTCATTCGTCGCGCTCCTTTCCGGCCGCTTCGGCTCGCAGTTGCGCCAGCAAGGCATCGATTTGCGGTGGCGTCATCTTGCAGCACATCCGGTGGTGGTTGGTGAGCAACACCGGCGCTTCCTGACAAGCGCCCATGCATTCGCCCTGAAGCAACGTAAACATTCCGTCTGCGGTCGTTTCGCTCCAGCCGATGTTCAACGCCTCCTGCAAATGGCGCGCCGCCTTGTCTGCCCCCTGCAACAAACACGGCAAATTGGTGCACAGCGTCAATACATAGCGTCCCACCGGCTTCAGATGGTACATCGAATAAAACGACGCCACTTCGTACACGGCCACCGGCGGCATGTTCAGATATGCCGCGACGTCACGCAACGATTCCGGCGAAAGCCAACCGCGTTCGCTCTGTACAATCGTCAACGCTGCCATCACTGCCGACTGCTCCCGGCCCGCCGGGTATTTGGCGATGGCCTGGTCGATCTTCTGGCAGACAGTAACGGAAAGCGGCATCGTCATTCCCTTCTCAACGGTCAACCGATCCGAACACGACATCGTAGGTGCCGATCAGCGCCACCACGTCGGACAACATATGACCGGGCGCCATCGCCGCCAACATCGACAAATGCACGAAATCCGGCGTGTGCAGTTTGACGCGGTACGGCTTGTTGCCACCGTCGGAAATCATGTACACGCCGAACTCGCCTTTCGGATGCTCGACCGCCGCGTACACCTCGCCGGCCGGCACCGGAAAGCCTTCGGAGAACAGTTTGAAATGGTGAATCAACGCCTCCATGTCGGCCTTTATTTCGGCGCGCGGTGGCGGCGCGATCTTGCGATTGTCGGTCATCACCGGGCCGGGATGGACGCGCAACCAATCGACACACTGCTGAATCAGCCGAACCGATTGCCGACATTCTTCCATCCGCACCAGATAGCGGTCATAACAGTCGCCGGTTGTCCCGGTCGGAATGTCGAAATCGAGTTTGTCATAGACGGCATACGGCTGTTTCTTGCGTAAATCCCAGGCAACCCCTGAAGCGCGCAGCATAGGCCCGGTGCACCCCATCGCCATCGCTTGGTCGGCCGGTATCACGCCAATGCCGACAGTGCGTTGTTTCCAGATACGGTTGTCGGTCAGCAAGGTTTCAAAATCGTCGAAGCGCGCCGGCAATTGTTTGATAAACGCTTCAATGAAATCAAGCAGCGTTCCTTGCCGGTTTGCGTTCATCCGCGCCAGTTCCTCGGCGCTGCGCAACGACGACCGGTACTGCGGCATTTTGTCGGGGAGATCGCGGTACACGCCCCCCGGCCGGTAATAATTGGGATGCATCCGGGCGCCGCTGGTGGCTTCCAGAATGTCGAAAATGGATTCGCGTTCACGGGCGCAGAACAGAAAAACCGTCATCGCACCGAGGTCGAGTCCGCACGTCCCGAGCCACAGCAGGTGGTTCATGATCCGCGACAACTCGTCGAACATCACCCGCAGGTATTGCGCGCGTACCGGCACGTCGAGTTGCAGCAGCTTTTCGACGGCCAGACAAAATGCGTGCTCGCTCGTCATCATCGACATGTAGTCGAGCCGCTCCATGTACGGCAGTCCCTGGAGGTAGGTCTTGTGTTCGATCAGCTTTTCGGTGCCGCGATGCAGCAACCCGATATGCGGATCGGCGCGCACCACCACCTCACCATCCATCTCCATGACGAGACGCAATACCCCGTGCGTTGACGGATGTTGCGGTCCGAAATTGAGCTGATAGTGGTGCTCGCTCATTTCAGCCTTTCGGTTCGGCAGGAGGCGGTGACAGCGGAGTGCTGTCGCCGTAATGCGGTTCGCGGACGATGCGCGGTACGTTGTCGCGCGGTTCGATCGTCACCGGTTCGTACACGATTCGTTTCTGCTCCGGATCGTAGCGCATTTCGAGATGTCCCGACAGCGGAAAATCTTTTCGGAACGGGTGCCCGGTGAAACCGTAATCGGTAAGAATCCGGCGCAGATCGGGGTGGTCGTCGAAAGCGATGCCGAACATATCGAAACATTCGCGCTCCATCCAGTTCGCCATCGGCCACAGCGACACCACCGAGGGAACTGCCGGTTCCGTTTCATCTTCGGCAAAAACGCGAACCCGCAACCGCCAGCAATGTTTCGTTGACAGCAAATGGTAAGCGACGGCGAAGCGCGGCGCGGCGGGATCGCGGCCGGTAAATTCCCGGTAATCAACGCCCGCGATATCGCTCAGCGCGTCGAACGACAGAGCAGGATCGTCACGCAGACGTTGCATCGTCGCCGACAGTCGCGTTACCGGCACTTCCAGCGTCAGTTCGCGAAGCGCCTCAGTGAGGTTGGCGCCGTCGCCGAGAATCCCGGTCAGCGCTGTTTTGAGTTGCGACAGCGGCGGTCTCATGAGCGTTTCACCATCCGTGTCCGCCAGATTTTGTTCTGCAATTGCAGAATGCCGTACACCAACGCTTCCGCCGTCGGCGGGCAGCCGGGGACATAAATATCGACCGGCACGATGCGATGGCAGCCGCGCACCACCGAATACGAATAATGGTAATAACCGCCGCCGTTGGCGCACGACCCCATCGAAATCACCCAGCGCGGCTCGGGCATTTGATCGTAAACCCGCCGCAGCGCGGGAGCCATCTTGTTGCACAAGGTTCCCGCGACGATCATCACGTCTGCCTGTCGCGGGCTCGGGCGAAACATTGTTCCGAAGCGGTCGAGGTCGTAACGCGCCGCTCCGGCGTTCATCATTTCCATGGCGCAGCACGCCAATCCGAACGTCACCGGCCACATCGAGCCGTCGCGCGCCCAAGCGACGAGGCTGGCCAACGTCGTCGTCGCAAAACCGTGCGTCGCAACGTTTTCATTCAACATAGCGGCAGCGACTTGGTGATCGGGCGTCAGTGAAGCCGGCGTCAAAGCCATGATGTTCAGCCTCAATCCCATTCCAGCGCTTTGCGGCGCCATTCATAGACCAGCCCCAAGCCCAGCAAGCCCAAAAAGACCAGCATTGCGAAAAATCCGGTATTGCCGATTTCCGGCAACGCGACCGCCCACGGCAGCAGAAAAATCAACTCGATATCAAAGAGGATGAAGAGGATCGCCACCAGATAGTAGCGGATGTTGAACGGCGAACGGGCATCTTCCAGAGCATCGAAACCGCATTCGTAGGGTAATTGTTTTTCGGGATTAGGACGCAGCGGAGAAAACAGCCAACTCAGCGCTAGCATCGACAGGCCAATTATCAGGCCTGTAAGCGTGATGAGAAGAATCGGAAAGTAAATCCCTTGCATGTCACTTCTGTCCAGGTTACATCGCTTAACCTGTTCACTACTTCGCACCGCACGATCCGGTCCCTGCTACCGCTTTGCCGTTGTACCTGAAGACCGTTTCTCAACCTTGGTGAACAGACTCGCTGCAACCCAAGACGCCCGTGCCATTGTCTCCGATTGCTGTCGAAATCATACCACCGAATCTGAAAATTATAACCCCTTTGCGACAGAGGAATTTTCCGTCTCTCGACGACCTTAATGTATCCCTATTGCGACAAGGGAAGCTCCCGGGTTCGCCGCGATCATTCAAACTTCAGCGGGTTAATTCTTTAAAGAAATATTGCCGAAGTTTCTTCTTCAGCCCTGCCGCAATGTCAGCACCGTCACCTCAGTCGGCACACCGATCCGGAACGGCAACAAATGACCGGTGCCGCCCGAAACATACAAGTGTGCATCGTCCAATCGGTAATACCCGAGCGGATAGTCGAACAATTCGGCAAAAGACATTTTGCCGATGCTCCATTGGCCGCCGTGGGTATGACCGGCCAGCGTCAACGCAGCGCCTCGTGCCGCCGAAAAGCGGAAAAAATCCGGATGGTGGGTCAGGCACAGAATCAGCGCATTCTCTCCGGCGGCTATTCCGGCGAACGCTTTCTGAGCGGAAGCCTCCATCTGCCGCAGTAATTTTTCTTTCGGCGGCATGTGGCTGCCGCTCGCCGACATCGGATAATCGACCCCCACGACGGCGAGCGTTTCTCCTTCGTGCGCCAGACACATCGATTGATCCACCAGCAAATGCAACCGTCCCGACGCGCCGTAGCGGGTGTATGCCGCCATGATCGGATCGATGTGCCTTCTTTCATGATTGCCGAGGACGCAGACTGTCCCATGCGTCGCCCGACACTGCAACAGCGCTTCAAATGTTTCATCGATCTGGGACAGATCGTCGATCAAATCGCCGGTCATCACCTGCACATCGACACCGGCTTCGTCGAGCGCCGCTACCGCCTGGCGCAAATACGCGGGCGTGATGAAATTGGCAACGTGCACATCGGAAAGCTGGCCGATGCGAAAACCGTCAAACGCCGCTGGCAAATGCTTCAACGGAATGTCAACATGACGCACTTCAAACGGTTTGCCGGCATTGACGACACCGGTGGCCGCTACCGAACTGGCGGCGACGGACATCGTGATGACCGGCGCCGCCGACAATAGCAGGCGACGTTCCCGATCCGGCAGTTGCGGCGAACGCAGAACTTTCCGGTACAGCCAGCGCAGTACCAGAAAAAGAACGCCGGTAGCCGTCAACAGCGCCATCGTGACGCTCCACATGATCGTCACGATCATGAACGGCGTCGTCATCCACAACGTGCTCCCCTCGGCGCGTCCGAACATCCACAGCAGATGAATACCGACGGCCACGCCACAAAAAAACCACCAGGCTTTTCGCAGCCCCACGGGTATGCACCACCACAGGACGATACCCGCCAGCAAGGTGAACAACAGCGATAAAACAAAAAGGGACATAATAGCGATTCTGTCGTTCTTGACGACACACTCCAGCAACAAACCGAACCATAGCACAGCTTGCGGGCGGTTCTTGCGATGCCCTGCCCCGATATGTCACCAAACAAAACCTTCGCTCAGCCGTTGCTCAGAAGAGTGAGAGCACGTTGTTACCTACTGGCGGCGGCGCTTGATTTCAGTGCCCTCAAAGATTCGGGTTGGGCCTTGAGCGCCTGTGGCGAAGTCGCTGCGAAAGAAGGTCTTTTTTCCCATTGCTGCAAGATTTCCGATGTCTTTGCGGTGGCAGCGGTTTGAAACAGCTCAGGCAATCTGAAGCGCACATAGGCCAACGCCACCGCGAGGCAAAGATCGGCAATCGACAGCCTTGACGCCGTTGTTCCGTAAGGCGGCGCGTGAAAAAACTGCTCCAGTTCAGCCAGGGCGCGGCTCACGCCCTCTTCGCTGCGAGCGATCAGTTCGCAGTTTTTCGGTGGTGCGACAAAGCGCTGCAAAACCACACGACGGAAAGCCATCTCCATCAAGGTTTTTCCCTTCGCCAGACGGTGTAAACCAGAGGCAACGCGCCATTCGACGTTAGCGGTTTTTTCGTTCAGCCCCAGCAGGTATTGGCAGACAAGCAGACTTTCAAAAACGGCCGGTTCGTTTTCGGGTTTCAACGTCGGCACCGTCGAAAACGGATTGATCGCCGTGAGTGAACCGGGCGATGCCCAGGGATCGACCCAGACGAGCGAAAAATCTTCTACCCCCGCTTCCAGAGCGGTGACCAAAACCCACCGCGCAAACGGAGAAGTGTCGTTCAGATAAAGTTGCATCATGGCGTCCTTTCAGTCAGCCGTTTTCAAGGAAGAAGATTTTATCGGCTTTACTCCCATACAGCGTCTTGCAAAGGTCGTTTAGCTTTCTACTTTTAATCGAGCTTTTTTAGGGGCAGATTACCGATTACGTCTGCTTATAATGAAATAGCACCCACCCGGCTTGGCTAAAATGTACCGCGTAAAGAAAAAGCAAAAAAAGCGCCATCGCTACACATGCCCTCACCTCTTGAAACTTTCCGTCCTTAAATAATTTAACCTCATCAAGTACGCTAACCCCATTCAAACCGCCAAGGAGCGGTTTCCTCAACATCCTGCAAAAAGCTTCTCTTGTTAAAAAATAACCGATTATTGTCAAAGCCAAAAACAAAGACTCCAAACTTTCATTTGGAAGCCGGACTCTATCCCCGCCCATTCCTTTATAAAGATAAAAAATGGAAAACGCAGCAAAATTAAGCTCTAAAATTTTCATCGCAAAGCGAGACACCCTGCTGCTCATATGCTCCAAAGACAAGGCGCAAACAATCGATACAACAAAAGGTAAAAAGCAGAAAAGGATAACGAACAATCCCGTTGCAAGCGAACGGTACCACTCGCCAGGAAATTCCTCACTATAAGCCCACCATTGCCAAATAATTAAAACTAATACGTAAACAATTGGCGGCAGATGTTTAATCCTCATAATTAGAACTATCCAAAAATAATTAAGGCGCGATTCATCAACACTTCACTTGCCGCGATGAATGCCGCTAATCCCGCCGTTTTTTCCCGTCGCTTATCTCATAATCCCGCCAAGGTCGCTACGCCGAGGTAGGAGGCCTCGCTTTTGGTGAACCAACCCGCGCCGATCAGCGCCGGCATCAACGCGATGTAGGCAAACCGGCCAACCCCGTTGCCGACGAAAGTTGCTGAAAGTCCAGCGAAGCTCAGCTTTGTCAACGCCGGATCGTTCATCGCAACTTACTTTTTCATTTTTACGCAGATTTCAGGCCAACGACTCTCGTACCGACGCGCGCGCCCTTTCTGTGAGACTTTGCCGGCGCATGAAACGAGAGAAATTTCGTTTCATGCGCCGAAGTTTCTCAAAAATTCAGAGCCCGCCCGTCCAGCGCCAGCGCGGCTTCTTTGACGGTTTCCGTCAGGGTCGGATGCGCATGGCAGATGCGCGCAATGTCTTCGCTCGCCGCACCGAATTCCATCGCGGTGACGCCTTCCATCACCAGTTCCGAAGCCATCGGCCCGATGATGTGCAAACCGAGTACGCGATCGGTCGCCGCGTCGGCCAGCCATTTGACGAATCCCCGCGTGTCGCCGAGCGCACGGGCGCGACCGTTCGCCATGAACGGCACGCTTCCCGCCCGGTACGAAACGCCGGCGGCTTTGAGTTGTTGTTCGGTTTTGCCGACCCAGGCGATCTCGGGAGAGGTATAGATCACAAAGGGAACCGTGTTGAAGTCGACATGCGGCTTCTGCCCGGCCAGCCGTTCGGCCACCGCCACGCCCTCTTCTTCGGCCTTGTGCGCCAGCATTGGGCCGCGCACCACATCGCCGATGGCCCAGACGTTGGGCAGGTTGGTGCGGCAATGGTCATCGACCGCAATGAAGCCGCGCTCGTCGAGCGCCAGTCCGACCGCCTCTGCGTTCAGCCCACGGGTATTCGGTACGCGGCCGATCGAAACGATGAGTTTGTCGAACACCGCTTTTTGCGCGGCACCGGTTGCGTCGGTGTACTCCACCGCAAGCTCTTTGGCACCGTTCTTGACGCCGGTGATTTTCACACCAGTGTGGATCACCAATCCCTGCGCCTTGAACAGCTTTGCCGCTTCTTTGGCAACCGCTGCATCGGCAACGCCGAGGAATTCGGGCAAGGCTTCGAGCAGCGTCACCTCCGCGCCCAGTCGCCGCCAGACCGAGCCCATTTCGAGGCCGATCACGCCGGCGCCGACGACGCCCAGGCGTTTCGGCGTTTCGGTCAACGCCAGCGCGCCTTCATTGTCGAGAACGCGCTTGTTGTCGAACGGCGCTTCGGGCAACGCGCGCGGCGACGAGCCGGTAGCGACGATGACATGCGCGGCAGTCAGGGTTTCCGCGTTTTTATTGACGCCGACCGGCGAAACGTTCAACCGCCAACCATTGCCTTCTTTGCCTTCAAACGCTGCCCGCCCCTGAAAAAACGTGATCTTGTTTTTCTTGAACAGGTAGAGAATGCCTTCGTTGGTTTGTTGAACGATCTTCGCCTTGCGGGCGATCATTTTCGGTACGTCGATGCTCAGGTCTTTCAAGCCGATACCATGCTCGGAAAAGTGCGCGCGTGCCGTATCGAAATGCTCGGACGATTGCAGCAGTGCTTTCGACGGAATGCAGCCGACGTTGGTGCAGGTGCCGCCCGGGGCAGGTTTGCCGTCGGCGCGTACACCGTCATCGACACAGGCCACCGTGAAACCCAACTGCGCCGCCCGGATCGCCGCGATATAACCACCGGGGCCGGCTCCGATCACCACCACATCAAATGCGCTTGCCATCGTTTTTCTCAGCCTCTATCAAATGTCCAGCAGGATGCGCGCCGGGTCTTCCAGCGCTTCCTTGATCGCTACCAGCGACAGCACCGCCTCGCGACCGTCAATCAAACGGTGGTCGTACGACAGCGCCAGATAATTCATCGGCCGGATCACGATCTGACCGCCTTCAACCACCGGTCGTTCCTTGGTCGCATGAACGCCGAGAATCGCCGATTGCGGCGGGTTGATGATCGGCGTCGACATCATCGAACCGAAAACGCCGCCGTTGCTGATCGTGAACGTGCCGCCGGTCAATTCTTCGATGGTGAGCTTGCCTTCCTGGGCGCGCTTGCCGAACTCACCGATTTGTTTTTCGATTTCGACAAACGATTTCTGATCGGCATCGCGCAGGATCGGCACCACCAGTCCGCGCGGGCTGCCGACCGCCACACCGATATCGAAATAACCGTGGTACACCACGTCGTTGCCGTCGATCGAGGCATTGACGAGCGGATATTTCTTCAGCGCATAGACCACCGCCTTGACGAAGAAGCCCATGAAACCCAAGCGAATGCCGTGCGCCTTCTCGAAACGGTCACGGTATTTGTTGCGCAAATCCATCACCGGCTGCATGTTGACTTCGTTGAACGTGGTCAAGATCGCCGCCGTCGATTGCGATTCCACCAACCGCTCGGCAACACGTTGACGCAGCCGCGACATCGGCACGCGCTGTTCGATGCGGCCGGACTCCGTCGCGCCGCTCACGGTCGGCAGCGGTGCCGCTGCAACGGTTGCCGGTGTGGCCGTTGCCGACGCTTTTGCGCCGGCATCCATCGCGTCGGCCTTGGTAATCCTGCCGCCGCGGCCGCTGCCTCCGACATCCGCCGCCGTCAAGTTCTTTTCTTCCATCAGCTTGCGGGCGGTCGGAAGCGCCGCTGCTGTGGCAACAACCGTCGGAGTTGCCGCCGGTTTGGTTTCCGCTGTCGGAGCCGCTTGAGTCGGTGCTACCGTCGCTGCGGTGTCAAGCACAGCGAGCACTTGTCCGGCTTTCACGACCGCGCCGTCATTTTCGATGATTTCGGTCAACACACCAACCTCGGGCGCCGGCAGTTCCAGCACCACCTTGTCGGTTTCGAGGTCGATCAGGTTTTCGTCGCGGGCGACGATGTCCCCCGGCTTTTTGTGCCATTGCACCAACGTTGCTTCAGTGACCGATTCCGGAAGTGGCGGAACTTTGATTTCGATCTTCATGCATTTCCTCTGTATATTATTCTTTGATACCCATACTGCCGGTCGTCAGCGCTGCCGAATCAGCAAAGGCGTCTTCGACGACTTTCTTCTGTTCGGCGGCGTGCTTGGCCGCGTAACCCACCGCCGGCGACGCCGAAATGGCGCGTCCGGCATAAGCCAGAACCTGTTTGCTGTCGATATTTGTCTGGAAATATGTCCGCAGGCGGTACCAGGCCCCCTGATTCTGCGGTTCTTCCTGGCACCAGATGACTTCCGTTGCTTTCGGGAAGCGAACGATCTCGGCCTTGAAAGCGTCGTGCGGGAACGGATACTGCTGTTCGAGCCGCACGATCGCCACATCGTCGCGCTGGTGCTCGCGCCGGTAAGCGTTAAGCTCGTAGTAAATCTTGCCGGAACAGACAACGATCCGTTTGACTTTTTTCGGATCGGCCGTCGCGTCGCCGATCACGTTGTGGAACTTGCCGTCAGAGAGTTCGCGCAAATCCGACACCGCTTCTTTGTGCCGCAACAAGCTCTTCGGCGTCATCACCACCAGCGGTTTGCGATACGGCCGCAGCATCTGGCGGTACAGCAGGTGGTACATCTGCGCCGGTGTCGAAGGCACGGCAAACTGCATGTTGTGTTGCGCGCACAGTTGCAAGAACCGTTCGGGACGCGCCGACGAATGCTCCGGCCCCTGCCCCTCGTAACCGTGCGGCAGCAGCAGCGTCAGCCCGCACAAGCGGCCCCACTTCACTTCACCGGAGCTGATGAACTGGTCAATCACCACCTGTGCGCCGTTGGCGAAGTCACCGAACTGCGCTTCCCAAACCACCATCTGCTCGGGCGACGACGTTGCATAACCGTATTCAAAGGCCAGCACAGCGTTTTCGGTCAGCACCGAGTCGATGATCTCAAACTCCGGCTGCTTGTCCTTGATATGCTGCAACGGCACCCAGGTTCCGGCGTCCCAGCGCTCACGGTTCTGATCGTGCAACACCGCATGCCGGTGCGAAAAAGTGCCTCGCCCGACATCTTCCCCGGACAAACGCACCGGATAGCCGCGATCGAGCAGCACGGCGTAACCGAGGTTTTCGGCCATTCCCCAATCGAGCGGCTGCTTGCCCTCGCCCATCGCCCGACGGTCGGCGACCACTTTTTCGACGCGCGGGTGCAGTTTGAAATTGGCCGGCACTTCGGTGATTTTGCGCGCCAGCGCTTGCAGATGCGCGTAATCGACGCGGGTATCGACCGGTTCGGTCCACTCTTTCCCTTTGTACGGCGCCCAATTGGCCGGATACGGCGTGGTGAAATTGGACAGAATCGTGCTGTTGGTGTGCTCGCCGCGGTCGAGCGCCACCCGGTAGGCTTCAATCATTTTGCCGGCTTCGCCGGTCGCTATCACGCCGGCCTGCTCAAGTTGGTCGGCGTAGAGCTTGCGCGTCCCCGGATGGGCGTTGATTTTCTTGTACATCAACGGCTGCGTCACCATCGGTTCATCGGCCTCGTTGTGCCCCAGCTTGCGGAAGCACACCAGGTCGATGAAAACATCTTTGCGGAATTTCATCCGGAATGCCAGCGCCAGTTCGATCGCAAACAAGCAGATTTCAGGATCGTCGCCGTTGACGTGCAGGATCGGCGCCTCGATCATTTTGGCGATGTCGGTGCAGTACGTCGTCCCCCGCGTGTCGCGCGGGTCGGACGTGGTAAAGCCGATCTGGTTGTTGACCACGATGTGCACGGTGCCGCCGGTGGTGTAACCGCGCGTCTGCGCCATGTTCAGCACTTCCTGATTGACGCCCTGCCCGGCTATCGCCGCATCGCCGTGAATCAATACCGGCAGCACTTTGTCGCCGGTCAGATCGCCGCGCCGCCGCTGGCGGGCGCGTACCGAGCCCTCGATCACCGGGTTGACGATTTCAAGATGCGACGGATTGAAGGCCAGCGACAGATGCACCGGCCCGCCGGGCGTGGTGACGTTCGACGAAAAGCCTTTGTGGTATTTGACGTCGCCGGCCAGCAAATCAAGCGCTACCTTGCCCTCGAACTCGCTGAACAACTCGGACGGCATTTTACCCATCGTGTTGACCAGTACATTGAGCCGCGAACGGTGCGCCATCCCAATCACGATTTCCTGCACTCCCTGGGTACCCGCTTTCTGGATCAGGTGATCGAGCATCGGCGACAGCACCTCGCCGCCCTCGCCGGAAAACCGTTTCTGCCCGACGTAGCGGGTGTGCAAGTAGCGCTCCAACGTTTCGGAAGCCGTCAACCGCTCCAGAATGAAACGCTGCATCGCCGGGTCAATCGCCGGTCGCCCGTGCACCGTCTCCAACTGCTCGCGCATCCATTCGCGCTGAGCGGTATTGGTCATGTACATGAATTCGACGCCCAGCGTCCGGCAATAGGTATTTTTCAAAAGCCGCAAGATATCCTTGAGCTTGGCATACGGTGCCGAATGCAGCGAACCGGTGGCAAACTCGGTTTCCATGTCGGCGTCGGTAAAACCGTAGGTTCCCGGATCGAGTTCCGGCAGCGGTTCCTTCGACTGACGTTGCAGCGGGTCGAGGTCGGCTTGCCGTAACCCGAGAATCCGGTAGCGGCTGATCAACAATTGCACCGCCGCCTGCTTGCTGCTGTGAACCCCGTCGGCGGGCGCCGCCGCCAGTCGTACCGGTGCCTTCGTCAACTGCTCGAAAGCGCGTACGATCGGCGCATGCGGCACATCGCGAACCCCGCCGCGCAGTTGGCCGAAGTAATGGTGCCATTCTTCGCTGACTGACGACGGGTCTTCGAGATAACGCTCGTACTGCTCTTCGATGAACGGGGCGTTGCCTCCGAACAAGGCGCTGGTGGATAAACTTTCTTTCATACTGATGGAACGACTCATCGCTTACCTCATGACCAATGTTCGAAGGACCCCCGCGCTGTTCACCGTTGCGCCAGCGGCTTTACCTGACGATGCTTTTCGCCGATGTAACGCTGACGCGGACGGCCGATCTTGTACTCGGGATCGGCGATCATTTCGTTCAACTGCGCAATCCAGCCGACGGTACGCGCCAGCGCGAAGATCGCGGTGAACAGCTGCGTCGGAATACCGATCGCTTTCTGGACGATGCCGGAGTAGAAATCGACGTTCGGGTACAGTTTGCGCTTCACGAAATAGTCGTCTTCCAACGCAATCTTTTCCAGCGCCATCGCCAGCTTGAACAAAGGATCGTTGCCCAGCCCGAGCTCGCCGAGCACTTCATGGCAGGCTTCGCGCATCAGCTTGGCGCGCGGATCGTAGTTCTTGTAGACACGATGACCGAAGCCCATCAGGCGGACGCCGGAATCCTTGTCTTTGACCTTGGCGATGAATTCACCGATTCTTTCGACACCGCCGGCCGCCTGGATTTCGTTCAGCATGGTGAGACAGGCTTCGTTGGCGCCGCCATGCGCCGGGCCCCACAGACACGCCACCCCGGCAGCAATCGCCGCGATTGGGTTGGTGCCGGAGGAAGCGCACAAGCGCACGGTCGAAGTCGAAGCGTTTTGCTCATGGTCGGCATGCAGCGTCAGAATCCGGTCAAACGCCCGCTCGACGACGGGGTTGACCTTGTACGGCTCGCACGGCGTCGCGAACATCATCCGCAGGAAATTGCCCGCGTACGACAAGCTGTTGTCGGGGTACACATACGGCTCGCCGATCGAATACTTGTACGCCATCGCCACCAGCGCCGGCATTTTTGAAATCAACCGGATCGCCGACATCTCGCGCTTCTTCGCGTCGTGCAAATCCATCGAGTCCGGATAGAAAGCCGACATCGCTCCGACCAGCCCGGTCAGCACCGCCATCGGATGTGCATCGCGGCGGAAACCGCGCAGGAAAAAGTGCATCTGCTCGTGCACCATCGTGTGATGCAATACGCGCTGGGTGAATTTATCTTTCTGCTCTTTCGTCGGAAGGTTGCCGTAAATCAGCAACTGGCAAACTTCGAGAAAATCGCAATGGTGCGCCAGATCGTCGATCGCATAACCGCGATAAAGCAATTCGCCTTTGTCGCCATCGATATAAGTGATGGTGGAACCGCACGACGCCGTCGAAAGAAAACCCGGATCGTAAGTGAATTTGCCGGTTTTCCCGTACAGAGCGCGGATGTCGATGACGTCCGGTCCAAGATGGGCTTCGAACATCGGCAGCGTAATCTCTGGCGAACCGTCTGAAAACGAAATGGTCGCAGTCTTTTCCGTCATGGCCTTTCCCTTTCCTATCGCAGTTGAAAAATGTCCCATTGTAAGCACGACCTACGGCTGTGTCACGCATGATTTGCCTTTTTTAACCATCTTTTGCCATTTCGATAACCCTACTACCCGTGTAAAAAACCCTGATCAAAGTGCCGTTTTAAAGTGCCAAGACCTTTACAGCTTGTGGTGTCAGGCCTACCATTAAGTGTTTTCACATTTTCGACATTTTCAGAACCGTTGTCTTATCGAATCGAGGAGCTCAAATGAAAAAGCCTGTTCGCGTTAGTGTTACTGGTGCCGCCGGTCAAATCGGCTACAGTTTGCTGTTCAGAATTGCTTCCGGCGAAATGCTGGGGCCGGATCAGCCGGTGATCCTGCAATTGCTCGAACTGCCGATGGAAAAGCCGCAGGAAGCACTGAAAGGCGTGATGATGGAGCTCGAAGATTGCGCCTTCCCGCTGCTCGCCGGCATGCAGGGATTCGGCGATGCCCAGGACGCCTTCCGCGACACCGACATCGCGCTGCTGGTCGGCGCCAAGCCGCGCGGCCCGGGAATGGAGCGCAGCGACCTGCTCCAGGAAAACGCCAAGGTTTTCATCGCCCAAGGCAAGGCGCTCGACGCCGTCGCCAGCCGCAACGTCAAGGTGCTGGTGGTCGGTAACCCAGCCAATACCAATGCTTACATCGCGATGAAGTCGGCGCCGTCGCTCCCGAAAAAGAATTTCACCGCGATGCTGCGGCTCGACCACAACCGGGCGCTGATGCAACTGGCGTTGAAGGCCGGTGTGCCGGTGGCCGATATCGAAAAGCTCGCCGTCTGGGGCAACCATTCACCGACGATGTACGCCGATTACCGTTTCGCCGTCGCTGGCGGCGCCTCGCTCAAAGACAAGATCAACGACGACGCCTGGAACAGCGACGTGTTTTTGCCGACCGTCGGCAAGCGCGGCGCCGCGATCATCGCCGCGCGCGGCGCCTCCAGCGCCGCCTCTGCCGCCAATGCCGCGATCGACCATATCCGTGACTGGGTACGCGGCACGAACGGCCATTGGGTCACCATGGGCATCCCGTCGAGCGGCCAGTACGACATCCCGGAAGACGTGATGTTCGGCTTCCCGGTCACCTGCGCCAACGGCGAATACCAGGTTGTGCCCGGTTTGCCGATCGACGCGTTTTCCAAAGCGCGCATCGCCGTGACGCTGAAAGAGCTTGAGGAAGAACGCGCAGCGGTGGCGCCGTTACTGGGTTGACCCCTGTCCGGCCCGAAGGCGGCAACGCGCTTTTCGGGCCGGTGAAACTTTCCAGCGCGCATTTTTCAGCTCGCATGACGCGTGGTTTTCATTGTTTTTTTAGCTTTTCCGGCGGTTTTTCCGCTTTGCACAGAAAGGATTCAAGATGTTAGACGCTTACCGCCAACACGCCACCGAGCGCGCCGCGCTGGGCATCCCGCCGCTTCCGCTTTCCAAACCCCAAGCCGAGGCGTTGGTGCAGTTGCTGCGCAACCCTCCCGTGGGAGAAGAGGCTTTCCTGCTCGAACTGCTCACCTATCGCATTCCCGCCGGCGTTGACGACGCGGCGCAGATCAAGGCGGAATTCCTGGCGCAAATCACCCGAAACGAAGCCCAAAGCCCGCTCATTTCGCGCGCCAAGGCGACCGAGCTGCTGGGTACGATGGTCGGCGGCTACAACGTAAAACCGTTGATCGCGCTGCTTGCCGACGCTGAAGTCGGCGCCATCGCCGCCAACGCGCTCAAATTCACGTTGCTGATGTTCGATTACTTCCACGACGTGCGCGAACTGGCCGAACAAGGCAATGCCAACGCCCGCGCCGTTCTGCAATCCTGGGCTGATGCGGGATGGTTTACCGCGCGCCCGGAAGTGCCGGAAAAACTCAAGATCACCGTGTTCAAAGTCACCGGCGAGACCAATACCGACGATCTCTCGCCGGCGCCGGACGCCTGGTCGCGTCCCGACATCCCGCTGCACGCGCTGGCAATGCTGAAGAACCCGCGAGAAGGCATCACGCCGGAAAAATCCGGCGAACGTGGCCCGATCCAGCAACTCGAAGCGCTGAAAGCGAAGGGCTATCCGGTCGCCTATGTCGGCGATGTCGTCGGTACTGGTTCCTCGCGCAAGTCGGCAACCAACTCGGTGCTGTGGTGGACCGGCGACGACATTCCGTTCGTGCCGAACAAGCGTTTCGGCGGTGTTTGCCTCGGCGGCAAGATCGCTCCGATCTTTTTCAACACCCAGGAAGATGCGGGCGCGCTGCCGATCGAAATCGACGTGGCGCAAATGAACATGGGCGACGAGATTGAACTCGCCATCAACCACGAAAAAGCCACCGTCAAGGCGCTGAAAAACGGCGTCGCGATTGCCGAAGCGGCGCTGAAAACGCCGGTGCTGCTCGACGAAGTACGCGCCGGCGGTCGTATCCCGCTGATCATCGGCCGCGGTCTGACGGCAAAAGCGCGCGAAGCCTTGAAACTGCCGCCTTCGGCAGTGTTCCGGCTGCCGCAAGCGCCGAAGGATTCCAGCAAGGGCTTCACGCTGGCGCAGAAAATGGTCGGACGCGCCTGCGACCTGCCCGAAGGTAAAGGTGTGCGTCCCGGCACCTATTGCGAACCGCGGATGACCTCGGTCGGTTCGCAGGACACCACCGGCCCGATGACCCGCGACGAGTTGAAAGACCTCGCCTGCCTAGGCTTCTCCGCCGATCTGGTGATGCAGTCCTTCTGCCACACCGCCGCCTACCCGAAGCTCGTTGACGTCAAAACGCACCGCACCCTACCCTCGTTCATCTCCGCCCGCGGCGGCATTGCGCTGCGCCCGGGTGACGGCGTCATTCATAGCTGGCTCAACCGCTTCCTGCTCCCCGATACCGTCGGCACCGGCGGCGATTCGCACACCCGTTTCCCGATCGGCATCTCGTTCCCGGCCGGCTCCGGCCTCGTCGCATTCGCCGCGGCCACCGGCGTGATGCCGCTCGACATGCCCGACTCGGTGCTCGTGCGCTTCAAGGGCAAGATGCAGGAAGGCATCACGCTGCGCGATTTGGTCAACGCCATCCCTTATTACGCGATCAAGGCGGGACACTTGACCGTAGCGAAACAAGGCAAGAAAAACATTTTCTCCGGCCGCATTCTCGAAATCGAAGGCCTGCCCGATCTGAAAGTCGAACAGGCATTCGAACTGACCGACGCCTCCGCCGAACGCTCCGCCGCCGGTTGCACGGTGCGACTCTCCAAAGAACCGATCATCGAGTATCTGCGCTCCAACATCGTTCTGATGAAATGGATGATCGCCAACGGCTACGAAGACAAGCGCACGCTGGCGCGCCGGATCAAGGCGATGGAAGCATGGATCGCCAATCCGCAGTTGCTGACAGCAGACGGCGACGCCGAATACGCGGCAGTGATCGAAATCGACATGAACGAAATCCGAGAGCCGATCGTCGCCTGTCCGAACGACCCGGACGATGTGAAGCTGCTTTCCGAAGTCGCCGGCGATAAGATCGACGAAGTGTTCATCGGTTCGTGCATGACCAACATCGGCCATTTCCGCGCTGCCGGGAAAGTGCTCGAAGGCAAGAGCGACATTCCGGCTCGCCTCTGGATCGCCCCGCCGACGAAAATGGACGCGATGATTCTGAACGAGGAAGGCTACTACAGCGTACTCGGAAAATCCGGTGCGCGAATGGAGATGCCCGGCTGTTCACTGTGCATGGGCAACCAGGCGCAAATCCGTAAAGGATCAACCGCGATGTCCACCTCCACCCGCAACTTCCCCAACCGCCTCGGGATCGACACCTACGTCTATCTCGGTTCCGCCGAACTCGCCGCTGTTTGCGCGTTAATGGGAAAAATCCCGACGGCCGTGGAATATCTCGCGCAGGTAGGCATCGTCAAACAAAACGCGATCGATGTTTACCGCTACATGAATTTCGATCAGATCGAGGAGTTTGCGGAGACGGCGAAGACCGTCGCTGTTTGAAATATGTATTGATGTTTTTTGTATTGAAAAGCCCCGAATCTTCGGGGCTTTGAACATTTGATCTATCGAGCATTCCTTGCCGTAAAGCGCCCCCGAAGCTGCTCCTGAACAAAAGTAAAGGGAAAAGTAGTGATAAAGGTAATCTCTAAAGAAACCGCCATAGAAGCTTTTAATCACCTTGAGGATATTGCTCTCGGCAGTTATGGGCGTCACTACATTTTCCGAGGAGTAAAGGATGCAGTCAAACATAAGCTTTCTACCTCATGGGAGAGAGATAGATGGGAAGATTTCAATAACGGCAATGTTGAAAACCTTCGTAATGAAATATTAAAATATGGCTCCTCACTTGTTAGGCATAGCCTTGAAACTTTCGACGAAAAAAACCTTCTTGAAGGTTTGGAAATAGCCAGACATCATGGTCTTCCAACCCCTTGCATAGATTTTTCATATTCTCCATATATTGCGGCTTTTTTTGCCTTTGATGGACTAAAAAAAGAAGATATAGAGAAAGAAGAAAATAGGAATAATTGCTCAGCCATTTATGCAATAAATATTACCTCTTTGATGTTTGTGCTGATGTATAAGGATCAGGGGTGGTCACAAAGCCTCCCTCAAAACCTTTCCGAAGAAAATATTATTGATTTTTTTCGTTCTTGGGCCAGCACCAATTTTTTAATGCGCAATGGCCTAGATAATAAATATCCTAACGATAATATCTTCTTCGTGCCAACACCTGGAAAAAAGAACTGGCGAATGCAACGACAGCAAGGATGCTTCTTATACTCAACTTTACGATACCACCATGCAAGTAACGGAGGGTTTGAAGATTTTGATTCTTATCTTAGTCATTGTTTCTCAAACACAGAGGTTAGTTTCCCAAATTTTAACCCGATAGAAAAGGTTCTTATACCTCACCGAGAGGCAAAAGAAGTTTTCAAGCGCTTAGAGCTGATGAATATAAACGCAGGCATGCTTTTAGGCGACGCGGATAGCGTGGTCAATGACCTGAATAATCAACAGTTATACCGCTCAAGAGTTGCCGCACTACGCGAATTCAATATAAAGACGCTATGGGACGAGATTTTTGATGAACAAAAGGAAAGGATTTTAAAGGGCAGAGAAGCCTTTAATGATGAAGAAAATTATTAAAAGCAATGCTTTTTCTAAAATTCATCGGGTAACATTCCTGTGCCGGAACAACGCAACATCAATAACTTCGTCGCTCTGATATTTTATCAAACCAAGTAGTTATCAGCGCCTTCAACACCTCCATATCGAGATCGACCGGCGCACGGTTTTTGACACGCCCCTTCCCGTCCACCCAGACATGGCTCACATCATCAACGCTCGCCGCATACACAAAATGCAGGCGGGGTCGCGGCAAGGCGACAAACCTGAGGAAAGCAGCAGTGCCTTTTATCTTTTCATCTCGGCAGCAATTCTCTTGATTTCCGCAAGGGAGATATGAGACCCGCTCGTTAAAAATATTTGCCTGACTTCGGGTAAAGAAAAACCTTCGCGAAGAAATCGTTTGACTTGTGCCCGCTGCTTTGTTGGTGTTATCGGCTTTGCTTTGTCCGGACGTAGTTCGGACGCTGCTATATTCAACCGGCACGCCTGCGCTTTCAACCGAAATCGGTGACGGACGTTATAGACATATTCAGAGGACACACCAAATTCTTTGGCGACTTCTGTAGCGGTTCTGCCTCCAAGGAAGGTGGCGCGAGCAATATCAACCGTCCTCCTTGACCATTTCCGCCCTTTGATGCCACTGCCTTGCATCGCCATTTTTGCAACCTTGTTAAAATCGGTTGCGTTCATATCCATCACATCCATGTTCAACCTCCTGTTTCACTATCGGCTTCAACGCTCACCTCCCTAATCCAATTCAAACTTATGAAAATCAGGGACATTTCGATTATAGTAAAATTTCATGCGCAAGGGCGGATTTCCTCCCGCCATTCCTCTGCCAGCGCCTTCAACGCCTCCATATCGAGATCGACCGACGCACGGTTTTTGACACGCGCCTTCCCGTCCACCCAGACATGGCTCACATCATCGCCGCTCGCCGCATACACCAGATGCGAGACGGGATCGTAGCAAGGCGACAAACGCAACGCACCAAAGTCCACCGCGCACAAGTCCGCCGCCTTGCCAACTTCGAGCGAGCCGATTTCATCGCCCAACCCAAGCGCCTGCGCTCCGTGAACCGTCGCCATCGCCAGAGCACGGTGCGCGTCAACGGACGACGCCCTCTCCGTGCTGCCCTTCGCCAGCAATGCCGCCAGCCGCATTTCTTCGAACAAATCGAAGCGGCTGTTGCTGGCAGCGCCGTCGGTGCCCAAGCCAACATTGACACCAGCCTCAAGCAAAGCGGACAGCGGCGCAATGCCGCTGCCGTGTTTGAGGTTGGAGGTAGGACAGTGCGCAACCGAAGCGCCACACGCCGCCAACTGCGTGATTTCCTGCGGTTCGAGATGCACGGCGTGGACGGCGATCAGTTCCGGCCCGACCAAACCGAGACGGCGCAAACGTTCCAGCGGGCGCATGCCGTGTTCTTTCAAGCTCTGAGCGATTTCGTCGCGTGTTTCATGTACATGAATATGCAGCGGCAAATGCCATTCTTCTTCGAGCGCCCTCACCCGCTCGAAGCTGCGATCGGAAACGGAATACGGCGCGTGCGGCGCCAGACAAAAAGAAAGCTGCGGTTTGCCATGCAAGGCTTTACGAACTGCCATCCCTTTCGCAAGGTATTCGTCTGCGTCTTTTGCATAAGCGCCGGGAAATTCGAGCACGGTCAGACCGAGCGCCGCCCGAATTCCAGAAATGTTTACCGCTTCCGCCGCCGCTTCTGGAAAGAAATACATGTCGTTGAAACACGTCACCCCGCCGCGCAACATCTCGGCGCAGGCGATCAGCGTTCCGTCGTGAACGAAGCGGGGAGACACATGCTTCGCTTCTGCCGGCCAGATGTGTTCCGAAAGCCAGGACATCAGCGGCAAATCGTCGGCGATGCCGCGCAAAAGACTCATCGCCGCGTGGCAATGCAGATTGACCAACCCCGGCAGCAGCGCATGCGCTTCCAGCACCTCCGTTTCGCGTGCGATAAACCGCTCCCGCGCTTCGCGCTCCGGCAACACTGCCACGATTCGCCCCTGATCCACCGCCAGCGCATAGCGTTCGAACACAACGCCAGTGGGTACAACCGGCACCAACCAACGCGGGCAAATCAAAAGGTCGATAAATTGTTTCATGGTCGTTGCCCAAAGAGGAAATTGGGGCAGTTTTCATTCCATCGTGTAAGGCTCGGAACCTGTCTCAAAATCGTTGCTCCGTTATAAACGTTCGTTTGGCCACTCCGTCATTCCGGCGTCCGCTGGAATGACGGCTTCTTGATACCGAACTCCTGAAACATTTTGAGATGGTTTCTCACTCAACCACCTGCTGTTTGAATCGGTTCATTGTACCCGTAGCCGGCTTCTCTGAGGAATCCGTCAGCCGCGAAGGTTTACATTCAGCGCGTGTTCACGCACAATAAAACTTTATCGTGCTGTTTTCATACTCCCTTGACGCCGCATGTTTCAGGACCTCTCCAAATTCGGACGCTACCTCGGACAAGCCGCCAGGCTGATGGTCGGCATGCCCGACTATGACACTTACGTCCAGCACATGCGCACGACCCACCCCGAAAAGCCGGTCATGACCTACGAAGAATTTTTCCGCGACCGCCAGGACGCGCGTTACGGCGGCAAGAACGGCTCGTTCCGCTGCTGCTGAGTGGCCTGTCCCTCCTTGCTCCGATGACGACCGACCGCTCTCCCGTTCCCGCGACGATTCTCACCGGTTTCCTGGGCTCCGGAAAAACCACGCTGCTCAACCATCTCCTGAGCGAAAACCGTGGCGAAAAAATTGCCATCATCGAAAATGAATTCGGTGAAATCAATCTCGACAGCCGCTTGTTGACGAAAGGCGCCGAAGTCGAAATCATCGAATTGACCAACGGCTGCGTCTGTTGCACCGTGCGCGGCGAACTGACCTCCGCGCTACAAGACTTGCTGGCGCGCCGCGACACCGGTACGCTGTCTTTTGACCGCCTGATTCTCGAAACCACCGGCCTCGCCGATCCCGCGCCGGTCATCCAGACTTTTTTCGTCGATGACGCGTTGCGGGAGCGTTTTCAGCTCGATGCCGTGATCACTCTGGTTGACAGCGAACACGCGCAGAAACAACTCGACGAGCATCGCGTCGCCGCTTCGCAAATCGGCTTCGCCGACCGCCTGTTGCTGACCAAAGCCGACCGCATCCAAGACGACGGTAAGGCACTGTTGATCGACCGTCTGCGAAAAATCAATGCGCGCGCCCCCATCGTTGAAGTTCTTCATGGGCAGTTGCCGCCCGCAGACTGGCTCGACCTCCATGCTTTCAACCTCGAATCCGCGCTCTCGGTCGATGAGGCTTTCGTCGCGCCAAACACTTCCGCGCCTGTTTTCGTTGCAATCCGGCAACCGCAGACTTTGCTGAACCGTTCGTGGAACGACAGCATCGGTTCGCATGTCCTCGAGGCCGGCGAAATGGATCTGGTTCGCGTCGGCGCCTGGATGGAGTCGCTCATTGAAGACCACGGCAACGACATGCTGCGCTACAAAGGCATTCTCGCCGTCGCCGGTGAACCGCGACGGCTGATCGTTCAGGGCGTGCATAAAGTCGTCGGCTTCGACTACGGCGAACCCTGGCGTCCCGAAGAAGCGCGAAGCTCAGTGCTGGTCGTGATCGGTCGCGAGTTACCGGTTGAAGCGATGAAGAGCGGCTTCAGGGCGTGTTAATACTATACGCGACGCAGCATGAGCCAACCCGCCCATGCAAGGAGCACAACGCCGATGGGCGGGGCAAAGTTACCCTTAACAGGCCCTGCTACGGCGCAGTCCGGTTGAGCGCTTCCGCCGCTCCTGCCGCTCCTGTCCCCATCGCCTGAAACAACGCCACGGTATCGGCGTAACGATCCGCCGTCGATTGAATTTGCGCCAGTTGCGTCTCCAGATAGCGCCGCTCGGCATCAAGCACCGCCCATTGATCAACGCCGCCCAAGCGGTGACGCGCTTCCATCAACCGATAGGTCGCCCGCGCTTCGCCAGCCGCCGCGCTGCGCGCTTCCAAGGCCAGCGCGTCGGTTTCCAGCGCCCGCAGCGCGTCGGCAACGTTCTGGAACCCTTGCAATACGGTCTGCCGGTAGCCGGCGGCGGCGGCGTCAAACGCCGCTTCGGCGGCGCGCTTGTATGCCCGCAACTCGCCGCCGCGAAACAGCGGCTGGGTCACACCAGCGCCCAGATTCCAGAGGTTGAAACCATCGGCAAACAATTTTTCTCCGCTCAGTACCGCCGAGCCGAAGTTGCCGCTCAGCGTAAGGCGCGGATACAGATTGGCCGTTGCCACGCCGACCTGGGCGCTCGCTTGGTGCAGCATCGCTTCAGCGGCGCGAATGTCGGGACGTTGACGCACCAGTTCGGAGGGAACCGTCAACGGCAATGTCTCCGGCAACCGCAAATCAGCAAGGCGGAACGACGGCAGCGCCACCTCGCCCGGCGTTTGCCCCAGATACGATGCCAGTTGGTGACGTGTGCCGTGCAGCAAGCGCTGCAGCGGCGGCAAGCGGGCTTGAGTGTCGGCCAGAACGCTTTTGACGTTTTGCACCTCGGTATCGGATACGCCGCCGAGCGCGCGCCGTGCTTCGAGAATCGCCAGTTGCCTCCGCTGCGCCTCGATCACCAAATCCAGAACGTCAATCTGCTCGCGCAACGATGCTTCGCGTACCACGGCGGCGGTGATGTTGGCCGCCAGCGTCAGCCGCGCCGCTTCCCACTGATACAACTTGATTTCCGTTGCCGCCTGCAACCCTTCCAGCGCCCGCGCATTGGCGCCGAACCAGTCGAAGGTATAGGAAACGCCGACCGATGCGTTGTAGAGCGTAAACGGCGGCGGGCTGGGGATCGCCGTGATACCCATCGCTTCAACGTTGACCTGTTGTCGTGCTGCCGAAACGCCGAGATCGACCGCCGGATAGCGAGACGTGCCGGCACGCGCGGCATACTCTTCTTGCGCCTGCCGGAGACGCGCTTCGGCTTCTGCCAATGTCGGACTGTTTGCCAACGCCTGTTCGATCAACCGGTTGAGTTCTGTATTTTGAAAAAGCGACCACCAGGGTTCGCCGCGCAGCAAATCTCCGGCCTCTCCGACGACGAACCGTTGCGCCGCGCCGCCGGGGGTCACCGCTGGGATCGCCACGGTTTGTTCAGGCAGCGGGGTTTCCGTATAGCGCGCTGCCGCTGGCGCTTCCGGCGATTTGAAATCGGGGCCGACCGCGCAACCGCCAAGCGCCGCAACAGCACAGACCAGCAATCCCCATCTGAATTTTAGTGACATGAGCGCATCCCCATCAATCCAGTGTACGTCGGTAAAATTTCAACGCAACCCCCATCAGGATGACCGTGAACGCCATCAACGGCCACAAATCCGTCCACAAATCCGGCCAACTGTTGCCTTTCAACATGATGCCGCGCACCAGCCGGTTGAAGTACGTCATCGGCAGCCCATGAGCAATGACTTGCGCCCAATAAGGCATGCCGTAAAACGGAAACATGAAACCCGACAACAGCACATTAGGCAAAAAGAAAAAGAACGTCAGTTGCACGCTTTGCAACTGATTCATCGACAACGAAGAGATGGTAATCCCAACCGTCAACGCTGCTGCGATATAAACCAGCAGAATCACATAAAGCTCGACGATGCCACCGACAAATGGCACACTGAAAAGCAAAATCGCCGCCAATAAAATAATCGAGGCCTGAATCATCCCGATAAAAATGTACGGCACAATTTTTCCGGTCATCACTTCCAGTGGCCGCACTGGCGTTGCCAACAGGTTTTCCATCGTGCCCCGTTCGCGTTCACGAACCATCGCCAGTCCGGTGATCATCACCATCGTCATCATCAAAATGACTCCCATCAGTCCGGGAACGATGTTGTATTGCGTGATGCCTTCCGGGTTGTAGCGGCGATGAACCAGCACCTCGAACGGCAAAGCCGATCCGTGCAACGTCGTCAGCGGGCCGCCGAAATCCTTCCAGCCCACACTTTCCGCCAACCGGGTCACCGCACCGATCGCGTTGCTCGCCGCCGCCGGATCGGTGGCGTCGGCAATGATCAAAACCGCTGGTCGTTCGCCCCGCACCAACTGCCGCGAAAAATCGCTCGGAATGTTCACGACAAACTGCGTATCGCCCCGCGCCAGCGCCTCCTCACCTTCTTCCTCATTGTTCAGTTCGCCGACAAATTTGAAATAACCCGTGTTGTGCATCGCCATGATGAAGCTGCGCGAAAACTCGCTGCGGTCGGCGTCAATCATCATGGTCTTCAAGTTCTTCGGATCCATATTGATCGCATAGCCGAACAGAATCAGCAGCATCACCGGAATACCGATCGTCACCGCAAGGGTGACCCGATCCCGTTTCAGTTGCAGGAATTCTTTGCGCACGATTCCCCAGAAGCGCGCCACGGAAAAGAAAAATGGCCGGCGGCTCATCGCTTCACCTTCCGCGCTTCCGCCGACGTCCGCATCAAGTGGATGAACACTTCTTCAAGTCCGGTTTCCGTTCGTACCATTTCATACGGAAGATCGGCGATGGTCTCCCGCAGCGTTTTTTCGAGCATGACCGGATCGCGGCCGGTCACATGCAGCGCGTTGCCGAACGCCGCCGTTTGCAAAACGCCCGGTTTGCCGGCAAGCATGGCCGATAACCTGGCCAGGTTTTCGTCGGCGATCTCGCCCTTGATCGCCCAGGTAAACAATCCCTGTGCCGCCACGATTTCCTGCGCCGCCCCCTGTGCCAGCAAAGCGCCGTGCGAAATGTAAGCAAGCTTGTGGCAGCGTTCCGCTTCGTCCATGTAATGCGTACTGACCAGCACCGAAACACCCTGCGCCGCCAACCGGTGCAACTCCTCCCAAAAATCGCGTCGTGCGGCAGGATCGACGCCTGCCGTCGGCTCGTCGAGCAGCAACAACGCCGGCCGGTGCAACATGCACGCCGCCAGAGCCAGTCGCTGCTTCCAACCGCCGGACAAGGTACCCGCCAATTGGTTTGCCCGCTCTTTCAATCCAAGGTTGGTCAGCGAATTTTCCACCGCCGTTTTTCGATCCGGCATCTGGTAAACACGCGCGATGAAATCGAGATTTTCACGGATCGACAAATCTTCCCAGAACGAAAACCGCTGCGTCATGTAGCCAACGTTGCGCTTGATCGCGTCGCTTTCGGTGATGATGTCGTAGCCCAAGCAAGTGCCGCCGCCCGAATCCGGCGTCAACAAACCGCACATCAACCGGATGGAAGTCGTCTTGCCGCTGCCGTTCGGCCCCAGAAAACCGAAAATCTCACCGGGACGGACTTGCAACGACAGGTCATCGACAACATGCTTGTCGCCGAAATACTTGTTCAACCCGCGCACATCGATCGCGAATTCGGAACTGCGAACGCGGCCTTCCTGACGGGTTATCATTTTTTTATAGCAGATGCACCGATACCGGCTGGCCGGGATGCAGCAAGCGCGTTTCGTTCGGCTGCGGATGTGCTTCGACCATGAATACCAGCTTGGCTCGGCTTTCGTTGCTGAAAATCACCGGCGGCGTATATTCGGTCCGGTCGGCAATATAAGTAATCACCGCCTCGACCGGTGCCGCACAACCGTCGCAAACAAGTCGCACCGGTTGCCCTTTCTTTATTGCGCCGACCTTTGTCTCGGGAACGAAAAAACGTACTTTGACGTTTTGCGGCGGCAACAACTTCACTACCGGCGCCCCTGCCGCCACCCATTCACCTTCGCGATACAGCGTGTCCACCACTTCGCCGCCCTTCGCTGCCGTCACCGCTTTCTGCCGCAGCGCCCAATCCGCCTGCTCGAGCGCCGCCCGCATCGCCGTCACCTGCGCCTCCTGTGCCTTGATTTGCTGCTCACGGTTGGGGAGACGCGCCACTTCAATCTGATAGGTCAATTCCCGCACCTGCGCCGCCGTCGCCTCGGCGCGCGCCCGACTGTCGTCGCGCTGCGCTTCGGCAATACCGCCGAACGCCAATTGCTTTTCATCGCGTTCCGCCTGAATCGCTGCCTGTTTCGCCTGCGCCTGCGCCTGCGCCAACTGTGCCTCGATCACTTGCACTTCCGGCAGCCGCCGACCGGTTTTGATATCGGACAACTGCGCCTGCGCGGCGGAAAGCTGCGCCCGCGCCTGCTGCAACGCGGCGCTTTCCTTTTCCGCTTCCAAGGCAAAAAGCGGCGCGCCGTCCTCGATGATCGTCCCGCGCTGCACCGTCAGTTGATCGAGTCGCCCCCCCAGCGGCGAAGCGACATAGACGTACTCCCCTTCGACATACCCTTGATAGGTTTCCGCCGTTTTCTCGGTACACGCACTCAATAACGTACCGGCAAAAACGGCGACGCCAATTTGCAGCCAACGCAGACAGATCATTACAACTCCTTGGCCTGATCATCCACCCTTAGGATAACCCGAATCGTTGCTCACCAATCTTAACGCAACCTTAACGCTGCTGCCGAGGAAAAGCCTCGCGCTTTTCCAAAACGCCGACCCATACCACGCCATTATTCCAGAAGGGCGTGTTCTTGAGAAACTTTCATCGTATCAACCTCCCACCCTGAAGGGCACGCTCTTCCTTTATAAAAAGAGTGTGCTTTTATTCGGGATCATTTTCCATTCATCGCGTTTTGACCGAGGCCCTCTTCGAGGATTTGCGTGCTATCGTTTCCGCCGGATGAACCCCAATCACCCATTCCGTTTTTCGAAATCCCGCATGAATACCACCAGCGCATCGATGCCCGCCATTGGCATCGCGTTATAAACCGAAGCGCGAATACCGCCGGCGACCTTGTGTCCCTTGAGATTGATCAATCCGTGTTCTCTGGCTTCCGCCACGAACATGTCGTCAAGCTTCTCGGTCGGCAAATAGAATGTCGCATTCATCCGCGAGCGGTCGGCGACACAAACCTTGTTTTTGTAAAAATCAGTGCGGTCGATTTCGGCATACAGTTTCTGCGCTTTGGCGATATTGCGTTTTTCGACTTCGGCCAGCCCGCCCAGCGCCAGCAAACGCTCAAACACCAGTCCGGCGATGTAGATCGGGAACGTCGGCGGCGTGTTGAACATCCATTCGTGCTTCAGTTGCAACGTGTAATCGAAAACCGACGGGCAGTCGCGCCGGGCTTTCCCCAGCAAGTCTTCACGGACGACGACCAACGTCACCCCCGACGGCCCAATATTTTTTTGCGCGCCGGCGTAGATCAGGCCGAAACGGGTGATGTCGAAAGGCCGCGACAAAATGTTCGACGACATGTCCGCCACCAGCGGCACATCGCCGGTCTCCGGAGTAAAAGCATACTCGACGCCGCTGATCGTTTCGTTGGAGCAGATATGAACGTAGGCCGGGTTTTGGGAAAGCCGCCACTCGCTTTGCGCCGGCACATGCGTGAACCCCGAGCTTTCTGCGGAAGCCGCGATGTGCACGTCGCCATATTTTTGCGCTTCATTGATGGATTTCGTTGACCAGTGCCCGGTGTTGACGTAGTCGGCCGTGGTGCGGTCACCCAGCAGGTTGAGCGGAACAAAAGCATTTTGACCCAGCGCCCCACCCTGCAAAAAGAGAATTTTGTAATTTTCGGGAATACCGGCAAGTTGGCGCAAATCGCGTTCGGCTTTGGCGGCAATACCGAGAAACTCCTCGCTGCGATGGCTCATTTCCATCACGGAAAGGCCTTTGCCCTGCCAGTCCAGCAGATCGGCCTGCACCCGGCTCAAGACTTCTTCCGGCAACGTCGCCGGCCCTGGATTGAAATTCCATGCTCTCGCCATTATTTCCTCACCGTTCGGGAATTATAAAATTGAGCAATTTACCATAGCGCTGATACTTTTCCACAGGAAGAAAAACAAAACGCCCCGGCAGGTTCGCTACCAAGGCGTTTCGCTTTGTTTCCCCGCGTTTTTTATCGCATCGGGACATCGGCAGTAGGGTTATTCCTCCAGTAAATCGTCGTCATCCTGCTCTTCGACCGATTCCAGACCGGCAAGCTTTTCGCCCTCGCCGAGGTTGATCAGCGTCACGCCCTGAGTCGAGCGTCCCATTTCACGGATCGACGCTACCTTGGTGCGGATCAGCACGCCTCCGGTCGAAATCAGCATCACTTCGTCTTCCTCGCGCACCAGCGCGGCGGTGACCACCTGCCCGTTGCGCTCGGACTGCTGAATCGCGATCATTCCTTTGGTGCCACGCCCGTGCCGCGTGTATTCGACGATCGGCGTCCGTTTGCCGTAGCCGTTTTCGGTCGCCGTAAGCACCGCCTGCGTTTCGTCTTCCGCCACCAGCAACGCGATGATGGCTTGCCCTTTGCCGAGTTGCATGCCGCGCACGCCTTGCGCCGCCCGTCCCATCGGACGAACATCGTTCTCATCGAAACGCACCGCCTTGCCGCCGGAGCTGAACAGCATCACGTCGTGTTCGCCGTCGGTCAGCGCTGCACCGATCAGATAATCGCCGTCGGCCAGATCGACCGCGATAATGCCGGAAGGCCGCGGTCGCGAAAAATCGGAAAGCCGGGTCTTCTTGACAGTGCCCTTGGCCGTCGCCATGAACACATAGCGGTCCTCGGAAAACTCCGGCACCGGCAGAATCGCCGTAATCTTTTCCCGCTCGGCGAGCGGCACCAGATTGACGATCGGCTTGCCGCGCGACGCCCGTCCGCCCTGCGGCACGTTGTACACCTTCAGCCAATAAACCCGCCCGCGGTTCGAGAAACACAGAATGTAGTGGTGTGTGTTGGCGATGAACATCCGTTCGATGAAATCGTTTTCCTTGGTCGCCGTCGCCTGTTTGCCGCGCCCGCCGCGTTTTTGCGAGCGGTATTCGGCCACCGGCTGCGACTTCATATAGCCGCTGTGCGACAGCGTCACCACCATGTCTTCCGGGGTGATCAAATCTTCGATCGAAATATCTTCGCCCTGCGCCACGATTTCCGAGCGACGCTTGTCGCCGAACTGGTCGAGGATCGCCGTCAATTCGGTTTCGACGATCCCGGTCACCCGCGCCGGCGTCGCCAACACATTGAGCAAATCGGCAATCGTCGTCATCACTTCGCGGTACTCGCCGGTAATTTTGTCCTGCTCGAGTCCTGTCAACCGCTGCAAGCGCAGTTCGAGAATCGCCTGCGCCTGTTCGTCGGAAAGTCGATAGCCTTCCCGTTCCTGCCAGCCGAACTCCGGCGCCAAACCTTCCGGACGCGCCGCGTCGGCCTGCGCCCGTTTCAGCATTTCCTCGACGATCGCCGAACGCCAGGTTTTCGCCATCAGCGCCGCTTTGGCTTCCGGCGGGGTCGGCGACGCCTTGATCAACACGATGATTTCATCGACGTTGGACAGCGCCACCGCCAGTCCTTCCAGAATATGGCCGCGCTCACGAGCCTTGCGCAATTCGAAGCGGGTTCGCCGGACAATGACTTCACGGCGGTGCAGCAGGAAATGTTCGAGAAATTGCTTGAGCGTCAACAGCCGCGGCTGGTCGTTGACCAGCGCCACCATGTTCATCCCGAAGCTGTCCTGCAACTGCGTCAGCTTGTACAAATTGTTGAGAACGATTTCGGCGACTTCGCCGCGCTTCAACTCGATGACCACGCGCATCCCGGACTTGTCCGACTCGTCGCGCAGTTCCGAAATACCTTCCAGTTTCTTCTCGCGCACCAGTTCGCCGATGCGCGTCAGCAGATTGGTCTTGTTGACCTGATAGGGAATTTCATCGACGATGATCGCCTGCCGGTTGCCCTTTTCCAGGTCTTCGATATGCGTCCGCGCCCGGATCACCACCCGACCGCGACCGGTACGGTACCCCTCTTTGACGCCTTCCAGTCCATAAATGAATCCGGCAGTCGGAAAATCCGGCGCCGGAATATGTGTCATCAGCGCGTCGATTGTGATTTCCGGGTTTTTGAGCAACGCCAGACAACCGCCGACCACTTCTTTCAGATTGTGCGGCGGGATGTTGGTCGCCATTCCGACCGCAATCCCAGAAGAGCCGTTGACCAGCAGATTGGGCAAACGCGCCGGCAACACCGACGGCTCTTGCTCCTTGCCATCGTAATTGGGTACGAAATCGACGGTTTCCTTTTCGAGGTCGGCCGTCAATTCATTGGTGATTTTCTGCAAACGGCACTCGGTGTAACGCATCGCCGCCGCGCTGTCGCCGTCAACTGAACCGAAATTGCCCTGGCCGTCGATCAGCGGATAGCGCAGACTGAAATTCTGCGCCATCCGTACCAGCGTGTCGTAAATCGCCGAATCGCCATGCGGGTGAAACTTACCCATCACTTCGCCGACGACGCGGGCGCATTTCACATAGGGACGGTTCCAGACGTTGTTGGTCTCGTGCATCCCGAACAATACCCGCCGATGCACCGGCTTCAACCCATCCCGCACATCCGGCAACGCCCGCCCGACGATCACGCTCATGGCGTAGTCGAGGTACGAGTGCCGCATTTCAGCTTCGAGACTGACCGGTAACGTTTCTTTGGCAAACAAATCCATCATGAAAACAGCCTTTCAGGAGCGGAAATTCCGCTTGGCGCCACCCGTCCGGCGTCCCATTGTCAAACATTGTCAAAAACCACCCGCGAACATCTGGCAAATGGTTTCAAAAATGTTGTATTTTACACCATAGACTGTGGTGTTGCATTGAGGCCACGACCACATCTTGTTCTTGCCGGTCGGCGCGTTCGAGTTGTAGCGTCAATGGAAGACTGGTATAGTGAAGAATGATGATTTTAGGGCTGCGGTTTGTTTTGCGATGGGCTTCGAAATTTTTTGATCTTGCCGCATTCTACAACCGTGGATTTGAAATTTGTTAAACCTGTCAACTCTTTATGAAAAGGGGTAGTTCGATGAAATCTCGTATCGTTGCCATGGCCTTGGTATTTGCCGGGGCTGCGCTGGCTTCTGCCGCCTCGATGGCACAAGCCGATCCTAAAAACAGCGGCTATGCAATGTTTGGTCACGGCAGCGCTGAAGCGAATGTCTGGCGCAGCGGTTCCTACGGCGGCCAAGCCGGCATCAATGACACCCTGTGCTGGCGTACCGGCTACTGGACCCCGGCGATGGCTGTTGCCGGTTGCGATCCGGATCTGGCGAAACCGGCTGCTGCTGCTCCGGCAACACCTGCCGCTCCTGCCGCCACTCCGACGGCTCCTGCCACGCCTCCGGCCGCTGCTCCGGCTGCCGCCGTACGCAAAATTTCGCTAGCATCTAAGGCTTTGTTCGATTTCGACAAATCCGTGCTGAAGCCGGAAGGCAGAGCCGCGATTGACCGCGAAATCATCGCCAAACTGCCGGAACTCGCGAAGATCGAACTGGTGCTGGTCACCGGTCACACCGACCGGATCGGTTCCAGCGCTTACAACCAGGGGCTTTCCGAGCGCCGTGCTGAAACCATCCGCGCCTACCTCGTCTCCAAGGGTGTGCCGACCGATCGCATCGAAAGCCTCGGTATGGGCTTGAGACAGCCGGTCACCGGCAACAGCTGCCAGCAGAAGAACCGCTCGCAATTGATCGGTTGTCTGGCGCCGGATCGCCGCGTCGAAGTGGAAGTCAAAGGCGAAGCCAAGCAATAAGGGCTGCGTTATAACACCGGCCTGATTCGAGAAGCCCCGCGTCAAGCGGGGCTTTTTTGACGAGGTTACTCCATGACTGCCGCTTTATTCTTCGATTTGGACGGCACGCTGATCGACACCGCCGACGATCTGGCGGCGGCATTGAACCATGTGCGCCAACGCCTTTACGATCTGCCGTCGTTACCGAACGGCCAGCTTCGCCCCTACACCTCCCGCGGCGCCGCAGGCTTGCTCCGCGCCGGTTTGAATCTGACGCCGGAAGATGCTGCCTTCGAAAAGGCGCGTGACGAATTTCTAGCGCACTACGCACAGCATCTCACCGACCACGTCCGCTTCTTCCCCGGAATCGAGGCGCTGCTCGAATGCCTTGACAGCCACGGTCTGCCTTGGGGCATCGTCACCAACAAGCATCGGCGTTTTACCGAGCCCGTCCTTGCCTACCTCGGGCTGGATCGCCGCGCCGCCTGCGCCGTCTCGGGCGATACCACCGCCCATGCCAAGCCGCATCCGCTGCCGCTGCTGCATGCCGCACAATCGGTCGGCGTCGCGCCGCAACAATGCTGGTTTGTCGGCGACGACCACCGCGACATCGATGCCGCCCGCGCTGCCGATTTTCAACACGCCGTCGCTGTACGCTGGGGTTATCTCGGCGACACGCCGATCGAAAGCTGGGGAGCGGATACCATCATCGACGCGCCGGAACAATTGTGGCAACTGATTCAAAAAAATCATTCAACCGCAAAGAACGCATAGAACACAAAAATGTAGGTCGGGGGAGGCCTTGCGAAGAACCCTGACATTCGAAAGCAAGCGCAGGTAAAGCGTCCCAATAAAGGCGACACAGAGCATTGAACGCTTTGTAATTCCTAGACTGCGCTTCATATAACTTTTTTGCAATCCTTGCGGCTATCGTGAATCGCATAAATTTTCAGACGAGGCGACCAAGCAAGCCAAAAACCGGCAGACAGTACAAGCCGTACGGCAAGGCGAAGTCAACGAAGTATAAAGGTTTAGGCGGTTCACTATAATCAACAAAACTTCGCGGCTATCCCCTACTGCGCCTTCGCTTGCCGCAGGGAATCGACGATCTCCGCATTACCGCCACGCCGCGCCCAATCCAGCGCCGAAGCGCCGGCTTCATTGCGCGCGTTGACGTCGGCGCCATGGTTGATCAACAGTTTGACGGTCGAGACTTTGCCCTGCCGCACCGCCATCATCAGCGCCGTCGTGCCGTTCGGCGCGCGCGCGTCGATATCGGCCAGTTCATCGAGAAGCCGTTCGACGATCTCGTCCTGGCCACCGGTCGCGGCATAACTCAGCGGCGTCCATCCTTTGCGGTTGACCTCCGCACCGTTCTTGATCAAAAGATCGACCACACGGCGGTGTCCGCTCAGCGCCGCCACCATTAACGCGGTATCGCCGTACACGCTGGCTTTATCCACCTTGGCGCCCGCCCGCAGCAGCGCTTCGCTCACATCGACGTTGCCGTGACGCGCCGCCAATAACAACACCGGCTCACCGTTCGGGTCGGACAATTCGGGATCAAGGCCTTTTTTAATCATCGCTGTCACATCATTGGCTCGATTTTCCCTGATCGCCGCCAGGAACTGTGTGTAGGTATCGTTCTTCTGGTCGGCGCGTTGTTGCGCTTCCTTCTGTGCAGCGGCGCGCCGCTCCAGCACATCCTTCGTTGACGTTGACTGCGCGACAACCGCGCCGCTCACCAGAACACCGCAAGCCAGCGCCAGCATGACCATCGCCACGCTTTGGCCTACGCTTTTTCCGCTCACGTTTTTTCCACTACGCATCTTTTCTCTCTCCTGCCGGCGTCACTCGGAACAACCGGAAAAAATTGGCAGAAGTCGTACGCCCCACTTCGTCTATAGACATACCGCGCAAACGGGCGATTTCCTTGGCGACATGCACCACCCAGGCCGGCTGGTTGGGGTAACGCCCGCGATACGGCATCGGCGCCAGGTACGGACTGTCGGTTTCAATCAGCAAGCGGTCGAGCGGCACCCGTTGCGCCGCTTCTTTGATCGCCGTTGCGTTCTTGAACGTCACCACCCCCGAAAACGAAATATAAAAGCCCAGCGCCAGCGCCGCCTCGGCCGCCACCCAGTCCGCCGTAAAGCAGTGCATCACGCCGCCGACTCGCTCGGCGCCTTCTTCCCGCAAAAGGCGCAACGTATCCGCGGTCGCGTCGCGCATGTGGACAATGAGCGGCTTCCCGGCCGCGCAAGCGGCAACAATGTGTGTGCGAAAACGCGCTCGCTGCCATTCCGCTTCGCTTGATACATGGTAGTAATCGAGTCCGGTCTCGCCGATCGCCACCACCTTCGGCAACGCAGCATAGTGCAATAACTCGTCAACGCTGGTCGCAGCGTTTTCATCAACGCCCGGGTGCAGCCCGACCGAACAATACAGATTCGGATGCGGTTCCAGCAACGCATACATTGCCGGAAAAGCAGTCACCTCCACTCCGGCGGACAGCGCATGGGTGACGCTGGCCGCACACATCGCCGCCTGAACATCGTCCAGGCGCGAAGCAAATTCCGGGAAATCGAGGTGGCAATGCGAGTCGATAAACATGAAACTCAACTCGCCGCAAGAACCAACAGCGGCGCAAAATCCATCAAAGCGTGTGCGTAGGACGATCGGACGCCAAGTGGCGCCCCAACAGTTTCTCAATGATTTTCATGGCTCTCTGGCCTCCCTCGTCGCTGGCAAATTGCACGCCGATCCCTTTGATGCGACCGGCCTGCAAGGTTTCCGGCGTGATCCAGACCACCTTGCCCTGAACCGGCAAACGGTCGGGCACGTCCTTCAGCGTCAACAACAGAAAGACTTCCTCGCCAAGCTGGTGCTTTTTGCTGGTCGGTATGAACAGTCCGCCGCCTTTGACGAAGGTCATGTAAGCCGCGTACAGCGATGAGCGCGAAGGGATGTTGACCGGCAATACGACGCCTCGTGGGGCTGCCTGTTCCGACATGGCACGTCTCCTTAAAAAATCCGCTTCACTGCGACCGCCTGTGGAAAAACAGCGCGCGGTATTCGATCAACAGCGCCTCGACCACCAGCCGCGGCTGCAACGGATGGTTCAGCCAGCGGCGCTGCCGCAACAGGGAACGATGATAATGGAAAAGTTCCGGCAGGGCTATCGCCGCCGCCAGCGGTTGCAGCATTTCCCGACACTCGGGATGGTAGCGCGCCGCGCCGCCGCCGCCAACCCGCGCCAGATCGGCCGTCCAGCCGATGAGCGTCTCAATGATTTGCCCCAGACGCAGCTTGTTGTCATCGCGGCTGCCGCCGGCCCACGTCTGCGCTACCGCGTACGGCGACAGCCGATGCGGCTGCGCCAGCGCCTTCAACCAGTCTTGTCGCAACGCCTGTTGCTCGGGATCGAAGCGTTCGAGCGCCGTCAGCGGCGCACCGCCGGTCTGCGCCAGAAGCGGTTCCGCCCCATCGACCCCCTCGCCTCGTAAAAACGCCAGCGCCTCTTCCGTCGATGGATAAGGCGCCGCCCAGCGTTGGCAGCGGCTCAACACCGTCGCCGGCAAACGCTGCCATTGCTGCGCGACGAGCATCAGGAAACTTCCGGCCGGCGGTTCTTCGAGCGTCTTCAGCAGCGCATTGGCCGCCGCCGCGTTCATTCGTTCAGTCGGCACGATCACCGCTACCTTGGCGCGTTGCCGGTGGCTGGTGATCTGCATGAACTCGATCAGCCGGCGGATCGCATCGACCGGAATCGCGTCCAGAGCTTTGGTTTCGCCCGACGGTTCACGCTCAAACGGCTCGATCAGCATCAGGTCGGGATGTTGCCCCATCGCCACGTAGTGGCAACTTTCGCAGGCACCGCAAGCCTCGTCGTGCGCCGCCGCTTCGCACAACAGCGCCCGCGCCGCGTTGAGCGCCAGCACCCGTTTGCCGATTCCGGCCGCGCCGTGAACCAGCAACGCCTGCGGCCAGGACGCGCGTTGCCGCAAGCGCGCTTGCAACGCCACCCGCTGCCAGGGATAAGCGTCCTGCCATTCGAAGAACGGCGTAAGCGTTTCTTCCTCGGCTTCAACGGTTTTTCGTGCGCGTGCCATCGTGTTCAAGTCGTGTTCAAAACAACGTATCGAGAATGCCGCGCAGTTCGTTGCGGATCGCATCAATGCTTTTTCTGCCGTCGATCACGCGGTAACGCTGCGGCATCTGCCGGGCGAGTTCGAGGTAAGCCTCACGCACCCGCTGCATGAAGTCGTCCGGCTCGCGCTCGAAGCGATCGAGCGTTTTCTCCGTCTTTTGCAGACGTTCTTGAGAAACCTCCAGCGGCACATCAAAGAGCAGCGTCACATCGGGCATGCAATCGCCGTGCAACCAATGCGCGAGATGCGTGATCGTGTCTGTCGATACGCCGTGGCCGCCACCCTGATAGGCGTATGTTGCGTCGGTGAAGCGGTCGCACAACACCCAATCGCCGCGCGCCAGCGCCGGGCGGATCACTTGCGCCAAGTGTTCACTGCGAGCCGCGAACATCAACAGTGTCTGCGTTTCGCGGGTCATGGTCTCGTGCAGCAACTGATCGCGCCATTGTTCGCCCAGCGCCGTGCCGCCCGGCTCGCGGGTAACGACGACATTGACGCCGCGCTGCCGCAGTGTTTCGGTCAACCAGCCAATATGCGTGCTCTTGCCGGCACCGTCGATGCCTTCGAGCGTAATGAAGCGGGGGGAAGCGATCATGGTCAAGGTTGACGACGTTTCAGGATATAACGGGCCACCGCCCGATTGTGGCGGTCGAGGGTTTCCGAGAATTCGCTGCTGCCGCTGCCGTCGTTACGCGAGACGAAATACAGGTATTTCGTTTCCGGCGGGTGCAACACCGCATCGAGCGACGCTTGCGACACCAGCGCAATCGGCGTCGGCGGCAAACCGGCGCGGGTGTAAGTGTTGTGCGGCGTATCTTCCGCCAAATCGCGGCGCCGCAAATTGCCGTCGAAACGCGCGC
>JAIRJZ010000064.1 GCA_031260355.1 Burkholderiales bacterium
GGCAGTGATATTTATCGTGAATCGCATAAATTTTTAGACGAAGCGACGAGCCACAGACAGTACAAGCCGTACGGCAAGGCGAAGTCAACGAAGTATAAAGGTTTATGCGGTTCACTATACGTTGCAGAGCGGGCAGGGGTAACTTCCGCGAACCTGTGCGAAATTCCCTCCGTGGCCTCCAGAACCATGAAAAAAGAAGGAATGAAACGGCATGCAGAAACATGGCAAAAGCAATGACATATGAAAGCTGAGGGTGTAATTTCCCCATTCGATCATCTCGAAATCGTTACCGACACCTTCGGCAACCTGATTGAGCATACGGATTTTTCGAACTTT
Source organism: Burkholderiales bacterium (assembly GCA_031260355.1). Classification (GTDB taxonomy): domain Bacteria; phylum Pseudomonadota; class Gammaproteobacteria; order Burkholderiales; family Casimicrobiaceae; genus UBA931. The sequence goes on from JAIRJZ010000064.1 coordinate 337, forward strand.
GAAAAGTGTATACGACTATGTATATTTTGATAGCGAGAATCCTTGAAAGCGCCTATAGAAGCCAATTGTAGAAGCCGGTTCCGGCACCACCACCACTTTCTCTAAAGCACCATATACCATGTGGTTTTCGTGACGAAAAAAGAGGCGGCGACCAGAGAAGCCGCCGAATTCATGAAGGCCCCCAATAGAGGCCATCAGAAGTTCAGTTGCTCAATGTCGATCTTGAGTGCTTTGGCGATTTTCGCAAGCGTTGCACGATGCGGGGAGGCGCTCTTTTCAAGCTGTGAATACGCGCTCTGTGTGATTTTCAGGCGGTGGGCGACAGCGCTTTGCGTAAGACCAAGGTATTCGCGCCACGCACGGGCAGGGGTCGCTCCATCGATCACCGAGCGCTTTACGACATCGTGAGGAATGTAATGCTTATCTTCCTCCGGCCCGGCCAGCTTTAAAAAAGACTCGTAGGGGATCACCGCGTATTCAGGCTTCCCCTTGCTGTCTTTCAGTATCTGTACATTAGTAAGTGCGCTCATCTCTTTTTTTCACCTCTTCAACAAACACAATTTTTATCTCGTCCTCAAAATTGAACATTACCCTGTAGCGCCCGACCCGAAGCCTGTAACCATTGTCATGATTTTCCAAAGCTACGAGATCAAGTCCGGGAACATTTGGAAAGCTTTGTAGTTGCTCTACCTTTTCAACAATGCGTCCACCGTCCCCTTTCGGGACGCTGCGCAACTGCTTCGAAGCTTTCCTAGACCATTTGATCGTGTTCACATATTGATTATAAGTAAAAACTTAAAAAAGTAAAGTAATATAAGAAAAATAATCAGATAAAGCGGGTGCAAGCTGAAAAACTTTTGATGTATATCAATATTCGCGTGAACAATGCGCCTAAAATTAGGATCCTAAATAAAGCCGCAGCGCTATGAGAACGCTTCCGCCTACTGTTGAAACGCTTGAAACCGCTGGCCGTGCGCTGTTCGGCGAAAGCTGGCAGACCGACATGGCGCGCGCTCTCGACCTGTCTGGGTCGCGCCGGGTACGCGCATGGGTCGCTGGCGAGCGCTCGATCCCGCCGGGAATGTGGTCAGAGATCGCCAACCTGCTGCGCGAACGCGGTAAGGCGGCTGTCGCGCTGGCTAATCGGATGCCGAAGGTAGATGATGGAGGGAAAAGTGAACCAGTCTGAAAAGGCTCTCGCTTTAAAAGAGGCGATTGACAAAACGTTGTTGGAGCACGGATTAAGCGCGAAAGAAAACTTCCGCGTTATTTCGGCGTGTTTTGATGAAAGGGTAAAAAAACTGGATTTAAAACCGGTTGGTGTTACAGAACTTTTTGAGATGCTTAAAGGGATCACCGGTAAACAGGAGAGCGCAGAAGAAAAGGAGAGTTCGAGTCTCCTTGGAAGCACTCGAACGCGCTGGCGTTATTGAAAATGAATAGTCGCCCAGATCCAACTCTCCGGCAACGAATGCTGTAATAGCGCGGTATAGTGTTACTTTCGAGTCCGGTTCCGGCGCCACAGATTTTTTGGGAAACCGCTGAAAATAACCTTACAGGCGGTAGCGCGATTTTGTGGTATTTCCTGCACGGCTTCTTAAAACCTGTCTTCCGAAGACAAAACGGGCTGGCTTTTTCTCGAAAAGCGTGCTTATACTGGCACCCATGAATCCGCAACGTTCTCTTTTCTGGTCGTTTGATTGGCGTGCACAAAACGTGTACGCGTACTTTTATTTGCGTACAGCGAGGGACGTCGGCAGTATTGAATAAAGAGAAATCTTTTTGAACATTGCAAAAACGGGCGTCCTTCACAGGCCGCCCGTTTTTTTTTCAGAGGTCTATTTGTTAACCTTAATAAGGAGTCGTAACATGATTATTGTGATGGAGCCAAGCGCAAGCGAGGAAGCGATTGCGAGGGTAGAAGCCAAAATTCGTGAAAACGGTCTGGATGTCCATATTTCGCGCGGTACCGAGCGCACTTTGATCGGAGCGGTCGGCGATGAACGCAAGCTCGAACCCAAGGCATTTGAAACGCTGCCCGGCGTGGAGCGCTCGCTGCACATTCTGAAACCGTACAGGCTGGTGGCGCGCGAGTGGCATCATGCCAGCACGGTGATCGATGTCGATGGCGTGATGGTGGGCGGCCAGGAAGTTCAAGTGATCGCAGGGCCGTGTTCGGTAGAAACCGATCCGCAGATGCGTGAAGCGGCGATGGCCGTGGCCAATGCCGGTGCACGGATGATGCGCGGCGGCGCGTTCAAGCCGCGCACCAGCCCTTACGCATTCCAGGGGAAAGGCATCGAGGGGCTTGGTATGTTGAAGAAAGCGGCGGCGCCGCTGGGGCTTCCAGTGGTCACCGAGTTGATGGATGTTCGCATGCTCGACGAGTTTCTGAAACAGGGCATCAATGTGATTCAGATCGGTGCTCGCAACATGCAGAATTTCGATTTGCTGAAAGAACTGGGGCGGATCGATGTGCCGGTTATTCTGAAACGCGGCTTGAGCGCGACGATCAATGAATGGCTGATGGCGGCCGAGTATATCGCTGCCGGTGGCAACCACAAGATTATTTTCTGCGAACGCGGCATCCGTACTTTCGAGACGGCGTATCGCAATGTACTCGATGTCACGGCGGTGCCGGTATTGAAACGCGAAACGCATTTGCCGGTGATCGTCGATCCGTCGCACGCCGGGGGCAAAGCCTGGATGGTGCCGGCACTGTCGTGCGCGGCAGTGGCAGCGGGAGCCGATGGTTTGTTGATCGAAGTTCATCCGTCGCCGGTCGATGCGTGGTGCGATGCCGATCAAGCGTTGTCGCCGACGGAGTTCACGATGTTGATGCAAACGCTGAGTCAGATTTGTATGGCAGTAGGACGGGCATTGCCGATCTCCGATGTGGCAAAGCAGGCGCGCTCGGCATGACCGCCGATTTCTCTCTATTCCGTCGTTGCGAGGGACGAAGTGACGAAGCAAGCCAGTCGCGTTGAAAACTTTCTGGATGGCTTCGCTACGCTCGCAATGACACCGAGCAAAATGGTGGGCAGGTGCCGCTCTAGGGACGCTCTGAACAACCCTGCGATCCCCCGCTTGTCATCCTGCGCGAAGTCGCAGGATCCAAGCAGCGTCTGGATTCTGCGACTTCGCTTCGCTACGCGCAGGATGACAGGAAGGGTTTTTCAGAGGTTCCCTAGTGGTTGCGGCAATGTAGCCGCGGGCGGGTATTACGGCATGCTTTGTACAAAATTGCTATAGCCTCGAGATAAAGTCCTGACGGCTGTGTCCATGTGAAGACATTGTATGCAGACGGCTAAAAAGTTGACGGCGCGCAAAAGTTAACTTGAATTTCTCTTATAGCATTCGATGTTCCTTAATAAAGAAAGGAATATTGAAATGCAAAAATCAAAGTGCGGCGGAGTGAAACAAAGCCGCCGTCAATTTTTAGCGACGGGGGCAGTATTGACAGCGAGCGCGGGATTGCCGCTAGGGGCGATTTCCGCTGTGTCAGCCAATGAAAAAACGTTGCCGGCGCTGCGTCCGGGCGAAACGCTGACTTGGAATGCTTGCTTGACCAATTGCGGCAGCCGTTGCGTGCTGCGCGCTTACAGCAAGGGGGGCAAGGTCGTTCGCATTGAAACCGACAATGCCGGCAATGATGTTTTCGGAGACCATCAAATTCGCGCTTGTTTGCGCGGTCGTTCGATGCGCAAGCGGATCTACAGCGCTGAGCGTATTCAATACCCGATGAAGCGTGTCGGCAAACGGGGCGAAGGCAAATTTGTGCGGATCAGTTGGGACGAAGCCTTGGATACCGTCGCTGCGGCGTTGAAAAAGACGATTGCCGATTACGGCAATGAAGCCGTGCATTTGCTATACGGGAGCGGCACTTATCAGCTCATCAACGGTAATCGAAATGCTTCCAAGCGTTTGTTGAATTTGTTGGGAGGGTATCTGGACGCTTATGGGACGTATTCCTCTGCGCAGGTCTCGATGGCGATGCCGTTTACCTACGGAGGATTGTTTTCAAGTTACATCACGGAGATTGCGAATACCCGACTTCTGGTGGTGTTTGGCAACAATCTGTCGGTAACGCGCGGCTCCGGCGGCGGGATGTCGTATGAGTTGACGCATGCGCTGGAAGCAGGGCGTTTGCGTGTAATCATGATTGATCCGATGTACAACGACACCATGCTTGGCAAGGAGAACGAATGGGTGCCGATCCGGCCGGGAACAGACGCGGCGCTGGTCGAGGGAATCGCTTATGTGCTGATCACCGAGAACATGGTCGATCAGGCGTTCCTTGACAAGTACTGTGTTGGATACGACGAGAAGAGCCTGCCGAAGGGAGCGCCCAAGGGGAGCGATTACAAATCTTATATTCTTGGAAAGGGGCAGGACAAGAAAGCCAAGACACCGCAATGGGCCTCCGACATTACCGGGGTTCCTGTCGATACCATCGTGCGCATCGCCCGTGAGATCGGAACGACGAAGCCGTGCTATGTCACCCAAGGTTATGGTGTACAGCGTCACGCGAACGGCGAGCAGACAGCGCGAGCGATCCCGATGCTTCCGATTTTGACCGGCAATATCGGTTTGCCGGGCACCAGCCCCGGCGCGCGCGGCGGCGATTCCAATCTGGGCGAAGCGGGGTTGCCAACTGGCGCCAATCCGGTAAAAACGTTGATTTCGTTTTTCTCATGGACGGATGCTATTGAACGTGGCCCGGAATTGACGGCTCTGAAAGACGGCGTGCGTAATAAAGACAAGCTCGATGTGCCGATCAAGTTTCTCTGGGTGACGCAAAGCAATACACTGATCAATCAACATTCCGATTCGGGGCGCACTCACAAGATATTGCAAGACGATAAAAAGTGTGAGTTTATCCTGGTGGTTGACAACCAGATGACGCCGTCGGCGCGTTACGCCGATGTTTTGCTTCCGGATGTGACCAGCTTTGAATTATGGGATTTGGCAGCAGACGGATACGCGACAGGCACCCTCAACTTCATGGTGAGCGTTCAGCCGGCGCATCCGCCGTTGTTTGAAGCGCGACCGCTTTACGATGTGTGTCGCGACTTGGCCAGCCGTTTCGGCGTCGAGGAAAAATTTTCGGAAGGGCGGACGACGGAACAATGGGCGGAATACCTTTACAACGAAACGCGCAAGAAATATCCGGAGCAACTGCCGGACTACGAGGAGTTCAAACAACGCGGCATGGTGCGTGTCGTTGCCAACCGGGATAAAGGGATCGGACTCAAGGATTTCAGGGATGACCCTGAAAAAAATGCCTTGAAAACGCCTTCCGGGAAAATCGAAATTTACTCGTCGCGGTTGGCGGAGATTGCCGGGAAATGGCAACTGCCCAAAGGAGATGTCATCACGCCGCTGCCGCAATATGTGACGACTTGGGAAAGCCATCTTGATTCAAAGGCAAAACACTATCCGTTGCAGATGATTGGTTTTCACACCAAAGGGAGGACGCACAGCACTTACCACAATGTTGACTGGTTGCGCGAAGTGGCGCCGGACGAAGTGTGGATCAACCCGCTCGACGCCGACAAGCGGAAGATTCTGGCAGGCGACAAGGTGCGCGTGTTTAATGATCGCGGAACCATCGAGATTGCGGCGAAAGTGACGGAGAGAATCATGCCGGGGGTTGTCGGAATTCCTCAAGGCGCATGGTACCGGCCCGATGAGAGAGGTGTGGACGTTGGTAGCAATATCAATACCTTGACCAACATACGCCCCAGCCCGCTGGCGAAGGCCAACCCGCAACACACCAACCTCGTCGAGATCAAGAAAATTCAAGGTGGTCGGTCATGAAACAACTCGGATTTTATATTGACAGCAGTAAATGCACCGGCTGCAAGACGTGTCAGGTTTCCTGCAAGGATTTGCACGACCATCAAATCGGCGTCAATTTTCGCCGCGTTTACGAATACGCCGGAGGGAACTGGCGGCAGGAGGGGAAAGCCTGGCGTCAACAGGTTTTCGCTTATTATGTCTCGGTTGCTTGCAATCATTGCGCCGATCCCGTTTGTGTCAAAGTTTGCGAGCCCAAGGCACTGGTCAAACGTGACGACAACGGGCTCGTCATTCTTGATGAAAGCAAGTGCACCGCTTGCAAGGTTTGTGCGCAAGCGTGCCCCTACGGCGCACCGCAGTTCGACGAAAGCAAGAAGAAAATGACGAAGTGCGATGCTTGCCTCGACCGCGTGATGACCGGGAGCAAACCGGTGTGTGTCGAATCCTGTCCGCAACGGGCCCTCGATTTCGGCGAATTGACACAACTCAAAAGCAAATACCCGGTCGGCCAGCACATCGCGCCGCTACCGGATCCTTCATGGACGACGCCAAGCTTGTTGGTGCGTTCCGGGCATACCGCGCGGCCGGTCGGCGATAAGAAGGGCGGTGTGCAAAATCCGAAGGAAGTGTAGGCTGTGTGCAACTCCAATAACCAAAGCCCGCCGGAAGGCGGGCTTTGGCGAGAAATATCGCGCTTTGTCGCTTTTTCCAATCGGGTCGATTACACCTCGTTTTCGATCTGTTGTTTGACGATACTTCCCCCGCAATATTTTTCGCGGAGCTTGGGCTTCTCGATTTTTCCCGTAGCATTACGCGGGACGCTGTCGAAAAAAATCTTGTGTGGGCGTTTGTAGCGCGGGAGTTGCAGACAAAACTGCTGAATGTCTTCTTCGCTGCACTCCACTCCCGGTTTCGTTTCAATAATTGCCGCGGCAACTTCGCCCAACCGATGATCGGCAAGACCGATGACGGCTGCGTCCTTGATTTTGTCGCAACCGCGCAGGAAGTCTTCGATCTGCACGGGGTAGATGTTTTCGCCGCCGGTGATCACGACATCCTTTTTTCGGTCAACCAGAAAGATAAAACCGTCTTCATCTTCGCAGGCCATGTCGCCCGTGTACAGCCAGCCGTTCTTTAACGTGGCGGCAGTGGCTTCCGGGTCTTTGTAGTAGCCGTTCATCACGCTATCGCCGCGAAGAATCAACTCGCCAACGCCTCCGGGACGGACAGCTTCGCCGCGTTCATCGACGATTTTGGTCTGCCAGCCGCACCCCGCTTTGCCGATGGCGCCAACTTTGTGGAGGTTTTCCACGCCGAGATGAACGGCACCCGGGCCACACGATTCCGAAAGTCCGTAATTGGTGTCGTACTGGTGGTTGGGAAAAATTTTCTTCCAGCGCCGAATCAGGCTGGTGGGGACCGGCTGCGCTCCTATGTGCATAAGGCGCCAGACGCTCAAGTCATGATTCGCCAGATCGATCTCGCCGCTCTCGATGGCATCAAGAATATCTTGCGCCCAAGGCACCAGCAGCCACACGATGGTCACACGTTCGTTCGCGACAGTTTCTATGATCCATTGCGGACGGACGCCGCGCAGCAACACGGCGCTGCCGCCGGTAAGCAAGCTGCCGAACCAGTGCATTTTGGCGCCGGTATGGTAGAGCGGAGGAATGCACAGAAAGACATCGGAGAATGTCTGGCTGTGGTGGTTTTGCTCAACCTTGCAGGACATGACCAGACTTCGGTGCGAGTGCAAAATCGCCTTTGGCTTGCCGGTGGTTCCCGAGGAAAAGTAGATAGCCGCGTCTTCCTCATCGGAGAGCGTGATGTCCGGCGCGTGCGTAGGCTGTGATGCCGCGAGAGAAACGTAGCGCTCCGCAAAATCCGGGCAATCGTCGCCTACGAAAAACAGCGAACCCACACCGGGGATATCGTTTTTGATCGCGTGTATCCGGTCGATAAATTCCGCCCCCAACACCAACACGGAAACGTTGGCGAGATCGAGGCTGTACTTGATTTCATCGGAGGAATACCTGAAATTGATCGGTACGGCAATCGCGCCGGATTTCAGCACGCCGAAGTAAACGGGCAACCACTCGATGCAGTTCATGAGCAGAATGCCGACTTTATCGCCGCGCTTGACCCCTCGCTCCATCAACAAATGCGCGAATTGATTGGCTTTTTCGTCAAACGAGCGCCATGTCAATTCTTTTCGGTAGCGGATGTTGTGCGCGGCTTCCACCAGCGCCAGCTCTTTCCAGGCCTTCCCTTGTTTTTCTTCCTGCTCGGGGTTGATTTCGGTCAAGCAGATTTTATCCCCGTAGCGTTCCGCGTTTCCGGCAAGCATTTCGGTGATGGGCATTGTTGTCGTCTCCCTGTTGGTGTTTATGTTTATTGGGCGGTATCTTCATCATCGCCAAGGTCTTCGCTGACCTTGACGCGAATCGTTTCTTCGTAGCAGGAGAAACAGGATTCGACGGTGGTTTTCAGGGGAGCTTTGGTAAGTAGACTCACCACCGGCACAATAACCAGCCCGGCAACCATGGCAAAGGCGCCGGCGTTAATCGGAGACTGCAAGGGTGCCGGGAACGCGTCCCTGAAAAAGATATTGAGAATCATGAAACTCGTGCTAAAGATAAAGCAGCACCAAACGGAAGCCGTGCTGACCCGCTTCCAATAAAGTCCGTAGAGGAAGGGCGCCAGGAACGACCCCGCCAGCGCGCCCCAGGAAATGCCCATCAGTTGCGCGATGAAGCCGATGCCGCCTTTGTACTGGACGATGGCGATGACCGAAGAAATAAAGATAAACACCACGATCAGCAAACGGATGCTCAGAAGCTGCATTCTTCCGTTCATGTTTTTGAAGATATTGCCCTTCAAAAAATCCAGTGTAAAGGTGGAGGCCGAAGTCATCACCAGAGCGGAAAGCGTGGAGACCGACGCTGCCAACACCAAAATGATCACCATCCCGATCAACAGTGGAGGAAACGTGGAAAGGATGGTGGGAACGATGGAGTCGTATGACACCCTGCCGTCTGCTCCTCTTTCGATCATCTCCGAATACAGACGGCCGAAGCTGCCGATAAAATAACAGCCGCCGGCAATAATCGTGGCGAAAACCGTCGAGATGACCGTGCCTTTGAAAATGACCTTCTCGGACTGTATCGCGTAAAACTTCTGCACCATTTGCGGCAGCCCCCAGGTGCCGAGCGACGTGAGGATGACAACGCCCAGCAGGCTGAGCGGATCGGGGCCGAAAAATGAGGTGAAGATACCGGGCGTTGAACTCACGGTGGCATCCTGAACGTGGGCAAGAGCGTTCATCGACGCCATGAAACCGCCGTTGTCGCTCAGAATTACGGCGATGACCGCGACAATACCGATCAACATAATGATGCCCTGGATGAAATCGTTGACCGCCGTGGCGAAATAGCCGCCGGCGACCACATAAATTCCGGTCAGAACCGCCATCGCCACGATACAAATCGAAAAGTCCACGCCGTACGCCATCGCGAAGAGGCGCGAAAGCCCGTTGTACAACGAGGCCGTGTAGGGGATGAGGAAAATGAAAATGATGATCGATGCCGCGATTTTGATGGCTCTCGAATCAAACCGGGAACCGAAAAATTCGGGCATGGTGGCGCTGTCCAGATGGTGCGTCATGATCCGCGTGCGCCGTCCGAGGATGACCCAGGCCAGCAGCGAACCGATAAAAGCATTGCCCAGACCGATCCATACGGCCGCCGTGCCGAACCGCCATCCGAACTGTCCGGCGTATCCTACGAAAACGACGGCGGAAAAATAGGTCGTTCCATAAGCGAAAGCGGTCAGCCACGGGCCGAGGGAGCGTCCGGCCAGGACAAAGCCGCTGACATCGGAGGCCCGGTTGCGGAAATAAAAGCCGACGAAAATCGTCACTGCAAAAAAGACCAGAAGCAAAGCTACCTTGATGAACACTTGATTCTCCCTTGCTTTGAGTGCATCAAAAAACGCTCATAAACCACCGAAGACGACTACGGTAATCTTATGAGCGTAAAAAATCATTCCGCAACGCTTGCGTAATGATGGCGATATTCTCGATGTTCCCTTCGTACAACCTCCGCTGCGGCGTCGCCGAATGCCATTCAGACGGTCAGCAACGCCTTGACTTTCGCCGACACCGCGGTCAGATCGGCGCGACCGGTGAGCTTTGGTTTCAGCAGCGCCATCACTTTTCCCATCGCGGCAGCGCCGTCGGCGCCGTTCTCGTCAATCGCTTGCCGGATCAGCGCGTCGATTTCCGTTTCCGATAACGGCTGCGGCATGTAAGCGGTCAACACGACAATTTCCGCTTTTTCGACGTCGGCGAGGTCGGCGCGCTTGGCCGCTTCGTACTGGACAGCGGAATCTTTGCGCTGTTTGATCATTTTGTCGAGGATGGCGATCACGTCGGCATCGTTGATTTCGGCGCCTTTCAGTTTGTCGATTTCATGGCGCTTGATTTCGGCGAGCAGCATCCGGATGGTGCCGAGGCGATGGGTGTCTTTGGCGCGCATCGCGTCTTTCATGTGCTCGGTGATGGTTGTTTTTAGAGACATGGGCGTTCCTGAAGAGGCGGTAAAAAAACGGAAATCAGCATAACACGCATGACGGCGTGTCGTCAGGCCAAGTCGCCAAGGGCGGCCTGGACAAGGGTGATCGCAGCGGCGGCAGCCGTTTCGGCGCGCAAAATCCGCGGGCCGAGACGAACGGCCTGCCAACCGGCAGCATCGGCGGCGCGGACTTCGTTCGGCGCAAAGCCGCCTTCGGGACCGACCATCAAAAAAACCTGCTCGGGCGGCGAGAGCGTCCGGGCATTTTGCAGGGCGGCGGCCAACGTCTGCGAGGCGTCGGCGTCCAGACGCCACGCCGCCGCTTCGCCGGTGACGGTATTCAGGAGGGTGTCGAATGGAACGGGTGGTGACAGTCGGGGAAGCCGATTCTGTCCGCATTGTTCGCAGGCGCCGATGATCACGGCCTGCCAATGCTCAAAACGGCGTTCCTGCCGGGCATCGCTCAGTCGCGCGTTGCTGTGTTCGCCGTAAAACGGTAGAAAAGCGGCCACGCCGAGTTCGGTGCCTTTTTGCAAGGCCCAGTCCATCCGGTCAACGGCAGTGATCGCCAGCGCCAGCGTGATCGGAAGCGAGGGCGGTGGGGGGGGCGGCATCTGGTTTTCGGCGCGAACGAACGCCCGGCGCTTGTCGATACCGGTCAGCGTGACGCGCCAGACGTTGCCATCGCCGTCGAACAGGATACAGTCATCGCCGCTCTTGAGACGGCGCACGCGGACGGCGTGATGAAAAATGGCATCGGGCAGGCAGATTTCTTGTCCCGGCGTTATCGCTGCCAGCGAGGTTTCGGAAAAGAAACGGGGCATCGTGGTCTGGTTGAGAAAAATGATTGTTATCGTACCGCAGAAAATACTGCGATGCGGTATCGTCTGCCGACCGATATAATGGTGTGAATTGGGTAATCGGGCAGAACCTGTCTCAAAAGGTATTCGGAATCCGGTATCAAGAAGTCGTCATTCCGGTAAAGGCCGGAATCCAGGAAAGAAGGGATCTGGATTCCCGCTTCCGCGGGAATGACGGAGTGGCCAAACGAACGCTTATGGCGTTACGGTAATTCTGAGATAAGTTCTGGTAAAAGCAATGAAACGGCAGTGGCGAAAATTTTTTCTGGCAGGCCTGGTAGCAACGGGATTGGCCGGAGCGGGCATGGTATCGGCGGCTCTGCCGGAGGCGTGGAAGGAGGCGTTGCAGCGCGTTGGTGTGCCGGAAAACGCGGTGACCGTGGCAGTACAGGAAGTCGGTGCGGCAAAACCGGCGTTGGTGCACCGTGCCGATGCGTTGATGAATCCGGCGTCGGTGATAAAGCTGGTGACGACGGCGGCGGCGCTCGACCTGCTGGGCGCGGATTACCGCTGGAAAACCGAAGCGTACCTCGACGGCAACTTGGCTGACGGCGTGCTGCACGGTAATCTGGTGCTCAAAGGGTATGGCGACCCCAAGATCACGATTGAACAGTGGCAGGCGTTCATGCTGCGTTTGCGTCAGGCCGGGCTGACGCAAATCACCGGCGACCTGATCGTTGACCGCACCCTGTTTTCGTTGCCGGCGCACGATCCTTCCGCATTCGACAGGGAACCGCTGAAGCCGTACAACGTCGGGCCGGACGCGTTGCTGGTCAGTTTCAAGGCGGTACGCTTCATGTTTGCGCCGCCGACATCGAAAAATGACAAGACCGTGCAGATCGCCGTCGAGCCGCCGCTGGCGGGAATCAAGGTGTCGGCGTTGCCGCCGCTGAGCAGCAAGCGTTGCGGAGATTGGCTGGGCAGACTGAAGCCGAGGTTTAGCGACGCGGGCAGCTATGCCGAGGTGCGTTTCGGCGGCGATTATCCCGGACAATGCGGCGCGCGCGATGTGTATGTGGCGCTGCTCGATGCGCCGCACTTTGTTCACGGCATGTTCACCCACTATTTTGCCGAAGCGGGAGGGCAGTTCAGCGGCGGTATGCGCGAAGGCAAAGCAGCCGGGGGGATGCCTTGGCTGGTGTTCGAGTCGCCGCCGTTGTCGGAAATCGTTCAAGACATCAACAAACGTTCGAACAATGTGATGGCGCAGCAGACGTTTCTGACGCTGGCGTCGCTGCAAATGACGCCGCCGTACACGCGCGGCGGGGCGAGGTTGGCGATGGCGGAATGGTTGAAAGCAAACAGGATTGATATGGCGGGTTTGTACGTTGACAACGGCGCCGGATTGTCGCGCGATGTGAGAGTCAGCGCACAAGGGCTGCTCAACCTTTTGCTATACGCGCAGCAAACGCCATGGCGCGATCTTTTTTTCGAATCGCTGCCGCTGGCGGGCGTTGACGGTACGCTGAAAAATCGTTTTCACAAGAGCGCGGCGTACAGCCGGGCTTACCTCAAAACAGGATTGCTGGGAGACGCGCGG
>JAIRJZ010000001.1 GCA_031260355.1 Burkholderiales bacterium
ATCCGAACCGTAAGAGATGAATCAACCGAAGTTTTTAGGTGGTTCTGCCGTATGATGAAAAGCAAAGCTGTCTGTTCAATGAAATCCGTTCAGCAACCGGTTTGTTCAGACCTTCCTTAGCGTCTAAAGAAAAACGCACAAACACCTCCCATACGACTTGAATCGGATTGCTGCAAGTGACGAGAAACGCGGTAAACGGCACTATGGTGTTTTATATTTTTGTAACCAAAGGCATCCGTGGAACAGATTAAATGTCATTAGGGAAGATATGTCAATACCACACTAGAATCAAATGGCGACAAATATGTCAACACATTCCAAAGCGGTCATGCGATGTGGTTTTTTACATAAACCTTTCGAGTCTGCCTGTTTAACCTTCAAATCAACATGACACCGGACTGAGAAAACATCCTCAAGCACGTCGATGGCCAGTTTTGCGCTGGTTCTTTAGTTATCAAACAACCCTTTCGTCCAGGAAAAATCGGTAGTTCCGCCAATGTGGATGTGACCGAGTACGCTGATGCGAACTTGGGGTAAGATGCTGCGAATCTTTTGCCCCTCAAGCCATGAGCCGACTCAACGAGTACATTGAGGCTGCAGAGTGTGAGAACACACGCCGGAGCTACGCGTCAGCGTTGCGGCATTTCGAAATCGAATGGCAAGGGTTGTTACCTGCCACGGGCGAATCGGTAGCGCGGTATCTTGCAGACCATGGAGGGAAACTCTCCATGAACACCCTGCGGCAGCGGCTGGCGGCGCTCTCGCGATGGCACAGCGATCACGGGTTTCCCGATCCCACGAAGTTTCCGGTCGTCCGCCAAGTTCTCAAGGGCATTCGCACGCTGCATCCGGCGCAAGAAAAGCGGGCGCGACCGCTGCAATTGGATAGATTGCAGCAGGTCAGTGATTGGCTTGATCGGGCTGTGGAACTGGCAAAAAACCGAGACGACCATATCAGTTGTCTGCGCCATACACGGGATCGTGCCTTGCTGCTGCTCGGGTTCTGGCGGGGGTTTCGCGCCGATGAAATCGTGCATTTGCGCATTGAGCACATCGAAGTAATGCCCGGTGAAGGTATGACCTGTTACATCGCGCGCAGCAAGGGGGATCGTCAGGCTGAAGGGCGCAGTTTCCAATGCCCGGCTTTGTCGCGCCTGTGCCCGGTGTCGGCCTACGAAGCGTGGCTCACCGAATCGGAGCTGAAGGCGGGGCCGGTCTTCCGCGGTATTCGTCGGTGGGGAAAAATCGCTGACGATGGCTTGGCGATCAGCAGCGTTATCCCGCTGTTGCGTCACATTTTTGCATCCGCCGGCGTTGCCGAATCCGGGGAGTACAGTAGCCATTCCCTACGACGCGGTTTTGCCGGTTGGGCGAACGCCAATGGCTGGGATTTGAAGGAACTCATGGAGTACGTTGGATGGAAGGACATCAAGTCAACGATGCGTTACCTAGACGTCAATAACGCGAGCCTGAGAGAGCGTTTCGAGAAGGGGCTTCCTGCGACAGTCTCTGCGTCAGTACTCGAACCGGTTACTGAAGCCACATCAGTTCCAACGGCTGCCCCTGCCGCAGTCGTTCGCGTCTCTTTGACGCTGGAACGCTTCAGCACGGCTGTCCGTGGGCTTGCACGCGCTCAGCGCTTGATTGAGCAGACGTGTCTTGCCCGTTACGCCATGCAGCGTCTGGATAAGACCGGTACCAATTATGAGCTTTCGATTCCTTGCCCTTCCCGTGAAATCCTGGATGACACCGTTTACGCGCTACTCGATGACATGCACCGCGTTGCTGAAAACAACCATTGTTTTCTGGAAGTTCGCATCGGCGAACCCTCGACCAGTTCCTCTTGGGAGTAACCCCAAACCTCATCACCATCCACACGAGGACTAACGGTGACCAGTCCACATGAAACGGCCTATCCGCGGCTGAAGGCAGATCCGACAGTTCGGGAACTCGACGAAATCTATACGCCGACCCGCAGGGAACTCGCGTTTATCAACACTCTGGCCAGGCGTTCCCTGAACCGCGTGGCTATCCTGATGCACCTCAAACTGTTTCAACGTCTAGGCTACTTCACGCAACTCACCGATGCGCCTGAGACGATCCGCAACCATATCGCTGCCAGCATCAGGTTTCATCGACCGCTGACGCTTGCGGATCTGAAGCGCTTCGACGTTTCTGGTACGCGCCCGCATGTCATAACGGCCTTGCGCCGCTATCTCGACGTCCGCCCGCTAGATGAAATGGGCAACGCCTGGCTTGGACATATTGCGGACAAAGCCGCTGAAAGTCGACACGTCATCGCCGATATCATCAACGTCATGCTCGAGGAATTGGTACGCCACCGGTACGAACTTCCGGCGTTTTCGACCCTCGATCGGTTGGCCATGAGGGCGCGTGAAGCGGTCAATGACCGCTATTTCGGTGAGTTGGCTCGGCAATTGACACCTCAGGCCAAGCGGCTCATCGACGATCTGCTACGCCCTGAGGAGGGGCTGCGCTATTCGGGGTGGCAAGCATTGAAGCGTGAACCGAAGAAGCCAACCAACAAGGAAACCCGCGAATTCCTTCAGCACATCCGGCTGTTAGAGCACCTGGTCGAGCAGATGCCAAAGCCTGACATCCCGGTGCCCAAACTACGCCAGATGCGCTTACTTGCTCGGGCGCTCGACGCTGGAGAGATGGCAGAACTCAAGCCACAGAAACGCTACGCGCTGGCAGTAGTCTTCATCCGCTCTCAATTCGCTCAGACTTTAGACGACGCTACCGACATCTACATACGCTTGCTGCAAAACTTGGAAAACTCGGCTAGGCAAAAGCTGCTCACATTTCAGCAAGAGCGCACCCTGCGCACTGATATGCTGGTGAACCAGTTGAAAGACATCCTTGTAGCCTATCAGCTTGATGGCACCCCTAAACAACGAGTCGATGCGATAGGTACCACGTTTATCAGCGACATCGAGGTCTTGCTGGCTGAATGTGAAGAGCATTTGGCCTATGCCGGCCGCAACCATCTGCCTTTTCTGGTCAAACCCTATGCTGCAATCCGTGCGCAGCTATTGAACTGCATCCAGATCGTGTCGCCGCGGGCCAGCACCGAAGATCGCGTCATCGAACGCCTAATCGCTGCTCTTGAGGAACTGAGAACGAGCCGCAGCGAACTTGTATCTCTGGCTACCCTGGATCTCGATGAGGAACGCGACTTCGGGTGGCTGTCGATCCAATGGCGAAAGTTGGTTCTTGTAAAAGCATCTGGACGTGGCAAGGCGGAGTGGGCAAATCGCCGGTACCTTGAGTTGGCGATTCTCTACGAGATCAAGGAACAGCTGAAATCAGGCGACTTATTTGTGAGGCACGGTGAGCGGTACGATGACTATAGAGAACAACTAGTCGATGACACTACGCTCGCGGCGGAAATTGTCGAGTACGGCGTCGTCACCGACATCGAGATCGAGCCTTCAAAATTCGTGGTGGATTTGCGCACTGAAATGATTGCGCTCACAAAGGAGGCCGATGAGGACTTCCCCGGGAATGCTCACGCCGAATTTGTTGATGGGCGGCTGATTCTCAGAAAACCCGCAACGACCAAGCCTTCCAATATCATGCAATGGCTGGACAGAGAGATTACGACACAGATGGAGGCGGTAAGCATCGTCGATGTTCTGATTGATGCTGAGCGTTGGCTCGACCTGCACAGGCTTTTTCGTCCACTGGCCGGAACAGAAAGCCGCGTCGAAGATCTGCGTATGCGTGTCATCACAACACTTTTTTGCTACGGGTGCAATCTCGGTCCAACCCAGACTGCAAAATCCATCAAAGGGCTCAGTCGCCGCCAGATTTCCTGGCTAAACCTCAAGTACGTCAGCGAGGATCTGCTCGACAAGGCAATCGTCAAGGTCATCAATTACTATAATAAGTTCGAACTGCCTGGGTATTGGGGAACGGGCAAGCGAGCCTCGGTCGACGGCACGAAGTGGAACCTCTACGAGCAAAACCTCCTGTCTGAGTACCATATCCGCTACGGAGGCTACGGCGGCCTCGGCTATTACTACGTGTCCGACAAGCTGATTGCGTTATTCAGCCGCTTCATTTCGTGCGGCACCTACGAAGGTATCTACATCCTGGACGGGCTAATGTCGAATGAGTCAGACATCCAGCCCGACACCTTGCACGGCGATACGCAATCGCAGAGCTACCCCATATTCGCGCTGGCTTACCTGCTGGGCATCCAACTGATGCCGCGGATTCGGGGCATCAAGGACTTGGAATTCTTTCGCCCGGATAGGCGTACGATCTACAAGAGTCTCAACGACTTGTTCAGCAGCGTCATCGACTGGAAGCTCATCGAAACCCATCTGCCGGACATGTTGCGGGTTGCCGTATCGATCAAGTTGGGCAAGATCTCTGCATCGACTATTTTGCGACGACTTGGTTCCCATAACCGCCGGAACAAAGTCTATTTCGCGTTCCGCGAATTAGGCAAAGTAATCCGCACTATGTTTCTGCTTCGGTACATCAGCGATGTGGAATTGCGAAAAGTCATTCATGCTGAGACCAACAAGACCGAGCAGTTCCACCGCTTCGCCAAGCTACTGTTTTTCGGCGGGGAAGGGATCATCGCCGAGAACCTGCGGCACGAGCAACGTAAGCTCATCAAGTACAACCATCTGGTGGCCAACATGGTGATCCTGCATAATGTGGTTCAGATGACTCGGGTACTGACGCAGATGGGAGCAGAGGGGATCGAAATAACGCCGGAGATGTTGGCAGGCGTCAAACCTTACCGGCTGGAGGCAATTAATCGGTTTGGTGACTATACGCTGGACTTCCGGCGGGAAATAGCGCCGCTAGACTTTAATGCTCCAATTATTCCTGTTAAAACAAACGATTAAGGCATTTTCTGCTGTTTTTTACATGAATCCCTGCCGACCCTCGAGTTGGCGGCACTGATCCCGGGCGAGCTTCACGGGACTTCCGTGCCACCAGAAAACCTGCACTTGACGCTAGTGTTTATTGGAAACAGCAACGCGGCGCAAGAAGCCTGTTACCGGCGTGCACTTCTAAAATTAAAGTTTGCGCCGGTCGCGCTGGATATCGACCACATGGGCTTCTGGCGGGAGCCGCGCATTCTGTGGGCAGGCCCGAAAGAAACACCAACCGCTTTGGTGGCGCTGGTCGAAGGTATCCAGACGCTGTTGCAACCGTGCGGTTTTTCCCCGGAACCGCGCCCTTTTCGCGCGCATGTTACACTGAAACGCAAATGTTCCGGGCCAACTCCGGATTGGGGTGAGCTATCACCAGTGCGCTGGTTTGCCGATACGGTAGCGTTAGTGTGGTCGCAAAGTACGCCGCGAGGCGTCCGCTATCAACCTCTGTTGCGAATCGTCGCAACGGAAACGGCTTTCCCCTGACCTGCTCTGCCATTTTTCCCCTTGTCCACATGAAAAATTGCTCTCCCACACATCCTCCTTTGTCTCCGATAGAGGCACGCTACGGCCAGACGGTCGAAGCCGCTTTTCCGGCGCTCAACGAAACCATGGAAACGCTTCTGGCACATCGTTCGGTGCGCTCGTTCCTGGAAACGCCATTGCCGGCGGGCATGCTGGAATTGCTGATCGCCGCCGCGCAATCGGCGCCCTCCTCCTCCAACCTGCAAATATGGAGCGTCGTTGCCGTCGAGGACAGTGCGCGCAAAACACGGCTGGCGGATTATGCCGGCCAACAGCGTCACATCAAACAGGCACCGCTGTTTCTCGTCTTTTTGGCCGACATGGCGATGCTTCAAGAAGCGGCAACGACTCAACAAGCGCCGCTGGCCGGCGCCGATTATTTCGACACCTTTCTGATGGCGGCCATCGACGCGGCGCTCGCGGCGCAGAATGTCGTCACCGCCGCCGAGTCGATGAGCCTCGGTACCGTCTACGCTGGCGCTATCCGCAACCAGCCCGAAGAGGTCGTTCGTGAGTTAAACCTGCCGCCGCATGTTTTTCCGGTGTTCGGGCTTTCCGTCGGTTATCCCGATCCCGAGCATCCGGCGCGGGTCAAGCCGCGCTTGCCGCAGCGCGCTGCCCTGCATCGCGAGCAATACTCGAGCGACGACACGCAACAAGCGATTGCCGACTACGATGAAATCATGGCTGCGGTTTACCGCGCCTATCGGGAAACAGGCACCACTTGGTCGAAACAATCATTGGCGCGTCTGCACGGGCCGGAGTCCTTAGCCGGGCGTGATCGGTTGAAAGAAGCGATCCGCAAGCAGTGTATTTTGTTGAAGTAAACGGTTGCTCAGAAGCTTGAAGCTGGGACCTGCTTCGTTTTATCGTTTTATCCTATTAGCCTACGGTACTGGTTCACCAACACCCAGGAAAACCGTCTAAAAGAGAGGCACAATAAACGCCGCCGATAACTATAGGTATTAAACAAAAAACTAATGTCTCCCCTGTAAGAAAAAACAGGAAGAAGAAAATCGGTAAAGCCACCGCACCGCTAATAAAAACAACCTTAAGAAAATGTTTTTTTCCTTTTTTGACGCCTGTTGGTTCAGCTTCATGTTTAGGAATAAAGTCATTCATAACAATTCCCTTCGTTGCCCTGTCCTCTGCAAACTAACCTGATGTCTTTACATGCGCGCCATCTTTTGTTTTAACGAAATATTCAAGGCGCTTGCGTTTTCCGCGCTCTGACGCGCTTCGCCAATTCGTCCAGCGAGATGTTGAGTTTTTCAAAAATGGGACGCAGCAATCCTTGTAGTTCGATTTCGACCACCTCTTCCGGTTCCGAGGGTTGCTCGTCGATAAACAGTCGCATCACTTCGTCCAGCCGCAGCGCCTCGGCGCTGCGCTGCAAGACCCAGCCGTCGCGACCTCGGTGGATCATTTTTTTATGGGTCAGCGTATCGAGCAGAAAACCGATCTGGTCGTCACCAGCGTTGATTTGTTTGCGAAAATGGACGAGTTGCAGCGCCCTGCCCTCGTGCTGCGCTTCGTGAAGTTGCAGAAGAATTTCCACCGCGTCCTGAAAATGGCGGCGAAAATCGCTGGGGCGCTGCCAGGCCGCGCCGCGCCAGTACGACAGTGACGCCGTAACAATGGCACCGGCCAGAACGACCAGCCATAGGCAGTACAACCACAACAAGAAAATCGGCAAGCTGGCAAAAGCGCCATAGACGAGTTGGTAGGAAGTGACTTTTCCGACGTAGTAGCTGAAGGCGTAGCGGCCGCCTTCGATCAGCAGTGCTGCGAACGCCGCGCCGACCAGCGCGTGTCGCCAAGACACATGGCGGTTCGGCACGACGCGATAGACGAGCCACAGCAAAGCCGCTGTCGTGACCCAGCCGCTTGAAAAATGAACCAGCGATGCCAACATCGAACCATCGGCAGAAACGCCGAGATGGCGGTACAGCCATCGCCACAGACTGAAACCAGCACCGATCAACAACGGTCCTAGCGTCAGGATCATCCAGTAAACCAGCAACTGTTGCACGAAATTGCGGCGGTTGCGTGTCGCCCAGATGTCGTTGAAGGCGCTCTCTATCGTGTACAACAACATGAAAGCGGCGATAGCGAGCAAAATCACGCCGGCGGCGGTCAGGTTGCTGACGTTGCGGAGGAATGCCTCAATGTAATCGCCGACTCTGGTCGCGTACTCGGGCACCAGCGTTCCCAGCGCCAGCAACTTGAAGCGGTCGGCAAATTCGCCGAACACCGGAAAAGCCGACAAGACGATCAGCGCGACGGTAAACAACGGGACGAGCGCCAGCAGCGTGGCAAAGGTCAAGCTGGCGGCGGCCTGCGTCATCCGCAGTTCGAGCATCCGCCGCAGCAGAAAGCCCGTAAAGCCGAAGATGCGGTAACGACGGCAAAACGACGAAAACGAGAGCACAAGTGACATGATTGAAGCGTCAAGCCGCTGATGGGTGCGATGAAAGAGAAATATACCAAATCCCGGGCACCCCATCTCAGCTTTTCACCGGAGGCGTATCCCGGCGTAAAATTCCTTCTCCGGCATCCCCGGAAAAGCACGGCATGCTATAATGAATAGTTTAGAAAACCCTTTGATTTCATTCAGCTTACTTGAGAACGCTATGACCTCACAACGCACCCTTTCCATTATCAAGCCCGACGCCGTCGCCCAGAACGTCATCGGAAAAATCTACACCCGCTTTGAAGACGCCGGACTGAAAATCGTCGCGGCGCAGATGCGCCAGTTGTCGCGCGCCGAAGCCGAGGGCTTTTACGCGGTACACCGTGAACGTCCCTTCTTCAAGGATCTGGTCGAATTCATGATCTCCGGCCCGGTAATGATCCAGGTTCTCGAAGGAACCGATGCGATTGCGAAAAACCGCGCGCTGATGGGTGCGACCGATCCGAAAAAGGCCGACCCCGGCACCATCCGCGCCGACTTCGCCCAGTCGATCGACGCCAACGCTGTGCATGGTTCCGACGCGCCGGAAACCGCCGCCGTGGAAATCGCTTACTTTTTCCCGGCGCTGGCGATCCACAGCCGATAGTTCTTCCGCCGCCATGGACAACCCTTCCCGCGTCAACCTGCTGGATTACGATCCCGCTGCACTCGTAGCGTTCTTCGTCAACATGGGCGAAAAACCGTTCCGGGCTCGGCAGGTGTTGCCGTGGCTGCATCAACGTTTTTGCGACGACATCGCTCAGATGAGCGATCTCTCGAAGGCCGCGCGCGAGAAGCTCGCTGCGGTCGCCGAGATACGGGCGCCGCGCGTGCTGCGCGATACGGTGGCAAGCGACGGCACCCGCAAGTGGCTGTTCGAAGCGGGGGCGGAAAACGCCGTTGAAGCGGTTTACCTGCCGGAAGACGACCGTGGCACGTTGTGCATTTCAACCCAGG
>JAIRJZ010000033.1 GCA_031260355.1 Burkholderiales bacterium
CAGAGCCTGACGACAACTTCAATGTGACATGAGCGACTCCTTGCCCGCCCGATGGGCGGGCTGATCCGGCTTTAGCCGTAACTTGAAGCCACCGCCTTTAGGCGGTGGAGTATTCACACGCTTGGCGCACGCTAACAAACTTCCGATATCAGCCAGTCCCCAAACGCTTGCAATTCAGGCGCTTCGAGATATTGCGCGAGCCACGCATTCAGAAACGCTTGCAGCGCCTGCGGCTGGTAAAGCGTTCCCGGTAATTGCGCGGCAAACGCTTCAAGCGCCGCCGGATTCAGGCTGTCGGTGAAAAGGCGGGCGCGACTGATCACGCCGTTTTCGACATCGAAATGCAGCTCGACGCCGCCCCAGGCGAAGCGGGTGTCGAGCGTGTGCATGAAGTCGGGCGTACGCCCGAAATTCCACCCCCAGCTTTTTTGCTTGGCGTACTGCTCGGCAAAGCCGGGCAGATCGGGAAACGCCTCGGGAGAAATGTGTTCGGCAGTGGTTTCGCTGCCGTAATGCGCGAAAAAAGCCTGCGTCAGCGCTGTGCACAGTTGCGCGTGATCAATGTCCGGTTTGAATTCGGAAAGATTGGCGACGCGTGAGCGGATCGAGGCGACGCCTTTCGCCTGAAGTTTTTTCGGGTCGGGATTCAAATAATCAGCGAGGCGGGTCAGGTTGGTGTTCAACAGCATGGTGCCGTGATGAAAGCCGCGGTCGAGCGTTTCGCGGTATGCCGAGCCGGAAATTTTGCGCGGACCGTCGGCGACCTGAACGACGAGATCGTTTCTCCCCGAGGCCTCGGCGGCAATGCCGAGCGTGTGCAGCGCATTCAATAAAATCTGTGTCGATACCGCTTTGTCGTAGCCCGGCTTGCCGGCCATGAAAGTAAAACAGGTGTTGCCGAGATCGTGAAATACCGCGCCGCCGCCGCTCTGTCGCCGCGCCAGCGTGACGCCGTCTTCCGTCATGCGCTGCGTATTGCATTCTTTCCACGGGTTTTGCGCGCGGCCGATCACAACGGTATGGTCGTTGCGCCAGAGAAACAGCACGGCGCTGTCGGCAGGCATTTGCCGGAAAATGCAATCTTCCACGGCCAGATTGAATAACGGATCGTGCGAATCGGAAAACAGCAGGCGTAGCTGCATGGGGAAAAAAGCGATGAGAAAGAGGCGACCCATTATAGCGGCGAGAGGCGCTCTTTGATAACGCGATTCGGCGAGGCGGCGTAACGGGCGGTCTTCTCCTGCCCTTTGTTGCGAGCGACAAAAGCGCCCCCCGCGTTTTTCACAGTCACGAAATAAATCGTTGTGAATGCGCCACAATCGGAAAAGGGGCATCAGGGGATATGCTGCGCGCGTAGCTTTTGCGCTTCCGCTGGGCGACAATGATTCCGGTTATTTCACATAAAATATCAAGGGAGCTGTTATGCCTGTTTCAATCCCCTTCCAACGCCGCTGGCTGGCGTTGACTATTGCCGTGTTGTGCGCGCCTGCCGTTTTTGCGCAGCCGCAGCCGGAAGCCGCGAAGCCCGATGCTTCGCAAGGAGAACTGAGTTATCTCGGCGCCCCGTTCCGGGTCGGCGTCGGCTATCAGACGCAGAACATGTGGCGCGGCGAGTTGTTGTATGTGTTCCGTGAAACCGACAATACGGCATGGATCGCCGACGGTTACGCAACGACCCGCTCGGCGGGCGGCGCCCGCTTGTCGTTCCACTGGCAGCCTGCCGACGACAAGGAAGCGGCGGTACGTAAACTTTTCACTGCGATCGACCAGAACTACGACCATGATCGCAAAGTAACGCTGGGCGTCGGTCTGGAGAGCGAACGCTGGAATGGCTCGTTGTACGGTTCGGCCGGAATTACCGGACGCCGGCAAGTCGGCGAAGATTTTTTTTCGTGGACGCAAACAGTAACCGGCGTCGAGAACAATCACAACTGGTCGCAAGACATCACGACGACGACACTCACCAGAACGTTTGAACGCGCTTACGACTGGGGCATCGGCGCTCGTGCCGGCCGCTTCTACGATAGCTGGGCGCTGCGTTGGTTCGGCGGTGTTGACTACGAATGGGGAAAACAATCCACCAGTCAGATCACCGGCACGTTGGGCATAGAAAAGTTTTTCGTCGGCACGCCGCACAGCGTTGCGCTGGTCGGCGAGGTTTATCACAAGCGCGGCGATTACGAGGTTGACAAGAACGACCAGCGCATCATGCTGATGTACCGTTTTTCGCTCGGCGGACCGCTTTACCGGCCGACCAAACAGTACCGCGACGTGCAGGTCGAAGCTCCGGCGGCGGGTATGGTAACAACAGCGGCAACGACGGGCGCTACAACGGCGGCAACGGCGCAGCCGGAAGCGAAAAAACACATCGTCAAGACGATGGCAACGGCCGCGTCGGACGTGTTCTTCAAGCTTGACAGCGCCCAACTGCAACCGGAAGCGAGCCGCGCGCTGGACACCGTGGCGAGGCGTCTCCAAGCGAGCGACATCGAGGGAAATATCTACATTACCGGGCATACCTGCAATCTGGGCACGGCGGCCTACAACCAGAAACTTTCCGAGCGCCGCGCCGAGTCTGTTTTCCGGTATCTGGTGAGCAAGGGAATCGCCGCCGACAAAATGCTTGCCGAAGGCAAGGGTTTGCACGAGCCGCGTTATCCGAACGACAAAGAAGGAAGGCCGAAGAACCGCCGCGTCGATATCGAGTACCTCACGTTCGAAGACAAGTCGGTGACCGAGGCTGCCGCAAGCGCCACGCCGCCGCCGGTCGTCGCGTCTGCCGCTGCCGAGCCGCAGATTGAATGGCGACGCGAAGAAATCGCTGCCGAACCGGCATGGGCGAAGCGGGCGCTACGCAGTCCGGCGGACTACAAGCAAGCGGTTGACGTTTACCGGACACAGGAGAAAACGACGACGGTCAGCGAAGGCGAAAGAATCGTGGAAAATCAACCGCCGGTCGCCGTGAACGACTTCGCCATTGCCGGGTACAACCAGCCGGTGAGCGTCAATGTGCTTGCCAACGACCATGATCCGGACGGCGACAAGCTCATGATCGTCTCGTTCACCCAGCCGCGCTACGGCACGGTGACGCAGAACGGGGAGATCCTGACCTATCGCGCTTACGATGGCTACATTGGTTATGATTCGTTCCAGTACACGATCACCGACGGGTATGGCGGTTTCGCGACCGCGACGGTCACCGTGTATGCGGATCCCTGATCGGGGGAGCGGAGAGAAGACCGGAAAGCGCGCCTGTGGGCGCGCTTTTTTTATCGGATGACGCCACAAAACTTTCGCAAGGGGCTGGTGTCTCACCAGAGAATATGTTATTTAAAAAGCGGGTAAAAAAGCATTTTCAGCCGCGCGGGTTACGGTTGAAAACCGCTTGCAAAGAATAAGCCGTTATTCCGGCATCACCGATTTCACTGAAAAAAACGTATCACATGCACGCCATCGGCTTTGTTCAAGACCTTGCCATCGTGATGCTGATCGCTGGCGTGGTGACGTTGCTGTGTCATCGTTTCAAGCAGCCGGTTGTGTTGGGCTACATTCTGGCCGGAGTGATCATCGGCCCCTACACGCCGCCGTTCCAGTTGATCCACGACAAAGAAACGATCGACACGCTGGCCGAACTCGGCATCATTTTTCTGTTATTCACGCTGGGCCTGGAGTTCACGCTGAAAAAACTGGCCAGCGTCGGTTTGACGGCATTGTTCGGGGCGCTGGCTGAAATCGCGCTGATGATGTGGGCGGGCTATTCGATCGCGATGTATTTCGGCTGGGGGGTGATGAACGGCATTTTCCTCGGCGCCATGCTGTCGGTGTCATCGACCACCATCATCATCAAGGTGCTCAACGACTTGAAGATGAAGCACGAACGCTTCGCGCAACTGATCTTCGGCATTTTGATCTTCGACGACATTCTGGCCATCGGCATGATCGCCTTGTTGTCGTCGATCGCCATCTCCGGCGAAGTCGGCACCGCCGCGGTGCTCGGTACGCTGGGCAAACTGACGCTGTTCATGGTGGCGGCGCTGGTGCTGGGCATCCTGATCGTGCCGCGGCTGTTGAATTACGTCACCCGCTTCAAGAGCGATGAAATGCTGTTGATCACGGTGCTGGCGCTGTGCTTTGGTTTCTGTCTGATTGTGATCAAGCTCGGATACAGCGTGGCGCTCGGCGCTTTCGTGATCGGGGCGATCATGGCGGAGTCGCGCCACATTCATGCGATCGAACGGATTATCGATCCGATCCGCAACATGTTCAGCGCCATCTTTTTCGTGGCCATCGGGCTGTTGTTCGATCCTCGCGTCCTGCTCGCTTACGCCTGGCCGATCGCGCTGATTACCGCGGTCGTCGTGTTCGGCAAGCTGTTTGCCTGCGGCGCCGCGGCGTTCATTGCCGGTAACAGCGGCCGCACCTCGATGCGTGTCGGCATGGGGTTGTCGCAAATCGGCGAGTTTTCGTTCATCATTGCGGCACTCGGTCAATCGCTGAAAGTGACCGGCGAGTTTCTTTATCCGATTGCCGTGGCGGTGTCGGCGGTCACATCGTTGCTGACGCCGTACCTGATCCAATGGGCTGATCCGCTGACCCGCAAGTTGTCGGAGGTGATGCCGGCGCGAGTGGTTTACGTCAGCCAACTCTACTCCACCTGGTTGCAAAGCATTCAACCGCAGGGAGATCGCGCCCAGAAGGCGGCCATCATTCGCCGGATCGTATTGCAGATCATCGTCAATCTGGCGCTCGTCACGGCCATTTTCATGGGCGGCCGCTACTTCGCGCCCGCGATCACCGACACGCTCGAAACCTGGGGTCTGCCTGCGCGCCTGAGCGCTCTGGGGGCATGGGCGCTGGCCGTTTTGTTGTCGTTGCCATGCCTGCTGGCGGCTTACGGAAAATTGAAGGCTTTGAGCATGGCGCTGGCGGAGTTAAGCGTGTCGCCGGCCGTCGCCGGTCGTTATGCCGAGCCGGTGCGCCGCATCATCGCCGAGTTGATTCCGTCGATGACGCTGATCGGTTTTCTGCTGTTGATCGTGATTCTGAGCGTAGGATTTTTGCCGCCGATAGGACAACTTGTTCTGATGCTGTCGTCCGTCGTTTTCCTGGGCTGGTTGTTGCGTGGCCGGTTCTTGAAAATGCATGCCCGACTACAGGCGGCGTTGATTCATACGCTAAAGGAAAAGGCCGACGCGAAACCGGAGGACGAACGCAAGGAATCTTGACCTAAAACACAACACCGGCACGAACGAGAAACAATGATGATATTAGCCGTAGCGGCAACACGGGTTTGGGTGTATATTCCAGATGGTTTCAACGAAAGGGTCTGAAGGAACAACAACCATCCTGAATGTCTGTTTGTGGCTCATCGCCCTGTCAGGCACGGCGACAGACCGCGAGCGTGATATTCCGGTTCCTAAAAATTTTTCAAGGAGGCGCTTGTGAATATTGTTGCACGGGTTAAAAATATTCTGTTGTCACCGATTCGCGAATGGGCAGTGATTGACGGTGAAGAAGCCACCATCAACAGCCTTTATACCAATTACGCCGTTATTCTGGCGCTTATCCCGGCAGTTGCCGGGTTCATTGGCAATTCGCTCGTCGGGATGACGGTGCTGGGGATGACGTTCAGAACCCCGATCGTTGCCGGACTGGTCATGGCGATCGTCATGTACGTTATCGGACTTGCCATGCTTTACGTTTTCGCGTTGGTCATTAACGCGCTGGCGCCGAAGTTCGATGGTCAGGCCAATCTGGTGCAGGCGTTCAAGGTCGCCGTTTACGGCGCTACGGCGGTATGGGTCGCCTCGATTCTCACGATTGTTCCGGCGCTGGGCGTTCTCGTATTGTTGGCCGCCATTTATTCGCTGGTGCTTTACTGGCTGGGTTTGCCGAAGCTGATGAAAGTGCCGGAGGAGAAAAAAATCGGTTTCAATATCACCGTTTTCGTCTGCATGATCGTGGTCGGCATCGTCGTCAGTGTGGTGATGGGCGCTATCGGCGCGGGACTTGGAGTTGGTGCGGCGGCGTGGCGTTAATCGACGCGTAACCAACAAAACGGACGCTTCGGCGTCCGTTTTTGCATCTCGCTGCGACCACTTATCCGCGCGCGATAGGACGCGCCGGATCGCTGCACCACTCACTCCATGAACCGGGGTAAAGGCGGGAGCCGGGAAAGCCGGCGATTTCCATGGCCAGCATGTTGTGACAGGCAGTCACGCCGCTACCGCATTGATGGACGATCTGCGAAGCGGGCGTGCCGTTAAGCAGGGACGTGAACTCGGCGCGCAACTGCGCGGGGGGCTTGAATGTTCCGTCGCTGTTCAGATTTTCGGTAAAAGGGCGGTTCAACGCACCGGGAATGTGACCGCCGACCGGATCGAGCGTTTCGTTTTCGCCGCGAAAACGCGAAGCAGGGCGCGCGTCGATCAAGGTCATGGTTGGCGATGACAGGCTGGCCAGAACCGCGCCGACATCCACCGTGAGGTTTTGCGGTAGCGGTACGAAAGGCGCCGGGCACGGTTTTTCCTGGGCGGCGGACACGGGCTGTTTTGCGGCTTGCCATTGCGCCCAGCCGCCGTCGAGCACGGCACAGTCCTCAAGCCCCAGCCAGCGCAGCATCCACCACAGCCGTGCGGCAAACATGCCCGAACCTTGATCGTAGGCGACGATTTGTTTTCCCGGCGTCACACCGAGGTGCGCCAGACGTTCGGTGCATTGCGCCGGTGGCGGCAGAGGATGACGACCGTTCTTGCCGTTGGGCAATGCCGACAAATCATCGTCGAGCGACACGAAAAGCGCGCGCGGGATATGGGCTTCTTCGTAAACGCGACGACCCCACGGCGGATCGGCGAGATCATGCCGCACGTCGAGGATCAACCAGTCGGGATCATCGAGATGGGCGGCACATTGCGAAACGGTGATCAGCGTGGTGTACATCAAAGCGCTCCACAAGACGGCGCGTCAACCCCATTTCCACCCATGCTTCCGATAAAAACGGAAGGCGCTTTTGCAAAACACTTTTTTGTGCTTGACGCGAGGGGTGCCGGAAACAACGCTGCCATAATAAACGACGCGCATGGTCGGAATGTAGGCGGTGCGGGCGATCAGGCCGAGACGCAAAATCCAGTCGTACATTTCAAAATAAAGAAAAAACACCGGATCGAAACCGCTGCTCTGATCGGTGACCCGGCGACGCGCCAGAACGCATACCCGCGAAAAACAGGGGATGTCGAAAAACGGCTGGTGCGAATCGGTTTCGGCGCGCATTTCATAGCGCTTGATTCGGTGCTCGAAAAAATTACGCAGCCATACCGGCGCCAAGCTGGTCAGAAACAAATCGAGCGCTGACGGAAACCGCCGGCAGGGGTACAAGCGGCTGCCGTCCGGCGCAAACAGCGACGGCGCGGCGGCTCCGACTTCGTCGTGATCGTTCATCCAGCGCACACCTTCGGCCAGCGCCGTTTGCGCCAGTTCGGCATCGATGCTCAGTACCAGATGATAATCGGCGCCGCTGCCGTGCAGCGTCAGATTGTGCGCGGCGCCAAAACCGATGTTGGCGTGGCCGTGCAGGTAGGAAACCTGGATGGGTTCGCGGAAGAAAAGATCGCCGAGCTCGACCAGCCGCTCAACCACTTGCTGACTTTCGCTGTTGTCGATCAACGCCACGTTGACGGTTTGCAGCACGCCGGCGCTCCGCGCGAAATCGATGGCCTCAGACAGCGCGTACAGACAACGAATCAGCGCATCTTCATCGGGGCGGTAGGTGACGATGCTAACCTGGAGCGACGAAGCGATCATAAAAGTTATCAGAAAGGTTGCTCGTTATTCTACATGAAGCGCGGCTTCTTCCCGGAAAACGAGAGGCTTCTTCGCATGCGCGCCAAAGCAACCGAAGGCAACCTGAAGCAACCCTTTCGTCGCACAGAGGCGACGGTCAAGCAGTGATTTGGAGCGTCCGAGAGTATGACTCGGTTATTTGCCGATACAGAACCGACTGAAAATGATGCCGAGCAGATCATCGGCGCTGAATGCACCGGTAATGGACGCCAACGCTTCCTGCGCCAGCCGCAATTGTTCGGCGGCCAATTCCAGCGCCGGGAATGCCGTTGCCAACTCCTGTGAGGCGTTGTGCAACGCATGACGCGCTTGTTGCAAGGCTTCCAGATGACGGGCGCGGGCAAGAAACGTGTCTTCGGTCAGATGCGCGACGCCGACGGCGGCGAGCACCGCGTCTTCCAGCGCGTCGAGCCCAGCGCCGGTTTTTGCCGAAATGCTGACCGCCCGCAAGGCGCGCACGGTGTCCACCAACGCCGGTGCGATAGCAACAGGCGTCGGCAGCAAATCGCTCTTGTTGCAGACCAGAATGCGCGGCATCGTTTCCGGCAATCGCGCCAGAATTTCAGCGTCGGTGGTGGGCAGTGTGGACGCGCTATGCTGTGCGTCGGTCAGAAACAACGCCAGATCGGCGCGCTCGATGGCTGCCCAGGTGCGGGCGATGCCGATTTTCTCAATCGCGTCATCGGTATCGCGCAGCCCGGCGGTATCGACGATGGTCAGCGGAATGCCGCCCAGCGCAATGTGCCGCTCGATCGTGTCGCGGGTGGTGCCGGCGATCGGCGTGACGATCGCCGCGTCTTCGCGCGCCAGTCGGTTCAGCAGACTGGATTTACCGACATTCGGCGCGCCGATTAAAACGACGGTCAATCCCTCGCGCAACAAGGCGCCGGCGCGGGCACGACCGATCAGCGCGTCGATGTTGTCCGTCAACGCGACCACACGCGGAGCTACTTGCGGATCGAGAGCGCTGTCGAGTTCTTCTTCGGGGAAATCGAGGCTGGCCTCGACATGCATCCGGGTTTCGGTCAAAGCCTCGACCAACTGCCGCACTTCGGCGGAAAACGCGCCGGACAAACTGCGCGCTGCGGCGCGCGCCGCCATGCCGGTCGTCGCATCGATGATGTCGGCAACGGCTTCGGCTTGCGCCAGATCCAGTTTGTCGTTCAGAAAAGCGCGGCGGGTGAATTCTCCCGGTTGCGCCAGTCGGGCGCCCAATTCGAGGCAGCGCTCAAGCAAGGTACGCATCACGGCGGTGCCGCCGTGTCCGTGCAGTTCCAGCACGTCTTCGCCGGTGTACGAGTGCGGCGCGGCGAAAAACAACGCCAACCCTTGGTCGAGCACACGTCGCTGCGCGTCGTAAAACGCCGTGAATACCGCCTGCCGCGGCGGCAATGTTTTGTTGCCGGTGATCGCGGCGATCAACGACGTCAGGTTTTTTCCCGAGACGCGCACGATGCCGACGCCGCCGCGCCCCGGCGGCGTGGTGATGGCGGCGATGGTGTCGGAGCGGGGGAGGGAGAGCGGTTCGGACATTGCGGGAACAAGCGTTCGGTGTCGATTGACCATTATACGCAGGGACGCGGATCGCTCGCGCACGGAATCCCGGTCTGCATCGGGATGAAAAAACAAGGGAGGCCATGCCTCCCTTGTTTTCATAGGTCACGCCCGAAAACTACGCCTTTGCCGCCGCTTCCCGTTCCAGCATCCGGTTGACGTGCCACTGCTGTGCGATTTGCAGCAGGTTGCTGACCAGCCAGTACAACACCAGCCCGGACGGGAAGAAGATGAACAGGATCGAGAAAACGACAGGCATCATCTTCATCATTCGCGCCTGCATCGGATCGGTGATTGGCATCGGCGACAGCTTCATTTGCAAGAACGCGGAAACCGCGTAAACCACTGGCAGGATGTACCACGGGTCGGGCGCCGACAGGTCGGTGATCCAGCCGAGCCAAGGCGCGTAGCGCAGTTCGGCCGCCGACAGCAGCACCCAGTACAGCGCGATGAAGAACGGCATCTGAATCAGGATCGGTAAACAACCGCCGAGCGGATTGATTTTTTCCTGCCGGTACATCTCCATCATCTTGATTTGCAGTTGCTGCTTGTCGTCCTTGAACTGTTCTTGCAGCGCCTTCAGTCTCGGTGCCACCACCCGCATTTTCGCCATCGAACGGGCGGCGGCGGCGTTCAACGGATAGAACACGATCCGGATCAAGAAGGTCATCGCGATGATCGACCAGCCCCAGTTGCCGATCAGGTTATGGAAAAAATTAAGCAGCCAGAACATCGGCGCCGCAAGGACGGTGAACATGCCGTAATCGACGACACGGTTCAAGTCTTTCGCCAGCGCTTTCAGTACATCCTGATCTTGTGGCCCGGCGTACATAGGCACAGTGACTTCGGCGCTGGTGCCCGCCGCGATGCTGCCGACCGGCAGCAGCATTCCCGCCGAATACAGGCCGTCGCCGATCTTGCGCGCGTAAAACTCGCGCTGTATGGTGTTGCGGTCGGGCAGCGCCCAGGCGGTGACGAAATAGTGCTCGATCATCGCCACCCAGCCGTTGTTGTTGGTCGAGGTGTAAGGCGCTTTGCGCGACGGGTCGGCAGCGAGCTTGTCGAGCTCGTCAAAGTCAACCTTCTTGAATTTGTCGGTCTCGTTGAAAATCACCGGCCCGGTGTACGATTTCGGCGTCATCGAGCCGCGTTTGACAGCTTCCTTGGTGTCGCGCGTGAACTGGAAATAGGCATACGGCGTGACGGCGGTCGCTGCGGTGTTGGTGATCTTGAAAGTGACGTCGATCACATAACTGTCGCGATGAAACGTCAGAATTTGTTCGACGCGATCACCGTTGGCGGCGGTTGCCCCCAGCCGCAGGTCGAAGCTTTTTTCACCGTCCTTGAGTTCACGTTGCGTCGTCAGCACTTCATACGTCGTCCGGTGGTTGGGCATGCCTTCACCGGTCAGCCCCGCCTGTGCGACGAAAGTCCGTTCGCCGTCTTTTTGCAGCGCGTAATACGGCTTGGTTTTGTCAAGCGCGTCCGGTTGTTTCAACAGCGCCATCTGCGTGATGGCGCCGCCGACCGGATCAATCTCGGCGATGTACAGATCGGTGGTGATCTTTATCGCGGGCAAGGCTGGCGTGATGCTATCGGCAGCGGCGGTTGCCGGAACGCTCTCGGCGGCAGGTTTGTTGGCAGGGGCGGCAAGCGCGGTGGTGTCCGGCGTCGGGATATCGGTGGGGGTGGTCGGAGCCGAGGGCGCTGACGGGATTGCCGCGCCGTGCGTCACCGGTTGCGCGAGTTTCTGTTGCTGGTCGTGTTGCCACAACTGCCACAGATACAGCCCGGAAAACGCGAAAATCGCGAACAACATGAGTCGTTGAATATCCATAAGAATGATCGCTTATTGGCGGCGCCCCGCGGGTTCAGGGCGGGAGCAAGGCATTTGCAAAAGGAGCGGCGTTGTGGTCATGAACCCTCCGGCAATTCTTCGCCACCGTGTCGGCAGCGATGCGGACGGCGCCCATCGGCCGGCACCGGGTCGTGGCCGCCGGGGTGGTAGGGATGGCAGCATCCGATCCGGCGGATTGCCAGCCAGGCGCCGCGTCCGGCGCCGTGCCGCTGCACGGCTTCTTTGGCGTAGTCGGAGCAACTGGGGTAAAAGCGGCAATGACCGGCGCCCAGCAACGGACGCAGGCACCATTGATACAAAGTGATCAGCGACAGGAGCAAAAACTTCATGATTCTTCCGAGGTTTTTGTTCTGGTAACGGCGCTCGTTCCAACCCATTGTTGCAACAGTCGGAAAGCTTCGGCAGCGGCGGTATCGACCGCTTCCCGCGGCAACGCCGGTTTGACGCGGATGACGAGATCGCTGTGCGCCAGCGGATCGCCGGTAACGCGTAACGACCGCAGCGCCTCTCGCATTTTTCGTTTGAAGCGGTTGCGGTCAACCGCCCGCGACAATGCTTTGCGGCTCACCGTCATGCCGACGCGACCGCCGCCGGGTGTTACGGCTTCAGCAACAACGATTTGCACGTAACGCCCTTCGCGCCGTCGTCCTTCGCTAAAGACGCGCGCGAACGCTTGCGGGCCTGACAGCCGAAAACGCGCATCGGTCACGACACCTCAAACGCGACCGTTTTACACGCAAAGACGGGTACGGCCTTTGCGGCGACGGGCCGAAAGCACCTTGCGGCCGCCGACCGAACTGTTGCGGGCGCGGAAGCCGTGCGTCCGCTGACGGCGGACCTTGGAAGGCTGGTAAGTCCGTTTCATGACAACACCTTGAATTTAATCGGAAAAAGTCTGGTATTAGAACCGGGCGACATGGTTTTGTCAAGAGCTCAGGGCGAGCATCACTGCCAACGGCGGCGGCCTCATAGAATTCAACAATTCCAGCAACGCCGGCAACGCCGCGATGACCATCAACAACAGCGCCAAAGCAGCGTTTTGGGACGCCTCCAGCGGCGGCGCGGCGCGCATCATCGCGGAGCTGTTGGCCTGACGCAATTAACGACAAGCGGTACAACCGCGGGTTCTATCGAGGGCGCCGGGATCTTTTGCCTCGGCTCGAAGACGTTTGCGGTCGGTAGTCTTAATACCAATACCACGGTGAGCGGGATCATCATCGACAGCGAGCTTTTCCCCAGCGCCTGTGGGGCAGGATCTGGCGGTTCGCTGGTGAAGGTCGGAACCGGAACGCTGACGCTGTCCGGCGATAACAATCCCCCCTCGTTGTTCCCGCCGGCACCGATTTTCAGCACATCCCCCACAGCAATAATGACGGTAAACGCAGGCACATTGAAATTTGGTGCGGCCGAAGCGCTGTATCGAGGGGTAACGCTTACTGTCGCCAGCGGCGCGGCACTGGACCTGGATGTGTTCAGAGATGTTATCGTCGGCACGCTGATTTTCGCCAACAACGCCACGCTCAAGATAGATGTCGGAAGGTTGGGGGTCGGTGATTATGATCTTATCGCTGCGACGGTTGGGGCAACCGTCAATTTGGCGCAACTGATTTCAGTCATGGCAAACACGGCGCCTCATTTGGATTACGCGCTGGAACTGACAAACAGCGGCAACACCATCACGCTGGTAATAACACAGAAACAACAACCGCCTATCACTGCCACCCCGATTCCGGTCACCGGCGGCGGCGCGCTGGCGGTGCTGGTGATGTTGCTGGCGGCGGCAGGGGTCAGAAGAGCAAGAACCAGGAGCCGGTGCTGATCCGGTGGCGGGAGGCAGGCGCCCCCCATAGCGTATTGTTCTGGGCGTGTCACGGGGGGCGCGGAGGCGCTCCCCTGCGGTCAGCTTTCTTGATCGGCGGTCGCTATTTCCTGCGGCTTGCTCAATTCAAACAGCAACGGCGAACGGCCAACGGTAAAGGTGTCCTGGTCGGCCAGCAAGAGCCCTTCTGCCGGAATGGGTTGCCCGCGCAGGTCGATCGGGGGCTCTCCCTCCATCGGCAACAGGCGACATCCTTCTTCGTTGACCCGGATCACCGCCAGTTGGTAGCCGGGACGCCCCAGCACATACTCGCCGTAGCGTAGCGGCAACTGACGCTGTTCGTTCGGCCCGGCGACGGCGGTAAGGGTGGCCACCGGCGGCGGCAATCGGTAGGTCGGTTCTTCGAGCGGTTGTGGCTGCGCGGTGCTCGGGAGTTCTTCAGGCACCGCCGGTGGCACCAGATCCGAATCCAGCGCTGGCAAGGGCGCCGGTTCCTTTTTGGCCTTCGGACGCGGCGGGTCGTCGGACGAAGTCTTGATGATGGTCGGGAAGTGCAGCCCGCTGATCATCTCTTCTTCATCGAGGTCTTCTTCGGTCAGTGATTCCGGTGCGCTGGGAAGCGTTGACGGCGCATTCAGGTATTCGTGCGCCGCCGTCAACGACAGGGAGGGCGGCATTGTATCGGCGTCGTCGGCAATGGCCACGGCCTTGCCTTTGGCGCCGGTTTTCGGTTTCTTTTCCGCTTTCCCCTGGGGGGCTTCGGTAGGTTTCGCCCCCTCGAGAAAGACGAATTTTTGACCGCCGATGTCAACCTGATCGCGGTCTTTCAACTGCTGCCGCTCGGCAATCGGTATGCCGTTCAACAAAGTGCCGTTGGTGCTTTTCAGATCCTCGACGAAACATTTTTCCGCTGACAGGAACGAGATGACGGCGTGGCGACCGCTGACCGCCGGGTAGGGCAAGGCGACATCGTTGTCGCTGCGTCGGCCGATGGTGATCCGATCCTTGTCGAACAGCACTTCACGAGCGCCGCCGTCTTGTAAAAAAAGAAGCAATTTAGGCATAAGACAGTCCCTGCATTAAAAAAGCGGAGCGGCCGTTATCACTTTGCCGTCAACCCGTCTCTATCTTCAAACCACTTTCCGTTTACGAATTACCGCCGGCTTGACAACTGTTTCTGCGGCGATGCTGACCAAAACGGCGGAAACGTTGTCGCGCCCGCCCAAATCATTTGCTGTCTGGATCAACAGCGCCACCTTTTGCGCCAGATCGCCGTTACTTTTCAGCAGCAGTTGCGTCAGTAGCGGGATGTCGATCATGTCCGTCAACCCGTCCGAACACAAAAGGTACAAATCTTCCGGCTCGACGAGATGTTCGGCAAGGTCAACCTGCACATGGCGCTCGGCGCCGAGCGCCCGCGTCACCAGGTTTTTGTGAGGAAAGCTTCTGGCATCCTCTTCCTTCCACTCGCCGCAATCGATTTGTTCCTGCAACAGCGAATGGTCCCGCGTCAACGCGATCAGCGTGCCGTTCCGCAACCGATAACACCGTGAATCCCCGACATGCGCCACCACCAGCCGACGACCGGTCAATAAAACACCAACGACCGTCGTCCCCATCCCTTCGTATCCGGGGTCTTTGATCGCGGATTCGAAAATCGCGTTGTTGGCGCGCAGAATCTGGGCGCGCAACACCAGAGCCGCTTGCGACAAGCCGGTGGCCGGGTCGGTTTTATCCAAAAGGTTGCTGCCGTTCTGGGCGTCAAAAGCCAGCGCGGTGCCCTCGGCAACAAGATCTACCGCCATCCGGGCGGCGATTTCTCCGGCATTGTAGCCGCCCATCCCGTCGGCGAGGAGCGCCAGCCCGATACGGTCATTGACCAGAACGACATCTTCGTTATGGTCACGCACCCGACCGCTGTCGGTCTGACAGGCCATCGTAAAGCGTGTGCGCTCGGAAACATCCAGCATGGGGGAGCAGGAAAAAACGCGGCAAAGAAATCACTCTAACATGTTTTCTCTGCCACGTTTTCTGCTGTTGCAGATTACCCTGCGACGAAGCACCGCATTGTGGCTTTAAAGTCCCCGATAGGGGATCAGTAAATCCCCCGCCTTTAGGCGGCTGGGAAGGAAGTGGTTCTGGTGTAAAGTAGTTGGATGGAAGCATACAAGCGCGGTAGCCACACAGTCTGG
>JAIRJZ010000034.1 GCA_031260355.1 Burkholderiales bacterium
CAGAGCCTGACGACAACTTCAATGTGACATGAGCGACTCCTTGCCCGCCCGATGGGCGGGCTGATCCGGCTTTAGCCGTAACTTGAAGCCACCGCCTTTAGGCGGTGGAGTATTCACACACGCAGAGGCACGAAAAGCGCCCTCCCCTTCAAGGGGAGGGTTGAGGTGGGGATGGGGTTGTCAGAGGTCAGGAATCAGAAAACCACTTCACGCGAAGGCGCTGAGAGTCCTCCCCTCTCCCGCAAGCGGGAGAGGGGTAGGGGAGAGGGTCGGGATGCAGAAATCAACGCCACCCACGCTGCGCAGAATCCGGAAAGGAATTAACCGCAAAGAACGCACAGAACACAAAGATTTTTTTCGTGATCTTCGTGTTTTTCGTGGTTAAAAAAGCTTTTCGGTTAAAACTTAACAATCACCCATGAAAAATGCGCAACCTCTCAAAATCGGCCTCGTTGCCGGTGAAGCGTCCGGCGACAAACTCGGTGCGGCGCTGATTGAAGCGTTGCGTCCGCATTTGCCGGAAGCCCGCTTCGTCGGCGTCGCCGGGCCGCGTATGCAGGCGCTCGGCGCCGAGAGCTGGTTTCCGATGGAGCGGTTATCGGTTCACGGCCTCGTCGAAGTGATCCGCCATCTGCCGGGACTGTGGCGGTTGCGTAAAGCGCTGGTTCAGAGAATGCAAGACGAAGGCGTTGCGTTGTGCGTCGGCATCGACGCGCCGGATTTCACGCTCGGCATGGAGCGGGCACTCAAACAATCGGGAATGCGAACGATTCATTTCGTCAGTCCATCGGTGTGGGCGTGGCGGCGCGGTCGCATTCCGAAAATCGGCGAATCGGTGCATCGGGTGCTGGCGCTGTTTCCATTCGAGCCGCCGCTGTACGAAGCGCATGGGGTTCCCGTGACGTATGTCGGTCATCCGGCGGCGCAGCGTGCTGCCGATGAAGGATCGCGAGCGCGGGCGCGGGCGGTGTTGCAATGCACGGGCGAAGCGCCGGTGTTTGCGTTGTTGCCGGGCAGCCGGATGTCGGAACTGAAGCACCACACGGTATTGCTGGTGGAGACGGCGCAACGAATCCGGCAGGCGTTGCCCGACGCGCGTTTTCTGGTGCCGATGGTATCGCCGGAAGCGCGGGCGTATTTCGAAGCCTTGCGAGCGGCAGGTACATGCGCCGATGTGCCGCTGACGTTGATCGACGGTCGCGCCGAAGAAGTGTTGCAGGCTGCCGATGTGGGACTGGTGGCGTCTGGCACGGCGACGCTGGAAGCGGCGTTGGCGCGTTGTCCACACATCATTTTTTATCGCGGTCCGGCGGTCACGGTATGGATCGTCAAGCAAATGCTGGAAGTGCCGTGGGTGGGGTTGCCCAATGTGCTGGCGCAGCGCTTCATCGCGCCGGAGTTGATACAGGAAACGGCGACGCCGGAAGCGCTGGCCGATGAGGCGCAGAAACTGTACCGCGATGGGTCGCGGCGGCGGGAAATCGAAGCGGCGTTTGTCGAAATGGCGCAGATGTTAAAGATTGATACCGGCGCGCGGGCGGCAGCAGCGGTGTTGGAAGAACTGGCGTTGGTAAAAAACGGCGCAACGATTGTTTCTTAGCCACAGAGAACGCAAAGATCGCAGAGAAAAAACTTTGTGTTTTTTGTAGTTAAGCACAGGACAGGTTGTTTGTATGATTGACCTTGGAGCGTTTTCTGTTTAAATGGGCACATTTTCGCGCAAACATGCGTGTTTCCCTCGCCCCTTGCGGGAGAGGGTGGCCGAAGGCCGGGAGAGGGGTTTGACCTTTGGAATTCCCGAAGCAGCTCACAGGAAATACGCGGGCAGATATATGTGCGCGATTAAATCAAAACTCGCCCTAATGAGGAGCGGGCTTCGATGTTGATCGCCGGTGTCGATGAAGCGGGGCGCGGGCCGCTGGCCGGCAATGTTGTGGCCGCTGCGGTGATTCTCGATCCGGCGCGGCCGATCGCCGGTTTGCGCGATTCGAAAGCACTGTCGGAAAAAGCGCGTGAACGGCTGGCGCAAGACATCCGCAATCAGGCGCTGGCCTTTGCGTTGGGCGAAGCGGCGGTCAAAGAAATCGACCGACTCAATATATTGCAGGCAACGATGCTGGCGATGCAGCGAGCGGTGGCGGCGTTATCCATCGCGCCGCACGAGGTCTGGGTTGACGGCAATCGGGCGCCGGTGTTGCCGTGCCCGGTTCGCACCATCATCAAGGGCGACCGCGATGTGATGGCGATTTCAGCAGCGTCGATCCTCGCCAAAACAACGCGCGACGCGCAAATGACAGCGCTCGACGCCCGTTATCCCGAGTACGGTTTTTTGCGGCATAAAGGCTACGGCACGGCGGCGCATCTGGCCGCGCTGGCGGCGCACGGAGCTTGTCCTGAGCACCGCAAAAGCTTTGCGCCGGTCAGAGCCTATTTATTATGAGGGGATGTTAGTAACCTGCCCCTCTTCTGTAAGCGGGAGGAAAAAACGTGTGCTTGAGCAGAAACCGCTCTAGCGCTTCAGCGGCGATATCGCATAAAAACAATTAATGAAACATTATGGAGCTATAGTTTTTTGTTTGTTTTGGCGTAAATATTCCTTCTCTGCCTCTTGCACCAAAGTTGCAGCAGAAACGCCCAATGCTTGCCCGATACTTATCAAGGTCGTAATAGTGGGTTGCCTGATTCCACGTTCAAGGCGTGAAATAAACGTGCGATCCACTCCTGCCTGAAAGGCTAACTCCTCCTGTGAAATATCCCTTTGGGATCTGTGTTGTTGCAACACTTTCCCAAAAATTTTTCCGATGTCCGCAGCTCTTGTATGCGCCATAGACATCAGCATGATTTTTTGTAGCCTATAGTCCACGGCCTATAGGCACTTGTGCCAAAAAATTTTGTATGTGGGGTTTATGCCATTCGCTATAATGCCCCATTCGGTTCGCTGCAACAATCGCATGAGGTTTGGAGAAGAGAGCAGAAGGTTTCCCGGTTTCTGACAGATATCTGATTGTTATCGCAAGGGAGTCACATATGTATGCCAGTATTCGAGCGTTGCTCAAAAGGCTTATCGCGTTTGGAATTTTCGGATTACTCACTTTTGCGAATCTTTCCGCAGCCCAAGCGCCGTCAACGCTTTACTACCAAACCTACCTGAACCTTGACGGCAATACCGCCACCGGCTGTACCGTCGAAGTTCCCGACTATCCCCTCGGTAACCCTCAATATCTTCACGGCGTCGAAGTTTCCCTCATCGTGACCGTTACCAACGGCGTGCTGGCGTCCGCCAAACGGTTCACCTGCGTCGGTAACGTCTTGGTTCCCCAAGGCTCGGATAGCGGCCACCCGACCTACACCCTCAGCGGCGCCTTCATTGAATATCGGCTGCCGAATATAGCGATCACTCCGCAAACTACCATCGGCTTCGCAGCCTCGACCTCGCCGAACTTCGACATTCCTTCCGACGTTTTCTTCGAAGATATCAGCGGTCAGCCCATTTTGCTTGCCCCGCTGCTTCGTTCTGGAAACAGCGTTCCGATTCCGGTCTCCACCCCCGTCCTGCTCCTCCTCATCGCCGTTGCCGCTGGACTCATTGCCGTCCGTTACCTGCGCACACCACAAGG
>JAIRJZ010000036.1 GCA_031260355.1 Burkholderiales bacterium
CAGAGCCTGACGACAACTTCAATGTGACATGAGCGACTCCTTGCCCGCCCGATGGGCGGGCTGATCCGGCTTTAGCCGTAACTTGAAGCCACCGCCTTTAGGCGGTGGAGTATTCACAACAAAGGGAAAAGCTAGCCGACAAGTTTAGAGCCTATCTAAAAATCGATTAAGCAACATAGTGATAGAGTACTAGCCGTTGTCCTTGGGTGGAGCGGTGAGACGTTTACGTTGTCAGCTATGCCCATCTGGGTGCGCTCGGGCGCTCCGGTATCGTTTCTTTTTTTCTTCTAGGGAAGCCTGTTAGCCAAAAACCCATCCTCCAATACGCGCCAGCGTAGAGGGCAGACATGTCAGAAGAATGATTCAATGCCTAAACCGAATGTGGGTATTTCAGTTTCTTGTGACGTGGGCTACACCCGTTCCTCGGCTACTGAGTACACTTCGGCGTCTCGGCGCTGACCGACGGCAATTATCAAAACCTCGATAGCCGACGCATTGACCCGGTAAACGATGCGGGTGCTGCCGGTACGGATGCGACGGTATCCGGCAAGGCGTCCGGCCAACGGCTTGCCCAGCTTGTCAGGCTCGCCGTGCTGAATCCTCTTGGTAATGACGTTCAAGATGATACGGGCTGCGGCGTCACCAAGCACTCGCAGATCATCGGCAACGGCGTGGTGGTAGATGACATGCCAGGTCATTGCTCGACCAAGTTCGCACCGAACTGCGCCAGCATTTCAGCATGGGTAATAGCCTTGGCCGGGTCAAAGGTCGCCACCCGATCGGTAGCGACGGCTTCAATACGCAGGTCTTCAAGTTCATCCATCAACGCTTCATAGCGTTCGGCTGGTAAAAGGACTGCGGCAATTTCATTGTTTCGCAGAACAACAAGCTTATCCTGCTGGCCACTCTCGATCAGCTCAAAGACTTCCTTGGCTCGGCGCTGAATGTCGGTGACTGAAATCGTCTCGTTGGTCCGCACTTCCATGATGCACCTCTGCACTGTTTTAATGCGTATAATTATCTGATTATAATCAAACCGCGTCAAGGTGCCCCATCCAGACGTCCAATAAGTGAGAACGACGCGCTGCGAGGCGCGTTGTTCTTTTACGGAAGGTCGTGAAGCCGCAAAAGGCAGAACAAAAAGATTCAGGAGAAGAACAAAACGGCAGAGTCTCCCATGAATTTTTTCCTTAAAATGACGAAACCGCGAAACAAACCAGCCGTCTGTTTGGACGGTGGTAAAAATTGAAAAGGCAGCGCAAATTGCCCTCCCCCCAGCCTCTCTCCCTCTGTACAGAAGAGGAGGGTTTTGTCAGTAGCCCGACTTTGTCCAGAGGCGGGAGAATGCCGCCCCCTCTCTTCGCTGCCAACCTGCCCCGAATATCGGATGCGGGCGTCCTGCGGTAAAATAACTAACTTTGCAACAGGTTTCGCGCATCATGACCGATTTCTTTGCCGTCCCGCCCGACGAGACGCCGCCGCCGGGCGCTCCCCGGCTCCGCGAGATTCCGTACAATTACACGTCGCTTTCCGACCGCGAAATCGTCATCCGGTTGCTCGGTGCGCCGATGTGGGCGGTACTCGACCAGTTGCGGCTTGAACGGCGCACCGGCCGATCGGCGCGGATGCTGTTCGAAGTGCTGGGCGACATCTGGGTGGTGTGTCGCAACCCGTATCTACAAGACGATCTGCTCGACAATCCGAAACGGCGGGCGCTGTTGGTTGAGGCGATGCACCATCGGCTTCGTGAAATCGAGAAACGGCGGCAAGAGAGCTTTGCCGCTGCGCCGGAGCGTGCCGAGAAAGTGGCGCAACTGATCGAGGCGGCGCGTGGCGCCGTCGATACGTTCGCCAACTGGTTTCCGCACACCCAGGAAATGCGGCGGCGCATCGTGCGTGTGCTGTCTCGGTACACGCACAAGGACAATATCGCGTTCGACGGACTGGCGCGCGCCGCGCATGTCACCGACGCTACCGACTGGCGCGTCGAATATCCGATGGCCGTGCTGACTCCCGATAATGAAGAGGAAATCCGCGGGCTGGTGCAAGGGTGCATCAAACTGGGATTGACGATCATTCCGCGCGGCGGCGGCACCGGCTACACCGGCAGCGGTATTCCGCTGACGACGAACGCGATCGTGATCAATACCGAAAAACTCGATCACTTGTCCGCCGTCGAGACGGTGATGTTGCCGGGACACACCGAACCGACGCCGACGTTTGCGACCGGCGTCGGCGTGGTGACGCGGAAAGTGATGAATGCGGCGGCGGCGGCGGGTTTGGTGTTCGCTGTCGATCCGACTTCGGCCGACGCTTCCTGCATCGGCGGCAACATAGCGATGAACGCCGGCGGCAAGAAGGCGGTGCTGTGGGGAACAACGCTCGACAATCTGGCGTCCTGGCGCATGGTGACGCCCGACGCGCAATGCCTGGAAGTCACCCGGATTGATCACAACCTCGGCAAAATTCACGATGCTGAAGAGGCCGTTTTCGAGTTGAACTGGTTCAACCCCGGCGGCAAGACCGTACAGCGCAGCGAAACGCTGCGCATTCCCGGCAGCGCGTTCCGCAAAGCCGGGTTGGGCAAAGACGTCACCGACAAGTATTTGCACGGCTTGCCCGGCATCCAGAAAGAAGGTTGCGACGGCATCGTCACATCGGCGCGTTTCGTACTTCACAAAATGCCGCCGGTGACGCAAACGGTTTGTCTCGAATTTTTCGGGCTGGCGCAGCACTCGACGCCGGCTATCGTCGAAGTCAAACGTTATCTCGATACGCAACCGCACGGGGCGCGGCTGGCCGGACTCGAGCACATGGACGAGCGTTACGTCAAAGCGGTGAAATACGCGACGAAAGCGGCCAATCGCCGCAGTCCGACGATGGTGCTGATCGGCGACATCGTCGGCGATAACGACGCCGCCGTGTCGCAAGTGGCCGAAGAAGTGGTGCGTATTGCCAACGCACGCGGCGGCGAAGCGTTCATCGCCATCAGCGCCGAAGATCGTCACCGTTTCTGGGCAGAGCGTTCGCGTACCGCCGCCATCTCCAAACACACCAACGCTTTCAAACTCAACGAAGACGTGGTGATTCCGCTCGAACGGCTGGGCGACTACACCGACGGCGTCGAGCGGATCAACATCGAATATTCGATGCACAACAAACTCAAGGTGTGCGATGCGTTGCTGGTGTTTCTCAATGATCCTCTGCTGCCGCTGGTTTTCGGCGGACGTGCCGAGGCCAAACCGACCGAGGCACAGCTTGAAGAGAAGCTGGGAGAAGCGCGTTTGCTGGTGAAGCAAGTGCGCGCCCGCTGGCAGGGTTTGTCCGACCGGCTCGACGAAACTTTCCACGGTTTGCAAGACCATTCGATCACCGCGTCGTGGAAAAAAGAGCTGCGAAATCCGCTGCGAGATCTTTTTTCAGGATTGGTGTTTGCGCCGCTGACGGCGCGTTGCGAGGAGATTCACGCGCAAGTGTTGCGCAGCCGCGTCTTTGTGGCGCTGCACATGCACGCCGGCGACGGCAATGTGCACACCAACATTCCGGTCAACTCCGACGATTACGAAATGCTGCAACAGGGCAACGCAGCGGTGGCGCGCATCGTCGCACTGGCCAAGGCGCTGGGCGGGGTTGTTTCGGGCGAACACGGGATCGGCATCACCAAGCTCGAGTTCATGAGCGACGAAGAGTTGAAGCCGTTCGCCGATTACAAGGCGAAGGTCGATCCGAACGGTCATTTCAACGCCGGCAAACTGTTGCGCTCTGCCGACTTGCCCGCCGATTTGACCAACGCTTATACGCCGAGCTTTTCGTTGATCGGTCACGAAAGCCTGATTCTCGAACAAAGCGACGTCGGCACCATCGCTCGCGCCATCAAGGATTGTCTGCGTTGCGGCAAATGCAAGCCGGTGTGTTCGACGCATGTGCCGCGCGCCAACCTGCTTTATTCGCCGCGCAACAAGATTCTGGGCGTATCGTTGTTGATCGAGGCGTTTCTCTACGAGGAGCAAACGCGGCGCGGCGTGTCGCTACGGCATTTCGACGAAACCTACGATCTGGCGTACCACTGCACCGTCTGCCACAAATGCTTGAGCCCTTGTCCGGTGGATATCGACTTCGGCGACGTGTCGATCGCGATGCGCAACTTCTTGCGCAAGGAAAAGAAAAAGCCGTTCAATCCGGGCGCAGCGCTGGGAATGACGTTCCTCAATCTGCACAACCCGTTGGCGATAAAGACGTTCAAACACCTCGTGATCGACGTCGGTTATCGGCTGCAACGCACCGCCAATCTGCTGATGCGTCGCACCGGCCTGCCGCAGCGGCAAACGAAACGGCCGCCGGCGACGGTCGGCGCGCCGCCGCTCAAAGA
Source organism: Burkholderiales bacterium (assembly GCA_031260355.1). Lineage (GTDB taxonomy): Bacteria > Pseudomonadota > Gammaproteobacteria > Burkholderiales > Casimicrobiaceae > UBA931. The sequence continues at coordinate 4,370 of JAIRJZ010000036.1, forward strand.
GCAGGTGATTCACTTCGTCAACAAGCCGATGCCGGGCAATATGCCTTGGCGCACGTCCCGGGCGTCGCTCAACATCGAAGACGCGACCATCGTGCCGATTCTCCGCGACCCGCGCAAGGTGAACGGTGACACTGAGGCGGTATTTTATTTTCCCGGATGCGGCTCCGAACGGTTGTTCGCGCAAACCGCACTGGCGGCGCAGGCGATGCTTTACGAGCTTGGTGTGCAGTGCGTGCTGCCGCCCGGCTATTTGTGTTGCGGCTATCCGCAGATCGCCGCCGGTGACGAAGACAAGGGACAGGCGATGGTGACGCGCAACCGCGTGCTCTTTCACCGGATGGCCAACACGCTGAACTACCTCGACATCAAGACCGTGCTGGTGTCGTGCGGCACCTGTCTGCACGAGTTGCAGCATTACGGATTCGACCAGATTTTCCCGGGCAGCCGAATCCTCGACATTCACGAATACCTTTTCGAAAAAGGGGTGCGGCTCGAAGGCGTCGAAGACACGCGCTATTTGTATCACGACCCATGCCACTCGCCGATGACGGCGTACAAGCCGATCACCGTCGTGCGCGGGTTGATGGGCAGCGGTGTTGCGCCGAACGACCGCTGCTGCGGCGAATCGGGGACGCTGGCGGTGACCCGCCCCGATGTCTCGACGCAAGTGCGCTTTCGCAAAGAGGAAGAGTTGTGCAAGGACGCCGAACAAGTGCGCGGCGACGGTTTCGAAGGCCGGGTCAAAGTATTGACGTCGTGTCCTTCGTGCTTGCAAGGATTGTCGCGCTACAACCGCGACGCGAAAACCAAGGCCGATTACGTCGTCGTCGAACTGGCGCGCCGCCGTCTCGGCGAGCAGTGGATGCGCGAATTTTTGGAAAAAATAAACAAGGACGGCATCGAGCGCGTTTTGTTGTAAGAGCGTTTTTGATCCAAGCGCGTACAGTTTTACCCTCCCCCCTCGCGGGGGAGGGTGCTCCGAAGGGGCGGGAGAGGGGGTGTCTCTGGGATACTTCTTTCGTGCACGGTTCGGAATACTTTTCATGTCTCCGGTCGGCGCACATTCAAACCCTTTTTCCACCGAGGTAGACAGAGAAGCTGGCCCGCGCAGCGCATGTATCAAAGGCGTTACCGCGCCGCACTCGCCCGGCGGGCGAGTGCCTTTCTTGTCCGGACAAGAAAGGCACCAAAGAAACCGTCCCCATTCCGCCGCCCGCTTCGCGGGTACTCTGCGCTTCTCGGAAAGCGCCGGGGCTCGATAACTCGCGATCCTGAAAAATCAGAGGATCGCTCGAACAGATCTCGCCCTGTTTCGGCGCTGCCCTGCGATGCTCGGCGGCTGCAAGGGGAGATTGAATCGTGCCGTAGGAAATGCGCTGCAAAAAACAAGAGCTTGCACATGTTGTGGCTCCTGGAAATTAAGTTGCTGATCAAGAGGCAACCACTTTTTCCTCCTGAGCGTTTTTCGTTTAAATCATCACATTCTCTTTTCTGTGCCGCTCACCCCCACTCCAACCCTCCCCCGCAAGCAGGGGAGGGAATGTGTATTACGAGGGCGACAGCCCGAAAGGCGAAAGGCGAAAGGCGAAAAAACAGCGCGGCAAGGTGCCGCGCTTAGGAGAGTTCCTGGAAATCAACGGGCGTCGATGTAATGGATATTGGCTCTTATCGGCACTCTGGGGAGAGACGAGCCTTCTCCGCCGCCTACCCGAATGACGGGGCTGTTTTCGTCGAGGCCTTCGCCGGTCGTATCGGTAACATAAATGGCGACCTCGTCTTTGCCGTTTTCTCCTGTCCGCACGACGAGCGTAATGTCGGCAATTCCTTTGGGGAATTCCTGGAAGCTTTGTCCGCTACCCAGAGCCGTTGCGGCAGAGGCGATCTCGCGCGCAAAAACCCTTCCGGTGAACGATGCGCCGGCCGTGCTGCACGGATCATTTAACGAGTCACGGCTGACGTACTTATTGGCGGCATAGACCGTTACCCCATAAGCCGCCCCCGGATTGACGTTGACGTGGTAACCGGGGTCCATGTCTTCGTACCAGCCGTTCCTCGCTTGTTTGTCCGAAGAGCTGATGCCCGAAGCCCCTTTCACCGCCGCCAGCCCGCAGGGCGCGTCGCCGCCTTTGCCGCAGTTGTCGTTGGTGCTGCGCGGATCCCGGTCGGTAAAGGTATCGGCATTGTCGGCGTTTTCGTTTCTGTCGCCGCCGTCACGGAAGGCATAGTAAGTATGATCGACGGCGGAATTCAAATCGCCGTTGCTTCTGAACCCGCCGGTTCCTACCAGCACCCAGCGGTTGCCGACGCTGTCGCGTTGCGGCCAGGGCTCGGTCGTTACCCATTGCGCCTGGCCGTTTTTATCCTTGAGAACCGCCATTTTTTCCGCTTTCCATTCGACGGGGTTTGCGCTCTCAAGGTTGAAGCGCCACAAATTCCCTTGCTGGTCGCCGCCGTAAACCGCCGTCGTCACCTGATTGGTGTAAGTATGCGAGTAGGCACCGATCGCCGCCAACCCCAGCGGGGCATCGCGCGCGCCGTCCGGCGTCTCGACCTTGTGCAGCAGGTCTCCATTTTCCGCATCGACAAAGAAAAGATACCCTTTGCCGTCGCCGTTTTTCGGTTGCCCACTGCCGGTGCCGTTGTTATGGCCGGAAGGAAGAATGGCCACCCACTTGCCGTCGAAGGCGTTGGTTTTGGTGAGGACAGGCCGCCCATAGGTGTATCCCATATTGGGGTCGGTAAACTCCCACAGCACTTTGTTTTTTGCCGTCTCGGCTTCGCTTCCTGCCGCGCCGGCCACGGTCACGTCGAGCGCATAGTACGATGTGCCGCCCTTGCCCAATCCGCCGACCAGCAACGTTCGCCACCCACGTTGAGGAAGGTTCACATCGAGCACGCGAGGCGTTGCATCAACATAGTAATAATGCCTGAAGGGGGTGTTGGGGTCGGCTTCGTGAAAAGACAGATTGACGATCCCGGCTTCATCGTGCGGACGGAACAAATCCGAAGGGATGTACGCCCATTGTTCACGCAGCTCTTGATCGAAAGCATGGAGCATCCCGTCGTTGGCGGCCGCGTAAATCATCGTGCCGCGGGACTGATGAGCCTTGGAAAACGCTGCATAGCCAGGGTTTTTTCGCTCATCGTAGTTTCTGCATTGGAACTCGCCGTCAGCCCTGCTGGTGCAAGGCAGGGGAGCCGTGACCACCACCGGCTTGGCGTTGACGATATCGCCCAACGGCCCTTCTTCGCGCGCCCGGAAATGTCCCCGGCTGTCGCCTTCCCCGCTACGGTCGCCGCGCAGATAAGCGACGATATTCGCCTGCTGGGCAGCCGTGCTCCCCAAGGTCTTGATCAGTGGGCTTGAAGCAAAAGGTGACCCCGACGCCGTGACGGGAGTAGGCGTCACAGCGCCGCCGCCCGTCCCTCCCGGCAAGACGGCGGTGAAAACCTGACGCACCGTTTTCCAGGGCTCGGGATCGCGGGAGGTCGGTGTCAACAGCTCACTGAGATTTTTTGCGGCGGACAGATGGTCGTTCTCTTTTTCCGCGCCGTTGTTGTTGATGGGCTTTCTGACGATATTGCCGCCCCAGCCCGGCGCATACGAGGGCGTATAGGTGAACTGCCCGCCATCACGTACGTCCGGATGGGTAAACGCCACCCCCGAACGGGCGCCGCCCTTGTTAAGAATTTCATTCAGGATACTACCGATGGCGAAGGCAAGCTCGTCCGGAGACGAGGTTGAAAGATAACGGCCAAACCCGTTGACCGAGGCGTGCCAGAGATCGTCCACCTTGGCGATGTTGTTCAACGTTTCGCTGGCGCCGACGTTTACCGGCCGCGGCCAGTCGAAACCGCTCGTGCGGGCGATGATTTTTTTCAAGGTGTCGGCCGGATCTCCTGAAGGCAAGACTCCCCGGATTCCGAATCCCACGCCGTAGAAATTAAGGTGCGGCCATGTCGCGGGGTCGTCCTTGGTCGGGCGCACGTCTCTCGTATTGCACATATAAGGGCTGGTGTTATCGCCGGGGATCGAACGGGCGTTGCCGCCAAGCGCCGTTTTCCAATAACGAAGCGCAATGTCGGCCACGGTGTTAGGCGCTTTTTCGCGGTCGAGAATGGGATCCGGCCAATCCTTATCGGCATCCAGATTTCCGGCAGGATGATAGACGGTGGTGTCTTTCATGTTTGTCTGCTCGAAAGCGGTTCCGCTGCAACCGGAAACGCCGGCTCCGCTCAAGGGCGCGGGGACGCTCGGGAGCAAACCGACCTTGATGTCTTTTCCATCCACATCACCCAGAGTCGGGGAAGCATAGGTGCTGTTGTTCCACATGCCGTCCGTGAGCAGGAGGTTGTATGAGCGCTGACAGCGGTACTTGATTTCTTCATTGCTGTTTCTTAGAAACTGGTCACCGTTCTTGATGAGCACCTGTCTTGTTGGCGTTTCGCCTGTTGCCTTGAGGGTGCGTATCTGCTGAAAAAGCGTTTTCCGATAGGCGTCGGTAAAATCGTTCACCGTAAAAGCGGTGTTTCCGTTAAGGGAGTTGAGCGCCACCCGGGGCGGGGGTGTCGTGCCGTACGGGATGGCCTTGTCAAGGGCGATCGTTGTCACGGTTTTGGTTGCGACCAAGCGGTTGCCATAATAAGCCCACCAGTTGGCGTAGTTGGTGATTTCCTGCGTGGCCGTGCGGGTCTTGTACTTGACCTCCCCTGCGGACGCGTCGTAATAAGGATGGGCGATGTCGCCGCTCTACGCTCCGGTTCTGGAGGAAAACACTCTCTTGTTCGTCGCGTCGAGCACCACCAGTTCGAACGGCGGCGTGACGGTATTGTCCCGAGCGGAGGCGTTTTGGGGATCGTCCCCCAGGGTCGAATAGTAATAAGGATATTTATAATCGCCCCAGCGATCCTCCTGACAATCGCCGGGATCGGCCATGGTGTCGGCACGGAGTTTTTTGCACCACTTGACACTGGTTCGGTAGTAATGCGGGAGCAATTTCTTTTTCGTATCAAACACGGCCTTCCACGCGGCGTTGTTGTTCGCGTCTTTGGGCGCGTTTTTCAGATAAAAACGGTCAAGATCGTTGTAACTGCTTCCCATCGAATAGTCGCATTGTCTGACCGTCAGATTCTGCTTGGTCGGAAGAGAGGTAACCCCCGTTTCTGACCAAGCCACGCTGGACCAGTTCGTTTGATCGGGAAGCGAAGCGCCGTTGACGCCCGTCCTCGGAGGAGCATAATCCACCAAAGGGTTGTAGGCCATGCCGTTGAACGCCGCCGCCATCATCGGCGGGTTCTGGAACATACAGATGCCCTCGACGTGAACCGTTGCCGGCGAATCGCAGCGGTACCCACCATCTTTCCAGCAGGCGTTTGCGAGAGTGGGGAGATCGTCCGGAATGTGGTTAAGGATCATGCTTTCCGAGTCGTCGGCAGTTATCAGGATGGTGGGCGGGACGGAACTGCTCGTTGCGCCCAGAGGCTCATCGGCCAACGGTACGGACGCCGCTTGGGCGAGACCTCCCCACAGGATCAGCGCGGTGAGCAGCGCAGCATACAGCCGGTGGGAAAAGGAAAAAGTCTTGGATAACGTTTTCATGGTGACACTTTCGCAAAATTCATTCAGGATAGATTAGAAGTAAATGATGGCCTGAGCAAAAGAAACCGTATTCTTGGGGCCGTCAACACGCACGCTAACCCGGTAAAAAGGAGCCCCGCTGCCCGTCGCCGAGCTGCTTTCTCCCCCCAAATCCGGCAACGGAAACTCATTGGCTTTGTTGGGATCATCTTTCACTCCGCTGCCCTCGCCCCACGCGGCGATTCCACAGTTCGCCGGATTGGCAGGGCCGGTGGCATTGCACATTCTTTCCACCACGGTCAGCGTCGTATTACCGGCACCATCCGGGCCGGCCCTGTTGACCCCGGAGGGCGTCGGATGTTGCAGCAAGGCGGCCGGAATTCCCTGGGCGTTCGCTCCCGGTTGAATCGTTGCATAATAATAGCCGAAGTTGTCGTCCAAAGCGCCCGCGTACAGCCAGCCGTCTGCCTGCATGTTTTGCACGACATTCTCAACCGCTTGGTTGATGGCGGCGTCGGCCGCCCGTCGGAACCCCAGGTTTCCCACGGCCGTGACGGAAGTGTCCACGGATCGCATCATGCCTACCGACGCCAGCGCCATTGCCGCCAGGACGAGCAGCGTGATCAGCAGCACCATGCCTTGCGACCGTTTCGATGTCGGGGAATGTTGTCTAAGAGTCTTCATAAAGCACCTCAATGATCGTGTGTTGAAGGACATGTGTTGAAATAACGTCGGCAGGAACCATCGTCAGTTCCAGATGGCGTTTTTCAGCGGAATTTCTGTTTCATACATGCGATAACGCCACCCTGCCGGAAACGTCGGCGCAGGACTGTCGGGGCACGTCATTCCCGTCGGACATTCGGCAAATTGGGTCAGTGACGTCGGCTGCGTGAACTGGTGATCCGGCTCGTCCGCCCGGACGATGATGGACAACCGCACTGCCTTGATCTGCCGGATCGCCGCTTGTCCCGGCGCATCGTTCCACGGCAACGCCTGAACGGTTGCCATATCCCAGCCGCTGTCGGCATCGGCAAAGACCCATTGGTCAACCGGGCCGATCACATAGTTATCGCTGAGGTTCAGATCGTTCGTTATGGAGCCGATCCCGTACTGCGCCCGGAAACTGACGACGCCGGTAATCACCGGTTCGACACGGTCGAGATCCCAGGTGCCGCCGGTATTCAACACCCACTCTTTCATTTGCAGGGTGTTGTCGGCGTCAACATAAAAATGGCGCCGCGTCGGAGTTCCGAGGTTGACGAGTTGGTTGTCGATCGCTGGCGTCTCGGCGCCCAGGAGATCCAGCGTCACCGTGCACGATGCAGAAGTTCCGGCAAGGGGCGTCTCAGGGGTAACGACGGCACCATCACAGGTCACCACCCCCCGGCCGGGCGTATCGTCAACGAGATAGGCCTGACAAGCCGTTGTTGCCGGCAGCGGGGGGATAGGCGGCGGCGTTCCCGCGGTTCTCCTCGGCGGCACCAGCATGTCCACCAGGACATCGCCTGCCGCAAAACCGGAAGACGCCGCAACGGTCGTCTGCGGTCCGTCCCCAACGACAGTTATCGGGGCAAGGTGGCTGGCCGTGCTGCCGGAGAAAATGTAAATATCGTCGAAATTACCGGAGTCGGGATGCGCCGTATTGGGATCGATGATCACCGGCAAAGGGCGAAGAGAGAGCGCCACGTTCGTCGTGTTTGCTCCGCCGCCGCCGGCATCTCCGGGGACACAGGTCGCCAGCGCTTCGCCGTTGAACATGATCCCGGAACCGGCGTCGTGAATGTGCTGCTCCAGGAGAAAGGTCGAATACAGCCCGGAAATCTGGGCGTTGCCGACCGAAGCGACATTACGCTTCACGCGCTCGGTTCCTTCGTAAACCTTGTATATCGCGTGCATTGACATCAGGCCGATCAGCATCGCGATCATCAGTTCGACGAGGGTGACACCTTTTTGCCGGAAAAGTCGGGAAGTATTTTTCATGAACCGCTCCTTTGAAAAGCAACCTTTAAACATTCAAGCCGATGGAAGACGTCTGCGTGTAACGATGAACGACTTCCGAGTTTTCCTTGTCTGCCCACAAGATCGTGATCGTCACGTTGACGCTGGGTACCGTGACGGCTTGCGGCGGATCGACAGATTGATTGTTGAAATTCCGGCTGGCGTCAACGATGCGTACCGTCGGCGCCTGCGCGCCGGGGATGCCGTGTGCACCAGTCAGCCGCGACGAGAAAGCGGCATAATGGGAGCCGCCTTTTCCGGCCTCTCCCGAAAACAGCGCGTCAATCTCAGGCCCCGAGAGACCGCCTGACGAAGCCGCCCAGATTCTCCCGGCGTAGGCCTCGGCGAAATGAATGGCTTCGGTACGGTATTGCACATCACTGGTTTCCGTCAGCGCGCGCGCCTGCAAGCCGACCAGCGCCAGGATACCCACGGCAAACAGCAGAATGGACACCAGAACCTCAACAAGCATGAAGCCCGAGTTAACGCTTCTTGCGTCGTTCGTCTTCTCAAATTTCGTCTTCATCACTATCTCCTTGTGTATCGCTTAACCGGTTAATTGCTGACAAAGCGGCAGCTCTTGGTGTCGGTCGCCGGCAAGTCCAGATCGCACATCCGAACACCCCCCGTCATCAATACGTCCACTTGCAGGCGACGGGTTCCCGCCAAAGAGCTGGTGACGGTAATGTTGTTGGGCGGATTCGTCGCCGTCGTCACGTTGCTGTGCAACAACCGGCCAATGCCGTCAAACGTCACCGTTGTCTGCCCGCGTGAATTCAAGGCGTTTTGGGGTCTTGCCGTTGTCGCAACGCTTGCCCAGTTATGTCCGCCCGCCCCCCAAGTGAAGGTTTCAACCCCGGGTTGCGCGACTGTCACGATCGGCGGGGTGGCGGTGCTGTCCATCCTCAATTCGTTGATGACCCAAGTTCCCGCCCGGGTGTCGATGACGATTTCAGTGGGAGTGTTTTTGTTCACCGCATGGGAACGCGCTTTTTGCATCCCCGCCTCAATGGATTCGGCAACATTCCTCACCCGAGTGTTTTCGAGATAGCCCTGTATGCTCGGGGTCGCCATCGTCAGAAACAGCCCAAGAAGGGCGACGACGGATATCAGCTCTATCAGTGAAAAACCTTTTGCTGTTGTTCGTTGAATGACCATTGCTGTCTCCTGGAAAGTTGTTTCATGAAACGAAAAAGCACACGTCTGTTTTCAAAACAAATTTCAACGTCCTGCTACCGACAAAATTGCTGCCGTCTTGCCACAGGACGCCAAGCGAAATGCCGAGAGCATGTTTCGGGCGCAATAACCCCCTTTGGCCTGTTGACCCTTCTGCGCTCAGCGCCTTCTTGGCAAAACGGGATTTACATCACAGCCAAACGTCGTAACCCGGTGGCCGCTGCCAAAATCCCAATGACGGTCATAACTGCTGTCATCATGACTACCCTCCTCGAAAAGCTTGTTTCTGCTTTTTACCGCCCGACTACTTTTATGTTTTTGCAGTTGGTTGACTCAGGTGTGAATCCGGTCAACTTCCTGATCCCTCCGCCTGCTTTTCATGCCTGCTGTACGGGATAACCACAATTGTATTGCCGATATTCAGATAAGTAAAATATTCATTTTAAAATTTTTTGATAAAAATAATCAATGGTTCTACGGCCTCGGAAATCGTGGTGGATCGTGAGGAACGTAACGGTTATTCAAATTTCATTGCCCGGTTCGGCGCGAAAAGCGGTGTGTTTGACCGGGACATGCCCTGAAACGTGCGGCGGAAGCCCCGCCACCCTGTCTTCGGAGGCGGCACTGCTGTTACCCTCGCCGATACCCGCGACAGGCGGGTTTATGGCGTTGGTCAGGGAAAGCATGGCGAGCCGGCTGCCCGCTTCGCTCTGCGCAAAACGAATGCCGTTCTGAAACGCCTCGGCGTTCGCACGAACCTTGGCGCTGTCGATCCAGCCGCCGATGTTCGGTATCGTGATGGCCGCCAGGATGACGAAAACGGTCATCGAGATCCCCCATTCCGCCGGTGCGAAGCCTTTTACTGACAGTTGTCTCATCATTGCCTCCTCAAATTCCCATCGTCTTGCACAGGGTGCCAGGAGGGATGCTAAACACATGGCTTTGGCTCAAAAACCCCTTTGGCCCATCAACCTCTGCATTCAGCCCCCTCTTGGCGCAATAAGATTTACCCATCGTCAATCCAAGTTCGAAACTGCCGTCCAAATACCGATGACCACTATAAACACTGCAAAAATCCCAATACCGCCCATAGTTATTGCCATAAATGCCGTCATGATTTCATTGCCTCCTCAAAAATCTTGCTTCTTCTCTTATTACTCAACTTCGTGCTCTATATTTTTGCAGTCCGCTGATCTGTCAATGCGCCGACTTATAAGTGAATCGGATCAGCTTCTTGACTCCTTCATATGTTTTAATGCTTGCCGCGCTTGATGCCCACAATTGTATTGCCGACATTTGGATAGGTAAAATATTCATTTTAAAAATTTTTGATAAAAATAATTAATACCTAAATAACCGCTTAAAAACGTGAAAAAGGAGGGGAAAAGGCGCAGATTTTATGCCGTTTACATCGCGTTACGGGCGTGAAACCTCGCATTTGACCCGATCCGAAACGTGCTGGAGCGGGCATCTGTTGATCGCTGTGCCGGAACAGGTTGATCAGCGAATCCGGCGTTTGTTGGCCGGCACGCGGGTTTTGAGCGATTCGGCCTCGGCTGGCGCCTTGTTGCGTTTTACCCCAAAACAAGCTTTTTCCAACATCCTTTTCGCACTGCAAATCCTCACTTACTTGAAAAAACCGAGTAATGTAACCGAGTGTATCTTGTGTAAGTGTTCGTTCAGACTCGCCTTCTCAAAGAACTGACGTTTGTTGTTTCCCTTGTGATTTCGGTTAGGAACGCTCTGAACAACCCTGCTATCCCCCGCTTGTCATCCTGCGCGAAGTCGCAGGATCCACGCGGCGTCTGGATTCTGCG
>JAIRJZ010000019.1 GCA_031260355.1 Burkholderiales bacterium
CGTTGCTCGAACACGGTGTACTCCTTCCAAGGCATGGCCGTTTCCTTGTTCTCTGGATAACGGCAAAAGTGTTACCCATGTCTTGGCACACCTGTTACCTATGTGTCGAGTCTGTACACCGCTTGCGGGAGAGGGGAGGAACCACCCCGGTGCTTCGCACCACCCCTCCGCAGGAGGGGAAAATTCCCGTTGGCTTTGCCGACCCTTTTCAAAAAAGGGAAAGATAAATTCACACGAAAATAGTGTGTACACATAAACAAAACCTTCTTAGCGCGAACTCCGCGACGAGTGATGGTGTCCATGATCGCACAACGGGTGTTCGTGGTCGTGGCGGTGTTGATAAACCGCCAGATTCTGAATGTTGGCACCGCTGAAGAGCGATAGATAGGCCGGATCGTGGCGGATTTCTTCGGGGTGGCCGGTGCAGCAGATGTGTCGGTTCAAACACAGCACGCGATTGGACGACGCCATCACCAGATGCAAATCGTGCGATACCAGTAAAATGCCGCAGCCGGTCGTATCACGAATATGGCGAATCAGTGCGTAGGTCGCGTCCTGTCCGGAAACGTCAAGTCCTTGCGCCGGTTCGTCGAGAAACAGCAGCGTTGGCTTGTTCAGCAACGCCCGCGCCAGCAATACGCGCTGCCATTCGCCGCCGGAAAGCGTGTGCACCGACGCATTGATCAGGAACGGCACGCCGGTGGCCGTCAGCACATTTTCTATCTCGGACGCCGAAGCGGCGACGCTCAACGTGATGAAGCGCCGCACCGTCAATGGCAATGTCGGACTGATACTGAGTTGCTGCGGCACGTAGCCGATGCGAGCGTCGGGAGTACGCCAGACATTGCCGCAGTCGGGCGTCAGCAGCCCCAGCGCGATTTTCAGCAAGGTCGATTTGCCGGCGCCGTTAGGGCCGATCAAGGTGACAATTTCTTCGCGCCGCAATGTCAGATCGATCGCGTCGAGGATCGTCAGCCCTTGCCGCCGGAACGCAATCGCTGAAACACGCAGCAAAGTCTCGGGCGAAGAAGGGGCGGTCATGATGAAAAGCGGCGGTATCGAGGGACAGGAGGCAATGATATAGTATCCGCCGAGGAATATCAGGTCTTTCGCAAGGACGGGTCAATGAGGTTCAAGGGTATGCGCGCTTTCGTGGTTTTCGCGGTGGTTGCGGCGGCATGGGGAGCGTCCGGCAGTCTCTTTGCTGCGCCGCCGAAAGTCGTCGTCAGCGTTGCGCCGGTGCACGCGCTGGTTGCCGGAGTGATGGAAGGTGTCGGAACGCCGGAGTTGTTACTCAAAGGGGTGGTGTCGCCGCATGACTATGCGCTGCGTCCGTCCGATGTTTCGGCGCTGGTCAGTGCCGACATCGTTTTCTGGATCGGTGCGCCGCTCGAAGGCTTTCTCGAAAAGCCATTCAAGGCAAACAAGGTGCGGCAAGTGGCGTTGATCGAAGCAGTCGGCGTACGTCATCCGGCGCGCGAAGGCGGGATTTGGGAAGGCGACGATCATGCGCACAAAGGGCACCATCACAAACATGACAAGACCTCGGTCGATCCGCACGTCTGGCTCGATCCGGGCAATGCGGGGAACATGGTCGAAGCCATTGCCCGCGAATTGACGAAGATCGACGCCGAAAACGGCAAGCGCTACGAAACCAATGCGGCGGTGTTGCGGCAACGGTTGGCGGCACTGGACGATGACCTCGAACGCCTGCTGATACCGGTCAAGCGCGCGCCGTTCATCGTTTTTCACGACGGTTATCAGTATTTCGAGAAGCGTTACGGTTTGAACGGCGTCGGTGCGATCACGGTGAACCCCGAGGCGAAGCCGTCGGCGCAGCGGTTACGTGCATTGCGTGACAAAGTTCGACAGAGCGGGGTGGTTTGTGTGTTTGCCGAACCGCAGTACAGTGACGGGCTGGTGAAAAGCATCGTCGAAGGAACGGCGGCTCGCCACAGCATGTGGGATTCGCTCGGCAGCAGCTTCGCGCCGGGCGTCGAGGTCTATTTTTTGATGGTGCGTCAGCTTGGCGAAAACGGGCGGCGCTGCCTGGACGCAAACTGAAAGCGGTTGAGGCATTGCAGGAACACAGGCGCGAATGTTGCGCGGTTTCGATTTGCGGCTTGTCCAACCTATGCTCTGCATCGGATAAGCTGCAGGGGACGCAACCTGCGTCCTGCGCTAACATGCGCGGCGGCAGATTGCCGTCCCTACAACATGCGACTTTACAAATTTTGCGGCAACACCAGCGTCACCCCAAGGCCGTAACCCTCTAATCCTTTTCCGAATTCGATTTTTCCCTGATGCAGTTCAACGATGCGCTGCACAATCGATAATCCCAGTCCGCTGCCGGGCTGGCCGGAGCCGAGAACACGGAAAAAGCGTTGCGTCAATTGCGCGTAATGGTCGGCAGTGACGCCGGAGCCGTCATCGGCAACCCGAATACGAACGGTGTCGGCTTCACGGTCGGCGCGCAGTTCGACACGGTACGCGCCGTAACGCAAAGCGTTATCGAGCAAATTGCGTAACGCGGTACTCAGCATTTCAGGATGACCGTCGATTTCCAGATCGGCGTCGGCGTGAATCGTGACAGTCGCTTCGTGCGGGGAAGCGAAAACGGACAGGCACTGCTGCCGGATGTCGTCGAGCAAGGGCGCGAGTGCAAAACGCTCGCGCGGCAAGGCATCGACATCGTTCGGGTTGAGAGGGTCGAGCCGCGCCAGCAGCAACAGTTGTTCGAGGAGCGTCGTACAGCGGTCAATGTCTCGATGCAATTTTTCGAGAGGTTCGGACAGTTGTGGTTGTTGGCGCGCCAGCAATTGTGTCCGAACGCGCAAAGCGGCCAGGGGGGTACGCAGTTCGTGGGCGGCGTCGGCGGTGAAGCGGCGTTCGGTGTGCAGCGCCCGGCTCAGGCGCTCCAGCAATTGATTCAATGAATCGACCACGGACGTTAACTCTTCCGAAAGACCTTCGCGTGGTATCGGTGTCAGGTCGTTCGGTGATTTTTGTGCCAGTAAGGCAGTGGTATGTTCCAGCGGCTTCAGCAAGCGGCGAATAGCCCACCAGCCGGAAATGCTCAGAAGCAGCAACAGCGCCAATGCCGGCAGCAGTGCATGTCTGGAAGCGATGACAAGAAAACGAAGCGGCGTAGATCGCAGTTGTGCGACTTGTACTTCAAAACGACCGTTGTGATTCTTGATCACGAATACGCGCCAAATGGAAGAGCGCGGTGGTGATATTTCGTAAAAAGTCTGGTCAACCGCGCCCTGGATAAAGGGCGTTGTCGGCGCGTTTCTTGATTTGCTGATCACCTCGCCATCGAAAACAATCTGGTATTGCATGTGATTGCGTCTCAGTTTCCGGAGGTCGTCGGTTGGCGGCAGAGACGGCAGCGCTTGTGAGGGAAGTACGCCGCTTTGGTGAAAATCAGTTGTCGCGGCAATCATGAGACGGCCTGTTTCTTGCAAAGTCTCGTCAATGGTGCTCAAATGGATGCGCCATGAAAACATACTGACGGTGATGAGTCCGACTGTCCAGACAACGAGGCTAATGCCCAGGATGGCGAGAAGCAGACGGCGGCGCAGGCTGTAGGCGTTCATGGGGCGAGGGCGTAACCGAGTTGACGTAGTGTACGGATACGGTGGCTGCCGAGTTTGCGGCGCAAATGGTGGATATGGACCTCTACGGCGTTGCTTTCGATTTCTTCGTTCCAGCCGTACAGCGTTTCTTCGAGCTGCGCCCGCGATTGCGGCCGTCCTTTGGCAAGCACCAACGCGTGCAGAACCGAGAACTCGCGAGTCGTCAGCACAAGCAGCGTATCATCGACCCATGCCTGTTTGGTGGCGGGGTCGATGGTGACGGCACCGTACTTCAAGAACGTTTCGGGCATTTGACGGTGACGGCGAATGGCAGCGCGGATGCGTGCCGACAGTTCCGCCAGATCAAACGGTTTGACCAGATAATCGTCAGCGCCGAGGTCAAGCCCCTCGATTTTGTCCGGTACCGTGTCGCGTGCGGTAATCATCAGCACCGGCAACGAAGAACCGTGAGCGCGTAACGCGCGCAAAACAGCATCGCCCGACTGACCCGGCAAACCGCGATCCAGCAACGCGACGTCGTACTGATGCGTTTTTAACGCAAGCTCGGCCTGATCGCCGCGCGTCAGCCAGTCAACGGCGTAACCGTCCAGCCGCAACCATGCCGCAACGGCGTCGCCCAAAGAAACATCGTCTTCCACCAGAAGAATTCGCATGAAGCAATGATAACGACCAAGCTTAAGACAATCTTAAGAACAGCGCTCACGGAGCATGTCGTGCTGATTTGTATTGTCGCACAGAACAATCGTCGTCGGCTTCGGTGAGCGGTTGTGACGCTTACGACCGTTTTTTTTGTCTCTTAAGTTTCCGTTAAGCCGGGAACGGCACGATGGCAGCGTGGCATCCGGAAACGCTGGCAAAAGGAAACGATCATGAAAAAGTGGATACTGGGTTTATCGGCAGTAGCGGCAATGATTTGGTTGACGAGCTTGCCGGAAGAAACGCTGACAGGAATGAATTTCTGGGAGTTTCGCAGAGAAGCGACATTGGCCAGCGGTTTCGTGGCGTATGTATTGATGGCGGCGGTGGTGGTTTTGGCGTTGCGATTGCCCTGGTTGGAGCAGAGGATCGGCGGCCTCGATCAGATGTACCGCTGGCATAAGTGGGCAGGCATCTCCGCCGCCGCGATGGTGTTCGCCCACTGGATGATGGAGCAGGCACCGAAATGGATGGTTTACGCCGGTTGGCTGGCGCGGCCGGTGAAAAAAATCGCGATAGGCGAAGCAGCCGGTTTCGACAGGGTTGTGCATTTATCGCACGTCGTGGGTGAAATTTTCGGCTATGTGATGCTGTTTCTGGTGGCGGTAGCTGTTCTTAAAAAGATTCCCTATCACTGGTTTCGCCGCACACACAAATACTTTGCTTGGGTTTTTCTGGCGGTGGCGTTCCATTCGGTTTTGCTGGTGCCGGCGGCGTTGTGGCGGACACCCGCCGGAGCGGCGATGGTTGCAGTAACGTTGATCGGCGTGATCGCATCCGTGTATGCGCTGCGGGGGAAAATCGGCGGTGCGCGGCGCCATCGCGGCACGGTCAGTGCGGCGCAACGGTTGCCGGGCGGCTTGATCGATATTACCTGTAAGCTGGAAAGCCCTATTTCGTACCTGCCCGGGCAGTTTGCTTTTGCCCACTTCGAAGGGATGAAGGATGCGCATCCGTTTTCAATCAGTTCGGCGAACACCGTCCGCGATGAAGTCCGTTTTTGCATCAAGGCGCTGGGCGACGATACGCGTCGTTTGGTGGAAACCTTGCGCCAGGGTGACGCCGTGAAAATTGAAGGGTCTTACGGACATTTCAATTTCGTACGCGGCGGCGATACGGTGAAGGAAGTTTGGGTGGCCGGCGGCATCGGGGTCACGCCGTTCTTATCCCGGCTCGAACATTTGGCCGAAACGCGGGAAGCTCTGCCGGACAAGGCCATACTGCCGGTCGAGTTTTACTACTGCTCGCAACAGGATAACGCATTGTTGCAACGGGTGGAGCGGCTGTGTCGTCAGGCTGGAGTGACGTTGCATATTTTCGACGAAACCCGACAAGAACCGTTGACGCTCGAAAAAATTCTGAAAAACATGAAAGTACCGGGAAATGTCAATCTGTGGTTTTGCGGTCCGCGTGGGTTGGGCGATGCGCTGCAAAATGCCTGGCGGGCGATGGGGTTGCCGTTGCAGCAGTTCAGGAGAGAAAGTTTTGAAATGCGCTGACCCGATGCCGGAATAATTCATTCCGCAGGCTTCTTTCGAAAAGACGGAAGCCTGTTTGCGCTAGAGGCAGCTCTCGATGGCGCAAGAAAGCCCTCAACCGTAAAAAGGGCAGAGGGCGTATCGTAAGGACCTCGTGCTTCCATGGTTATTCTGCCTGGCTCGGAGGCGTTCGCTGTCCATGTGGACATTGCATTTTATTACGGCGTTTGATGGTTCATGAGGGGGGGAAATGGTTTACACTTTGCCTCTGACTTGCAACGATCCAGGTTATCTCAGGAGCACTCATGAAACTCGAAACTCTCGCCATTCACGCCGGCTATCACCCTGAGCCGACGACAAAGTCGGTCGCGGTGCCGATTTATCAGACCAGCAGCTACGCATTCGATAGCTCGCAGCACGCCGCCGATCTGTTCAACCTGGCCGTGCCGGGCAACATCTATACGCGGATGATGAACCCGACCAGCGATGTGCTGGAAAAACGTCTCGCGGCGATGGAAGGCGGGTTGGCGGGGTTGGCGGTGGCATCCGGCATGGCGGCGGTGACCTACGCGATCCAGACGATTGCCGAATCTGGCGACAATGTTATCGCAGTCAGTACACTGTACGGCGGTACCTACAATCTGTTTGCGCATACGTTGCCGCAACTCGGCATCAAGGTGCGGTTTGTTGACTATCGGAAGCCGGAAGAAATTGCCAAGCTCGCCGATGCGCGAACGAAAGCAGTGTTCTGCGAAAGCATCGGCAATCCGCTCGGCAATGTGGTTGATATCGGCGCGTTTGCGGCGCAGGCGCACGCGATCGGCGTACCGTTGATCGTTGACAATACGGTGCCGTCGCCGATGTTGTGTCGGCCCATTGAACACGGTGCCGATATTGTCGTGCATGCGCTGACCAAATACCTTGGCGGCCATGGAACATCAATCGGCGGGGCCGTCGTTGACAGCGGTCGTTTTCCCTGGAAAGAGCATGCCGACCGTTTCCGGCGCCTTAACACGCCGGAAGTCAGTTACCACGGTGTGGTGTACACCGAATCGTTCGGCGAAGCGGCGTACATCGCACGGATGCGGACGGTGATGCTGCGCAACATGGGCGCGGCGTTGTCACCGTTCAATTCGTTTTTGATTCTGCAGGGGATCGAAACGCTGGGTGTGCGGATGGACAGAATTTGCGAGAACACGTTGGCGGTGGCGAAGTATTTGCAAAAGCACCCTGCCGTTGCGTGGGTTGAGTATGCGGCTCTTGAGGAGCATCCCGATCATGCGCAGGTAAAAAAATACATGGGAGGTCGTGCGTCCAGCGTACTGTCGTTTGGCGTCAAGGGCGGTGCAGAAGCAGGAAGCCGTTTCATCGATGCGTTGCAAATGATTGTACATTTGGTCAACATCGGCGAGGCCAAATCGCTGGCGTGCCACCCGGCCTCGACGACACACCGTCAACTGTCACCCGAAGAACGATTGTCCGCTGGTGTGCGCCCGGAAATGATCCGGCTGTCTATCGGCATCGAGCACATCGACGACATTCTGGCGGATATCGACCAGGCATTGAAAGCGGCGACGGGATAGAAAACGTAGTCGCGAAGCGCCATCAGGGCTTAAAAACGCGAAAAGAAGAAGGTTATGCAAAGACTGAAAGGAAAAACGTGCGTCGTTACCGGCGCTGCGCGCGGTATTGGACGAGCAATCGCTGCGTGCTTCCATGAAGAAGGAGGCCATGTTGTCGTTACGGATCTGGACGAAGCTGCCGGCATTGCGGCGGCAGCGGAGATCGGTTGCCGGTTCGAAAAACTCGATGTTCGAGAAGAGGACGACTGGTTTCGACTTGCCAAAAGTGTTCCGGTCGCCGATGTCGTCGTCAACAACGCGGGCATTACCGGATTTGAAGAAGGCGCGACGGCTCATGATCCCGAACACGCCACTCTCCTGGACTGGTGGGCAGTACATCGAACCAATCTTGACGGGACTTTTCTCGGCTGCCGCTATGCGATTGGCGCAATGAAAGGACAGGGCAAGGGGTCGATCATCAATATTTCATCGCGCTCCGGTCTGGTGGGTATTCCGCTGGCGGCGGCCTATGCATCATCAAAGGCTGCCGTTCGCAACCATAGCAAGACAGTTGCTCTCTATTGCGCGTTGCAGGGGTGGCAAATCCGATGCAACTCAATTCATCCGGCGGCAATCCTGACACCGATTTGGGAGTCGATGCTCGGCACGGGACCGGATCGGGAAGCGAAAATGCGAGCATTGGTGGCAGACACGCCTCTCAAACGGTTCGGAATGCCCGACGAAGTTGCGGCCATCGCTGTGCTGCTTGCCTCTGATGAGGCCACGTACGTGACGGGCTCCGAATTCAATATTGATGGCGGTTTGTTGGCGGGATCGGCTGCAACACCGGGGTGAAGTGCGCGTAGCAAATCCCAGCGCTTGGAAGCAAGAAAGCAGCCAGGGTTCGCAAGCCCACCCATAACTTGGCGGGTGGCCGCTCTCGCGAAAGAACGTCATCCCCGCGCAAGGCGAGGACGGGAATCCAGAAGAGAGCAGGGTTCCTGCCTGCACGTCTCTATAAAAAGAGAAACAGCGTTATCCGGTTTTTCTGCAAGAGTTTCTATTTTCCATCGCGTATAGTTTCGGTCGGATAGCTGCCGGTATTTTGTATTGCGTTATCTGTTCGATCTGAAGGAAGCTGAGATGAAAAGCAACATTGTTGTATTGATAATTATAGTGTTTGTGTTCGCGTTAGCATTAGCCGTTCGCATCTGCATACCGGATCGCGAATCCTCCGCTGCTGATGAGACCGTTATCGATGGGGCAGCTATTGACGCAGCCCATAATTCACGCAACAGCTTGGATTGGGAGGGCGTGTACGCCGGGAGAATCCCGGAGACGGACGGCCCTGGTATCCATTTGACGATAACCTTGCGTGACGACCTGACCTACGTGGCGCATTACCAGTACATCGACAGAAAGGACAAAGAACTTGTTTTTAGCGGCACCTTTACATGGGATGAGGGTGGAGATTCCGTCATACTGGACATGAATGGCGCTCCCTCCCGTTATCTGGTCGGCGAAACCGTGCTCATCCAGATGGGCATGGAGGAAAAGCCCATCGCTTACAAACTGAAAGGTTATCAGTTGACAAAGGCCGTAAGCAATTAGAGCCGATCGCAAAACCATTGCGACGCTATAGGCGTTCGATTGGCCGCTCAATCGTTCCCGCGAAAGCGGGAACCCGAGCGCTTTTCTGGATTCCGGCCTTCGCCGGAATGACGGCTTCTTGAAAGGCAAAACGGAACATCAGCCCCCTTTGTAAAAGCGGCCGATCTTGGCGGAAAACCCCGGTTTCCGCTATACTCACCAGCTTCGCCGAAGGTCGCCAGTGAAGTGACAACGGCATGGCAACCGCGAAAGTGGCGGAATTGGTAGACGCACTGGATTTAGGTTCCAGCGGGTAACCCCCGTGGGGGTTCGAGTCCCCCCTTTCGCACCATGAGGGTGCTGGCCGGAGCGCCGAAGGTAGGGCAACAGAATACTGCACAAGGACAAACGCATGCAATCCACGATTGAAACGATAAGTCAGCTTGAGCGCCGGATGGTGCTTTCGGTGCCGCTGGACGCGGTTGAAAAAGAAGTGCAAAAGCGGCTGACGCAGTTGTCGAAGACGGCGAAAATCGCCGGTTTCCGACCGGGCAAGGTGCCGATGAAAATGGTGACCCAGCAGTATGGCCCGCAGGTCAGGAATGAGGTGATTTCCGACCAGGTGCAGGAGAATTTCAACGCGGCGGTGCGCGAAAACAATCTGCGCGTTGCCGGTTATCCGCGCGTCGAGCCGAAGGCGGCGAACGAAAGTCAGAGCGGCCAGCTCGAATTTCAGGCGTCATTCGAAGTGTATCCGGAAGTGACGCTCGGCGATTTGACGAAAGTCGAATTGACGCGACCGCAAGTCGAAGTGACGGCCGCCGACATCGACCGCACAATGGACGTGTTGCGCAAACAGCGCGCGACGTTCAAGCGCGTCGAGCGGGCAGCGCAGAAGGGAGACCAGGTGATGTGTGACTTCACCGGTCGTCTGGACGGCGAGGCGTTTGACGGCGGACAGGGTCGTGATTTTGCGATTACCCTCGGTGAAGGGCGGATGTTGCCCGAGTTTGAAACGGCGCTGGCCGGAATGAAGGCCGACGAAACCAAATTTTTCCCGCTGCCGTTTCCGGCCGATTACCACGGCAAGGAAGTTGCCGGCAAGACGGCGGAGTTCGAATTGACGGTCAAGGAAGTGACCGAGCCGCAGTTGCCGCCGCTCGATGGGGCGTTCGCGCGCTTGATGGGAATCGCCGACGGCAACGTCGAAACGTTGCGCGCGGAAGTGAAAAGCAATCTGCAATTGCAAGTCAAACACCGCATCGAAGGCTTGATGAAGGAACAGGTGATGGCGGCGATGCGTCAGCACGCCGAGACGGCGTTGCCCAAATCGCTGGTCGAGATGGAAATGGTGTCGATGGCGCGACGGCTGGCGGACGAATTGCAGAAGCAGGGGATGAAACCGGAAGACATCAAGCTGTCGCCGGAGATGTTCCGCAAGCAAGGCGAAGAGCGCGTCAAACGGTTGCTCGCGGTGTCGGAAGCCGTGCGTCAACACAGTCTGCAACCGAAAATCGAGCAGGTGCGGGCGCTGGTGGCCGAAGTGGCGCAAACGTATGAAGAGCCGGAAGCGGTGGTGCGCTGGCATTTCGAGAACCCGGAGCGACTGGCGAATTTCGAGGCGCTGGCGACCGAGCACAATCTGATCGAATGGATGCAGGCCTCGGCGCAAGTCACCGACAAGGCGATGACGCTGGAAGAGGTGATGGCGCCGGCGCTGTCGTTGGTGCCGGCGGCGGGAAGCGGTGTCTGAAATACCGATTTGCGGTTGGCGCAAACGGTTGACAGGCGGTTAACAGGGCCCGGCGTTTGCCGGGTCGTGCTTTATGAAGCACACGCTTGAGAATAATGGAGGAGAGCAAGATGGACGATGTGCGGAATCTGGGTTTGGTGCCGATGGTGGTCGAGCAGAGCGGTCGCGGCGAGCGCGCTTACGACATTTATTCGCGGCTCCTCAAAGACCGATTGATTTTTCTGGTCGGACCGGTCGAAGAAAACACCGCCAATCTGATCGTCGCGCAAATGCTGTTCCTCGAATCGGAAAATCCCGAAAAAGACATTCATTTTTATATCAATTCGCCGGGTGGTTCGGTGTCGGCGGGGCTGGCGATTTACGACACGATGCAGTTCATCAAGCCGGACGTTTCGACATTGTGTACCGGGATGGCAGCATCGATGGGAGCGTTTTTGCTGGCGGCGGGCGCCAAGAGCAAGCGCTTTGCATTGCCCAACGCGACGGTGATGATTCATCAGCCGCTGGGCGGTTTCCGCGGGCAGGCGTCCGACATCGAGATCCACGCGAAGCATATTCTGAGTCAGCGAGAGCGGCTGAACAAATTGCTGGCAGAGCACACCGGCAAGCCGCTCAAAGACATCGCCCGCGACACCGACCGCGACAACTTTTTGGACGCTCAACAGGCTTGCGACTACGGTTTGATCGACAAAGTCTTGCATAAGCGCGCCTGAGCCGGGTACAGTAGAACCGTGAAAGCCCGACAGGAATAGCGAGATGACCCAGAAAAGAAACAGCGAAACGGTTTCGCATTGCTCGTTCTGCGGTGCCGACCAGGAGGAATGCCGCCGCCTGATCGGGGGAGAAGATGCGGGCAAGAAAGCGTTTATCTGCGACAAATGTGTTCGGATGTGCCACGACATTCTGGTGGAAAACGAAACTGCCGAACAGCAAAGTCCTCAAGGACAAACCAAACTGTTGACGCCGCAGGAAATCCGTCAAATTCTCGATAATCATGTGATCGGACAGGACTCGGCGAAAAAACATTTGTCGGTGGCGGTCTATAACCACTACAAGCGACTGCAATCAACGGCGGACGATGACGGTGTCGAATTGTCGAAATCGAATATTCTGCTGATCGGGCCGACCGGCTCCGGCAAAACGCTGCTGGCGCAAACACTGGCGCAAGTGCTCGATGTGCCGTTCGTGATCGCCGATGCGACGACACTGACGGAAGCGGGGTACGTCGGCGAAGATGTCGAAAACGTCATCCACAAGTTGCTGCAAAAGTGCGATTACAATGTGGAGAAAGCCCAGCGCGGCATCATCTACATCGACGAGATCGACAAGATTTCGCGCAAGAGCGAAAACCCGTCGATCACCCGCGATGTGTCCGGCGAAGGCGTGCAGCAGGCGCTGCTGAAGTTGGTCGAAGGAACGATCGCGTCGGTACCGCCGCAGGGTGGTCGCAAACATCCGAACCAGGAGTTGATGGCGGTCGATACCAGCAACATTCTGTTCATTTGCGGCGGTGCTTTCGACGGGCTGGAAAAAATCGTGCAGCAGCGCACGGTCAAGGTCGGCATCGGTTTTGGCGCCGAGATTGCGACGCCGAAAAGCGAGATGGGCAAACAATTGCTGCACGAGGTCGAACCGGAAGATTTGATCCGCTTCGGGTTGATTCCGGAATTCGTCGGCCGTCTGCCGGTGGTGGCGATACTCGACGAACTGGACGAGCACGGTCTGGTGCAGATTCTGACCGAGCCGAAGAACGCGTTGATCAAGCAATACCAGAAGCTTTTCCGGATGGAGGGCGTCGAGTTGGACGTGCGAGAGCAGGCGCTGCACGCGATGGCCAAGCGGGCACTGGAACGGAAAACCGGCGCGCGCGGGCTGCGGTCGATACTGGAACAAACGCTGCTCGATACGATGTACGAATTGCCGGGGTTGACCGGCCTCACCCGGGTGGTGGTCGATGAAACGGCGGTCAACGGCGTCGGCAAACCGTTGCGCGTCTATGCTGACGCCGGTTACAACCGGACAGCATAGTTTGACCGCAATTCTGCTCCGCTCAGGCATGATAAGCCTGTGAGCGCACGGAAAGACGGGGGGATGGGTTGATAAAATGAAATGTGCCCCCATGTGTCTTTCTGTCTTTTCCCTCTTTGAAGTGAGATGTTGATGGCCTCCGAGATTTCTGCCGTTCAGAACGATGACACCTCGGCGCGGTTGCCGCTGCTGCCGCTGCGTGATGTCGTGGTTTTCCCGCACATGGTGATTCCGCTGTTTGTCGGGCGCCCCAAATCGATCAAGGCGCTGGACGCGGCGATGAAGCACAACCAGCCGATTCTGCTGGTGGCGCAAAAAGATGCAGCCAAGGACGATCCCGCTGCCGAAGACCTCTACGACACGGGAGCGGTGGCGTCGGTGCTGCAAATGCTCAAGCTGCCCGACGGAACGGTCAAGGTGCTGGTCGAGGGTCGGGAACGGGTGCGGGTGCTCAAAGTGGTCGAACAGGACGAATACCTGAGCGCGTCCTTTCAATCCGTGTCACCGAAAGCCGTGGAACCCAGCGAAGTCGAGGCGATGCGGCGGGCGCTGATGGCGCAGTTTGAACAATATGTGAAACTCAACAAGAAAATTCCGCCGGAACTGCTGACTTCGATGAACGGCATCGAGGACGGCAGCCGTCTGGCCGATGCCATTGCGGCGCATTTGCCGTTGAAGCTTGAGCAAAAGCAGAAAGTGCTTGAAACGGGCGAGATCGTGCCGCGCCTCGAGCACCTGCTCGGTCTGCTGGAAAGCGAAGTCGATATTTTGCAAGTGGAAAAACGGATTCGCGGCCGTGTCAAACGGCAAATGGAAAAAAGCCAGCGCGAGTACTATCTGAACGAACAGGTCAAGGCGATACAGAAAGAACTCGGCGGAGGCGACGAATCGGCCGATCTCGACGAAATCGACAAGAAGATCAAAGCCGCGCACATGACGAAAGAAGGCGAGCAGAAAGCGCACAATGAGTTGAAAAAATTGCGCTTGATGTCGCCGATGTCGGCAGAGGCCACCGTGGTGCGTAACTACATCGACACGCTGGTCAACCTGCCGTGGAAGAAAAAATCCAAGATCAACAAAGAGCTGGCAAAGGCGATTGAAACGCTCGACGCCGACCACTACGGTTTGGAGAAAGTCAAAGAGCGGATCGTCGAATATTTGGCGGTGCAGCAGCGCGTTGACCGTTTGCGTGGGCCGATTCTGTGTCTGGTCGGGCCGCCAGGCGTCGGCAAAACTTCGCTCGGACAATCGATTGCGCGGGCGACAGGCCGGAAATTTGTCCGGATGAGCCTCGGCGGCGTGCGCGACGAAGCGGAAATTCGCGGACACCGCCGCACATACATCGGCTCGATGCCGGGCAAGATTTTGCAGAACATGACCAAGGTCGGCGTCCGCAACCCGCTCTTCCTGCTCGACGAAGTTGACAAGCTTGGCATGGATTTTCGCGGCGATCCGTCATCGGCGTTACTCGAAGTGCTCGACCCCGAACAGAACAGCACATTCACCGACCACTATGTCGAAGTCGAATACGATTTGTCGGACGTGATGTTCGTGGCGACGGCCAATACGCTGAACATCCCGTCGCCGCTACTCGACCGGATGGAAGTGATCCGCTTGTCCGGCTATACCGAGGACGAGAAGATCGGTATCGCCAAGCAGTATTTGCTGAAAAAGCAAAGGGAAGCCAACGGTGTGCGACCGGAGGAATTGACGGTGACCGACGACGCGCTGCGCGACATCGTTCGTTATTACACGAGCGAGGCCGGGGTGCGCGGACTGGAGCGCGAAATCAGCAAGATTTGCCGGAAAGTGGTCAAGGCGTTACAACTGGAAGAGAAGAAAAACAAGGAAGTCATTGTCGTCGAACCGGAGACGCTGGAAAAATATCTGGGCGTGCGCCGCTACACCTACGGAATGGCCGAGAAGAAAAATCAGGTCGGACAAGTGACGGGGCTGGCCTGGACCGAAGTCGGCGGCGATTTGTTGACCATCGAAGCGGTGATTTTGCCCGGCAAGGGCAAGACCACGACGACGGGAAAGCTCGGCGAAGTCATGCAGGAGTCGATCCAGGCGGCATTGTCGGTCGTGCGCCACCGCAGCCGCGATCTCGGGATCGACCCCGATTTTTACCAAAAGAGTGATTTGCATATTCATTTACCGGAAGGCGCGACGCCGAAGGACGGCCCATCGGCGGGCGTGGCGATTTGCACGGCACTGGTTTCGATCCTGACCGGTATTCCGGTGCGCTGTGAGGTGGCGATGACCGGCGAAATCACGCTGCGCGGAGAGGTGTTGCCGATCGGCGGGTTGAAGGAAAAACTATTGGCGGCGGGGCGTGGCGGAATCAAAACCGTGCTGATTCCCGAGGAAAACATGAAGGATCTCGTTGAAATTCCGGAAGAGATTAAGGAACGTATCGAGATTCGCCCGGTTCGCTGGATTGAACAGGTATTGGATACCGCGCTGGAGCGGGCGCCGGTTCCGTTGCCTCCGGAAGACAAAAAGACGGAAGCGGCCGATATGCCCAAAACTCAGGAAGCCCCGGCGGAAAAAACGGTACAACTCAAACATTGAGAAAAATTTTACAAACAACACGCTTGAATCAGGAAGGGTTGGGGGATAATAAGCCCCTCAAAGGCCAAAGTGGGCCGACTTCACTTGGACAAGGGATAGGCGCGAACAGCGCCCATCCTTTTCTTGATCTTGATAGAGGAAAGGGCTGGACATGAAGAAATCTGAACTGGTAGAAGCGATAGCGAAGCAGACGGATTTGTCGAAAGCAGCAGCGGAGCGTGCGCTCGATGCAACGGTGGAAGCGATCACTGGGGCGCTGCAAAAAGGGGATACGGTGACGCTCGTCGGTTTCGGCGCGTTCTATGTCAGCGAACGCAAGGCGCGTTCGGGTTTCAATCCGCGAACCAAGGAAGCCATCGAAATCGAAGCGGCGAAAGTTCCGCGCTTCAGGGCTGGTAAAGTTCTGAAAGACGCTATAAAATAATCGCTTTTCCGCTCGGGGAGTTGCCCGTATCCCGAAGCCATGAACGATGCGAGGGTGCTTAGCTCAGTTGGTAGAGCGTCGCCCTTACAAGGCGAATGTCGGGAGTTCGAGCCTCTCAGCACCCACCAGAAGCATCGAGGCTAGGGGTAGCGACGAATCGGAAAAACCAGGATTTCTGGAGCGGTAGTTCAGTTGGTTAGAATACCGGCCTGTCACGCCGGGGGTCGCGGGTTCGAGCCCCGTCCGCTCCGCCAACCAAAAAAGACGAACCATCATGGTTCGTCTTTTTCTTTCCGGGGATGGGGATGACGCCCGACGGGCGGTTATTGCCGGAGGGACAGAAACGGTAGCGGCGATCTGGTAAACTTCTGCCTTTGGCATTTCAGGGATTGCCGTATGGCGGATACCAGCCACTGGCCGGTTCGCGCCGTCGTGACCGTGCGTGAAATGGGGATAGAGAGCAGGACAGGAACAGGACAGCCCGATTATGTTTAATTTTATAAGACGCAGCAGACGCGCCGCGCAAGTGGTGATCGTGATCATCATCATCCCGTTCGTATTTTTCGGGGTTGATTACTATTTCCGGGGCGTCGGCGCCGAAGGTGATGTCGCCAAGGTCGGCGATATCCGAATCTCGCCGCAGGCGTTCGAGGCGAAACTGCGCGAGCAGCAGAACAGGGCGCGGCAGCAAATGGGCGAGAGGTACGATCCGGCAATGTTCAATACGCCGGAGGCGCGTTTTGCCGTGCTGAACCAGATGATCACCGAAAACCTTCTGTTGAAGAAGGCGAACGACGACCGTTTCCGCGTCAACGATCAAAAGGTGTCCGACACGATCAGCAGCATTCCGGCGTTCCAGGAAGACGGCGTGTTCTCTCCCGATCTTTACCGGCAGATACTGAGCCAGCAAAGCATGAACCCGGCGTATTTTGAGTATCTGGTGCGCTCGGAATTCCTGGTGACGCCGCTGACCGAGCCCGTGCAAGGAGGAGAGTTGAGTGCGGCCTCGACGGCGGAGCGTTATTACCTGCTTGCCAGTGAGCAGCGCGAAGTGGCGATGGCGAGTCTGGATACGGCCGATTTTGCGAAACAGGTCAAGATCAGCGACGAAGAGGTCGAGGCGTATTACACGCAAAATCCGCAGGCGTTTCAAAGCCCGGAAACCGTTTCCGTCGAATACGTGAAACTCAATAAAGCGGAGTTGTTGGCCAACATCACCGTGACGGAGGCACAGCTTCAAGGCGCCTATGAGCGCGACAAGAAACGCTACGAGCAACCGGAAACCCGCGATGCGGCACACATTTTGATTGCCGTTGCCAGGGATGCTGCCAACGCGCAGAAAACGGAAGCGCGCAAGAAGGCTGAAGACATTTTTGCCCAAGCCGAAGCGGCGCCGGGCAGGTTCGCGGCGCTGGCCAAGGAATTCTCGCAAGACCCCGGCTCGGCGGCACAGGGCGGAGAACTGGGGACGGTGGCGATGGGCAGTTTTGTCAAGCCGTTCGAGAACGCCGTGTTTGGGGCTAGGGAAAGCGGTGTCGTCGGTCCGGTGGAAACCGATTTCGGCTACCACATCATCAAAGTGACGATCCATCCGGCTCGGCAACCGTCGCTCGACGAAATCAAGAGCAGACTGACGAACGATCTCAGGCAGAACGAGGCCAACACCGCTTACGCCGAAAAGGCCACCGAATTCATGAATCTGGTGCACGAGCAGACCGATTCGTTTGATGAGTTGTCGGAGAGGCTGAACATTCCGATCAGCAAGGCCGAGTTCCTGGCGCGGACGCAGGTGGCGCAGTTGGCCGACGGCAATCAGAATCTGGCCGCAGCGGTGTTTTCTGCCGAATCGTTGCGTGACCGCCAGAATACCGACGCGATCGAATTCGGCACCGACGCCATCATTTCGGCGCGAGTGATCGATTACAAACCGGCCACGGTGCGACCGCTCGACGATGTGAAAGCCAACATCAAGAGATTGCTTGAAAACCGCCAGGCGTTTGAATTGGTGCGTGCCGCCGGCGAAGAAAAACTGGCGCAACTACGGCAGGGAAAGAGTGTTTCGGGATTGACGTTCGGCAAGCCGGTCACCATCGGGCGCCAACAGCAGCCGGGCTTTACCGCCGAGGCGCAGGCGGAAGTGTTCCGGCTGGAAGCCGGCGGACTGCCGGCGTATATGGGCGCGGCGGTCGGGCAGTCGCGTTACATGATTTACCGCGTTGACAAAGTCCTGCCGCCGGCAGTACCCGATGCCGCGCAAAAAGCGGCGGTGGCACAAATGCTCAACGAGATGAAGGGGCGTGAGGCGCTGAACGCCTATCTCCAGAACCTGCGCGACAACACCAACGTGGTCATCAACCAGTCCAAGCTGGATGCAGCGCGGTGATCGAAGGTTTGGATGTCAAATTCCGGGCGGGTTTCAAACCCGCCCTTTTTGTATCTCACGCGGAGGCGCGAAGAAAAATCATCCCTCTGTCCGCATGCGAGAGGGGCGGGGGAGAGGGCGAATGTTACGGTTCGCTATTTCCCCTCAATTACCACACCATGCTGGCGATAATATTCTGATAAAATTAAGACATTAAAGCGCAGAAGGTGAATCAGATGCTTCAAATCAGACCGGTGTCCGACCTTCGGAATAAATTTCCTGAAATTGAAAGTCAGGTCAAAAGTGGCAGCCCTGTTTACCTGACGAAAAACGGTTATGGTGCGATGGTTGTCATGAGCCTTGAGAAGTACGCCGAGCTTACGGACGACTTGGAGCTCAAGCTGGATGAGGCTGACCGCGTCGCCGCCGTTTCCGACGAACGCCATACACACGAGGAAGTCTTTTCCCGTCTCAAAAAGGGGCTGGGTGGATAAGCGATTTACGATCCGCTATCTTCCTTTGTTTGAACAGGATTTAGCGACAGTCTGTGAGTATATTGCGCGGAACCTCAAAAATTCCTTGGCGGCGTTGCGCCTTATCGAGGAAACAGAACGGGCTATTTTGAAACGCCTTGAGAACCCGCTTGGATTTGTGCCGTTTCGTTCGATTCGGGATCGAAAACAGGCGTATTACCGTATCAACATCAGAAATTACGCAGTGTTTTATGTGGTTATCGGGGATGTGATGGAAGTTCGACGTTTTGTATATAGCAAGCGCAACATTTCCGATATTTTGTAGAACATATTGTGTAGAACGAATCCCTCTCCCAACGGGTGAGAAAGGGAGAGTTTGTGTGCTGTGCGTTCTTTGCGGTTAAATTTTGGATCTGCGGCTACGCTTTGCCCTGCACAGAATGACGGTATTTCTCTCACTCCTGCAAGGGCGGGTGGTTTCTCCGTACCTCTGCGAGAACGCCTGATCAGCGTATTCGTTTTCCGGCGTATTCTTCTTCAATGTTGTCGCGGAAAAAACTCCATGGCGACGAGGCGCCGATAAAGCGTCGCCAGACTTCCGGCGAGATCTGCTCGAAGGCGAAGGTGCCGGAAGTCAGTTCGACGGTGAGGCGACGTTCTTTTTCATCATAGCCGGCGGCTCGCAACGAACCGCCGGAGAGTTTTTTCATCTCTGCCATGATGAAGCCGGGCGCGAAACCACGCGTTTCAACGCCTGATCAGGAACGACGGGGCGTCAGCGCCTTCCAGGCCAAAGACACCGTCAACGCCGCCAGAACGGTTTTGACAACCGACATCACCCAGAAAGGATGCAATCCGACCCAGTAGGCTTTTTCCAGGCCAATCGCCATGGCAAGCCACATTACCCCGAATACGAAGAGCACCACATGGGCGACGGCCATCAACAGCAGGCAGCTTCCCAGCGTCCGGCCAAAGCCGCGTTCGGTGAAGTGGCCGACGAGTACGGCCGCCGGTAAAAAGCCGATGAGATAGCCGAAGGACGGGCTGGCCAGATAAGCAAGACCGCCTCCCATCGTGAAGACCGGCAACCCTGCCAGCCCTTGCGCCAGATAAAGCATCACAGAAGCGAGGGCCAACCGTTTGCCGAGCAACGCGCCCAACACCAGGACAACGTAGGTGTGCATCGTGAAGGGTACCGGGCCGACAGGAAAGGCCACCTTGGCGGAAACCGTCAGCGCCAGCGAGCCGAGAATGGTCAGTGCGATCGCGCGCAGCAGACGTGAACGGGAATCGGAAAAAGCGGCCGGAAAGGCGGCAGTCAAGAGCGTGGCAGGGAAAGCGGTGGTCGTCGTCATAAAAACTCCGGGTGAACAGAAAACAATCAAAATGAGACTTGGAGAGTTTACATCTCTTTGAGGCTTTTGCGGTCTTCTCTGCGCTTGCTCGAGTCATCTACGCTGTAAGGCTTGCATTCCAGTTTGGCCGTTTTGCCGACTTGGCCGAAGGTGATGTTGGTGCCTTTGCCGAGCAATTCGTAATCGCCGTTGGTGTAGAGTACGCCGCGCGGCGATGGCATCCGGTAAAGATACATGCGCTCGCCTTCGGGCATCAGCACCCGTACCTCGTCGCGATCGAAACGCACCAGCAGACGTTCGTCCTGATACAGGCAATCGACGGTGTTTTTGATCGCTTCCTCTTCCTTGCGTTTGTCGGCCATATAGTCGCAGCCGGACAGTGTGATAACCGCGCCCAAAAGCAGCGGGAGGGGGATCGAGGTGAAAAAGCGAGCCATGGCAGAATTCCTCAAACAGGAACAGAAATTACAAGGATAACATGAGCCGCTTTTCCATGTGAACAGCCCCTAGGGAACCTCTGAAAAACCCTTCCTGTCATTCTGCGCGTAGCGAAGCCGCAGAATCCAGACGCCGCGTGGATCCTGCGACTTCGCGCAGGATGACAAGCGGGGGATAGCAGGGTTGTTCAG
>JAIRJZ010000042.1 GCA_031260355.1 Burkholderiales bacterium
GCGTACTGCCTCGGCTTTACTCCCCCCGGAGTAGATGAAATCGAGCACACGTGCTCGCAGGTCTGCGCTATAGGTCATGCTTTATTATATGTCTATTTGTATAAGCGATCCACTATAAACCAGCGGCGAGAAACCGCAAAGGACTGAAAGCGATGGTCAGCCGATGCGACCCCGCCGGTACGCATACCACCCGGAACATGCCATTGCCGCGTAGCAGCGGAACTTCCTCGTCGCCGACCCGGGCATACCAACCGGACATGTGAATCTCGTTCAACACGAGCCAGCCGGGCGCTTCGCCGCTGACTTCGATCGTGACCGCGTTGGGCGTGCAGTGCACCGAACCGACGGACAGCCCGCCCGCTGCGGTCATCGGGCAATCGGTTTTTTCGGCTTCTCCGGCAGGCAGCCAGAGCGTTTGACTGAAATCGGTAAGACGAAACGCTTCGGGCGGAGGAAGGTCGTCCTCATGGACGCGCACTTCTGTCGGATTGAGAATGCGCGGCAACACCGAAGGACGGAGTGTCACATCGAGGCCGTCGGCGCTGCGGTTCACGATGCCGCGCAAACCGAGCAAATCAAACGCGCGCGCCGAAAAATCGGGCGCCCAATCGGTGAACACCCGCTGCTCCGACGAATCCGGTGGGTACGAAGAGATTCCGAAAAGGCGGGCGTATCGGTTATAAAGCATCGGGTTATAGCCGGAGATACTGCCGATGCCGAAAACGCCGGCGCCGTTGGTCAACAAAGCCATTCCGTACAATTCCAGCCGCTCGGGAACCGGATTGTCGCCGACGGTCGTCCGCAATTGCGCGATCAGCTTGCCCTCGGCAGGCATCGGCGACGAGCGATACAGCCGCAGATCCTGATTTTTGTGCGCATTGAAGCGGGTCACCACGTTGTTCAAACGAAGGTCCAGTACGCACAACAACAAAATCGCCAACAACACTCCCGCCGCCACCGGTCGGGAACGGTGGCGCAACAACCAAAGCAGCGCCCCGGCAATGGCGGCACTGTAGAGCAACCACATCAGCGCCTGCGGCCGATGCGCCGCCAGCACCATCCAGATGGTGTACGCCAGCAATAGGCCAGCGGCAACCAGCGCCGGCTTGTGCGGTCGGGTGGGTTGTCCACGCAAACGACGGTCAAGCGCCATCGCGCCGAGCAGACCGAGCGCGGGCACCGTCAGAAACAACGCATCGGGCGGACGGCGGAACAACGACATGCCGGGGAGAACATGGTACAGCCACTCATAAAAGGGAGTATGCCTGCCCAAGGCGTACAAAAACGCCAGCAGCAACACCGCCGACCAGAACCGCCGTTCGCCCTGGTGCTCACCGCGATGTTTACCGCGATGTTTACCACTATCCCCGCCCCAGCAAAGCCAGGCAACGAGCGGAAGAATGCCGATATACAAGTACTCCTGCGACAGGTCGCCCGGCCCCCAGTACGTTCCTCGCGTGTGCGACAGCACATTGCCAGCCAGCAGTGTCGCCAGCGTCGGAAGCCGCAGAGAACCCTCTGCCGCCGCCGCCAGCGAGAGTTCGGCACGGTTGGTGAACGGCAGAAAAGCGAACGTCGAGAGCCACTGCGGTGAAGACAGCAGCAGCGAAACCAACGCTGCCGCCGCCAGCGCCGACAAACAGCGCCACCGTTCGCCGTGCGGACAGCAGTAAAGCAGCCAGAGCGCGTAACACCCCATCAGCAAAGCGATCAGGTAAGTCACCTGGGTCAGTTGCAGCGCGCACAGCCCGCCGACGACCCCCGCGATCAGAGCGCGGCGCCAATCCGGTCGCTCGGCCAAACGCCGCAGCCCCCACCACAGCCAGGGAAGAAGACAATAGCTGATCAGCATCGGGGTATGCTGCATGCGGGAAGCGGCGACACCGCCGTACATGAAGGTCAGGGCAAACAGCAGTTGCGCCAATGGCGAAAGGCGATAGCTGCGCGCCACGGCCAGCGCCCCGATTCCGGCCAAAAACACATGCAGCACGATGACCGTGTTGAACCAGGTGATTGCAGGCAAATCCGACAGCAGCAGCGGCAACACGACCGTCGGCTGAAAGGTCATCGCTTGCGGATCGGCGAATTGCGGGTAACCGGCAAAGAGGTAAGGGTTCCACCAGGGAAAACTTCCCTCGCGCAATTGTTGGACGGCAAACGCCAGACCGGGATAAAACTCTTGCGCGCTGTCCCAGGGAATCGACAGCTTGCCGCTCAGCCAGGGCCAGGAAAATAACAGCCAGATAACAAACAACACCAGCAAGGGGCGCTCAAGCACCGCCTGCGTCCGTTGCTGCAACCACGGAGCGATACGTTCAAACCTCACTGGCATTTTTACTCTCTTTCACTTGCGGGAGAAGCGTCGGAGGAGAGAACAAATCTCACGGAAGCCTAAGAACGCTCTGAACAACCCTGCCATCCCCCCGTTTGTCATCCTGCGCGAAGTCGCAGGATCCACGCAGCGTCTGGATTCTGCGACTTCGCTTCGCTATGCGCAGAATGACAGGAAGGTTTTTTCAGAGGTTCCCTAGAAAGGCAGCTTGAAACCCGGCGGCAACCCGGCGGCCATCGGCGCCATTTTTTCCTTCGAGACGTCTTCCACTTTGCGAAGCGCGTCATTGAACGCCGCCGCGATCAAGTCTTCAAGCATGTCGCGGTCATCGGCCAGCAGCGATGGATCAATGACCACCCGCCGCACCTCGCGCTGTCCGCTCAACACGATTTTGACCAGCCCGGCGCCGGACTGCCCTTCGACTTCCATCCGCGCCAATTCTTCCTGCGCACGCAGCATGTCTTCCTGCATTTTCTGCGCTTGCTTCATCAAATTGCCAAGCTGACCCTTCATCATTTCCATTACCTTTCAATAGATTAAAGATTGTTTCTAAAGCTGTTTCTTCAATGGCTTTGTAATGTCATATCGTGCCACGATACCCTCTAAGCCGTATTTTCCTGCGCTTCGGCAGACGGCTCTGGAACCGGGGACACCGAGGCAGGTTGCACCACGGGTTCTACCGTCTCCCAACGCACCTCCCCGCCCTCTTTCTCCAGCGCCTGCACGAAAGCGTCACGGCGGAACGCCTCTTCGGTATCGCGCTGCACCTGCTCACGGGCCTGCCGCTGCCGCGCCGCCAGCGAGCCGTTGGCGGCATCGGCTTTTTCGAACGTCAATTGCAGGCGCTGCCCGCTGGCCGCTTCCAGCGCCTTTTTCAGCTTGTCGGCATTCGCCTTGTTCGCCAGATGATGCTGCGCTTCCGGCAACGCCAGTGTCAGCGTTCCGCCGGCAAAGCCACGCCATTCGGTATGCGCCGCCAGTTGCGCCGCCATCCCTTTCAGCCCCAGCCCGGCGATCCAGTCCGACCACTCGGCGCCGGAAGCGGGAAAGGTTCCGACCGTCGCGGGCGGCGGCTCCGGCAACGCCTCCCTTTCCATGTTCAGCGGCGGGGACTCCGGCTGCAACGCTACGGACGATGTCGTTTCCACCGCTGCCCTTTCCGCTCCCGCTTTAACCGCTTTGGGTTCCGGCCGAACAGGAGCGGACGCAGCCGGGGGCGACGAGGGCGCTCCCGGCGTAAACGCCAGCAGCCGCAACAACGTCATGCTCATCCCCATCGCTTCATCGGGCGCCAGCGCCAGATCGGCACGCCCCTGCAAGACAATCTGATAAAAGAGCTGAACGTCTTCCGCCGAAAAGCGCGCCGCCAGTGCCGCCACCTGCGCGCCGTCTTCAAAACTGTTCGCCGCTCCCGGCACCACTTGCGCGACCGCGATCCGGTGAAACAGCGCAACCAATTCATCGAGCACCGCGCCGGCATCCAGCCCGCGCGCCGCCAGCCCGTCGGCTTCCGCCAGCAGCGTCACGCCGTCGTGCGCCGCCAGTGCTTCAACCAGACGATAAACATAATCGCGATCGACCGTCCCCAGCATCGCCCGCACCTGCGCTTCCTGAACGCTGCCGGCGCCGTAGGCGATCGCCTGATCGAGCAGCGACAGCGCGTCGCGCAAGGACCCGCGTGCCGCCCGTGCGATCAGCATCAGACCGCCGTCGTCGAACGCGATGTTCTCCGCTTCCAGGATGTGCGCCAACCGCGCTTTCACCTGTTCGGTCGGCAGGGGTTTCAGCGAAAACTGTAAACAGCGCGACAACACCGTCACCGGGATTTTCTGCGGATCGGTTGTCGCCAAGACGAATTTGACATGCTCCGGCGGTTCTTCGAGCGTTTTCAGCATCGAATTGAACGCCGCTTTCGACAACATGTGCACTTCGTCGATCAGATAAACCTTGTAGCGTCCGGCGGTCGGCGCATAACGGGCGTTGTCGAGAATCTCGCGCATGTTGTCGATGCCGGTATTCGACGCTGCGTCGAGTTCGAGCAAATCGACAAACCGCCCCTCGTCGATCGCCGTACAGACGGCGCACTGCCCGCACGGCGTCGCCGTCACGCCCTGTTCGCAGTTGAGACTCTTCGCCAGAATCCGCGCCAGCGTGGTCTTGCCGACGCCGCGCGTGCCGGTCAATAAATAAGCATGGTGGACACGGCCTCGGGTCAGCGCGTTTTGCAGCGCCGTCACCACATGGGACTGCCCCACCAGTTCCGCAAAAGTCCGGGGACGCCACTGACGGGCAAGCGCTTGATAACTCATGTCGGATATTCTGGAAAAAGGCGGATCGGGACAATGCCGCATTTTAGCGCACACCGTCCGGCAGCATCACGCGCTTCCGGACGGCGGGCATCGCCGATGATCGGCCAATGGCAAAGGGTGGCGAGCCGAACCCCCGGCACTTGCACAAACTCGTTAGGGCTGCTTCCTTCCGAACCTGACCCGGTTGGCAAGCGTGCAATGCGGGGCGACCCGCCGAAAAACGGTTTTCCTTCAACACGGAAAGGCCGAATTATAGCGGGCTTTCACTTTTTTGGCAGAGCCCGCCTCGAAGCCCTTTCCGGCGTTACGAGGAGCAAAGCGACAAAACGCCCAGAAACATGTAAGCGCAAAATCCCCCGGATCGCTTCCGGCTGTCGGCTTGGTAATGGGCGGCGTTGAAAAAACGCGCCCCAACCGCTCCCGTTTCCCGCTTGCTGGAAACCTCGCAAAGCCCGCGAATCGCCGGAAACCCCTCAAAACACCCACAACCTGTAGTGGTTTAGCGACATTTACTGCACAATCTGTAGCAGAAATGCGATTTTTAGAAGTTTTACAATTTAACGATGGGCTTATCCAGAGAACATAGGAAAAGTTCGGCTATAATCGCCACCGATGTCAAAACACACCTTCTTCCGAAGGCGGCAGCAGGCATCGCGGCACGGTTTTTCCGATTCTTCTTACATACGGCGGGTTGTTTTCCGCTTTTGCCGCAATCTGCTGTTGTTGCCTGTGTTGGCGCTTCTGGCCTGCGACCACCCGCCGACACCGCCGTCTTCCCTCTTTTCGGCTGAAGCTCAAGCCGCCCTGCCCCGAGACGCCCCGGCGTTTTCGGTGTTGACGGTCGCGTTCTGTTCCGACCCGGCAAGCTGGTTCATCAGCGGCAACGGCGAATTCGCCGGTTTCGAATACGACTTGCTGGATAAATTCGCGCAGGAAGTGCGGTTGACGCTCCGCCCCACCGCCGTCAAAAACGGCACCGAACTGCGAACCTCTCTCAAAAAGTCCCGAGCCAGCCTCAGCACCGGCCTCTACCGGTCTGGCCCGGACAGTGATGACGGGATTGTCTGGACCGACAGCTTCTATACCACCGAGCCGGTCATCGTTTACAACACCGACATCCGCCGCCCCAAAGGCTGGGAACAGATTACCGGCGATGCCGTCGCCTATCTCGAAAATTCGGGCATGGAGTCGTTGATCGCGGAACTGTCGGAGGCACACCCCGGCATCCGCTGGAAACCGGTGGCGGCGCCTTCCACCGACGCGCTGTTGTCGCAAGTCGATGACGGCACCTACCCCTATGCGCTGGTCACGTCGCACAAAGCCGTGCTCGCCCGCAATATTTATCTGAACTTCGCGACGGCGTTCTCGACCGGCGCCCGCATCGAACTGGCCTGGGCACTGCCGGCGAACAAACATTACCTGCTCGACGCCCTGAATTCTTTCATCGCCCACGCCAAGGAAAGCGGCCTGATCGACCGGCTCGCCGAGCGCTATTTCCATCCTTCCGGAAAGATGCAACGGATCGACGCCGGCGTCTTCCAGGAACGTATCCGCAACGACTTGCCGCAACTGCGTCCGTTGTTCCACCGCGCTCAGGAAACAACCGGGGTGGAATGGCGTTTGCTGGCGGCAGTCGCCTATCAGGAATCGCAATGGGATCCCCTCGCCACCAGCGAGACCGGCGTACGCGGTTTCATGCAGATTACCGGGGACACGGCGCGCTTTCTCGGCGTCAAAAACCGGCTCGATCCGAATGAAAGCATCCAGGCCGCCGCCGGTTATCTGAGAGACCTCAAAGGCCGCTTGCCGGACAACATTGCCGAGCCTGACCGTACCTGGATGGCGCTCGCTTCCTACAACATCGGCCTCGGCCATCTCGAAGACGCCCGCCGGCTGGCACGCGAGCAGGGTCTCAACCCGCTGTTGTGGAAAGACATCAAGCAGACGCTGCCGTTGCTGGCACAGCCGGAGTATTACAGCCGCGCCCGCTACGGCTACGCGCGCGGCGGCATGCCGGTCGCCTTTGTCGATCGGGTTCGCGCTTACTACGACATTCTGCTGTGGCATGAACCGACGCACGACCTCTTGCGGCTGCATGCCGCCGACGGTGGCAACGTTCGCGCGCTTCGAGGCGATACCATGGCAGCGCTTTCAACAAAGCCGCGATTGAAGCAAGAAGAACGGTTGATATAAAAGAAACCGTCATTCCGGCGAAAGCCGGAATCCAGGCATATCCAGGACATGTTTCGTCGAAGCGCATAACTTGATATACCTTGTGCTTGAGGCTTATGTCGAGACAACCTTGTGTTTATCTTCTTGCCAGCGAACGTAATGGAGCGCTATACATCGGCGTCACCTCCAATCTGCTTCAGCGTGTCTGGCAACACAAAGAAGATGTCGTCGAAGGGTTTACGCGACGCTACGGTGTGAAAGCACTGGTATGGTACGAGCTGCATGAAACGATGGATTCCGCCATCGCTCGTGAGAAGGCGCTCAAATCATGGAAGAGGTCTTGGAAATTGCAGTTGATTGAAAACACGAATCCGACATGGGCGGATTTATATCCTTCTTTGCTTGCAGAGCGTCCTTGAAACTCAAGGAAAAGCTCACGCCTCCTGGATTCCGCCTTTCGCCGGAATGACGCGGTTTTTTTACTGCTTTTCTTAATAGCAACAAGGGGCTTTTCTCGACGGCTGGCGTTGTCTAGTGTGCCGCCATTTCTCCGTCATTCCGGCGAAAGCCGGAATCCAGGTTTTTTTCCGAGGGCTTCGTTGCCGCGCTATGTACGACTCGCCAGAAACGGCTCTAGTGAACGAGAATCTTGTCCAGAAATTGCTGGGCGCGTTCGCTGCGCGGTTTCTTGAAAAAATCTTCTTTCGTTGCGTCCTCGACGATCACTCCGTGGTCCATGAACAGCACCCGTCGCGCCACTTTCTGCGCAAACCCCATTTCATGGGTGACCACCATCATGGTCATTCCCTCTTGCGCCAACTGCACCATCACGTCGAGCACTTCGCGGATCATTTCCGGGTCGAGCGCCGAAGTCGGTTCATCGAACAACATGCAGATCGGATCCATCGACAACGCCCGCGCGATGGCCACCCGCTGCTGCTGACCGCCGGAAAGCTGGCCGGGAAATTTGTCCTTGTGCAACAGCAAACCAACGCGCTCCAGG
Source organism: Burkholderiales bacterium (assembly GCA_031260355.1). GTDB lineage: Bacteria > Pseudomonadota > Gammaproteobacteria > Burkholderiales > Casimicrobiaceae > UBA931. The sequence goes on from JAIRJZ010000042.1 coordinate 7,817, forward strand.
TACTGCATTCCTTTCGCCTCCGCCTCGTCGCGCGACCGCCCCAAAACCTTGACCTGCGCCAGCGTCAGATTGTTGCGTACCGACAAATGCGGAAACAACTCAAAATGCTGGAACACCATTCCCACCTGTGCTCGCAATTTCGGCAGATTGGTTTTTGACGACGTCAGTGAAATATTGTTGACCAGTATCTCGCCTTTCTGGATCGGCTCCAGCCCGTTCACCGTTTTGATCAGCGTCGATTTACCGCATCCCGACGGGCCGCAAATCACCACCACTTCACCTTTATCGACACGGGTCGTACAATCCTTCAGTGCCTGAAAGTTTCCGTACCATTTCGAAACGTTTTGAATGTCGATCATCGGCATTTTCTTTTCCCTTCCATCTCTAACGGACGATGGCAATGTTTCGCTGCAAACGGCGCACGCCAAACGAAAGCATCAGACAAATCACAAAATACACCAGCGCCGCAAAAAGATACATTTCCACCAGCCGCCCGTCGCGTTGCGCCACTTTTGATGCCGCTCCCAGGAAATCGGTGATCGACAACACATAAACCAGCGACGTGTCCTGAAACAGAATGATCGTTTGCGTCAGCAGCACCGGCAACATGTTGCGAAACGCCTGCGGCAAAATCACGTAGAACATCGACTGCCAGTAGTTCAGTCCCAACGCGTAACTGGCGCCTTCCTGTCCGCGCGACACCGACAAAATACCGGAGCGCATGATTTCACAGTAATACGCCGCCTGAAACAGCGTGAAGGTGGCGACCGTCGAAGCGAAAGCGCCGATATGCAACGGCTGGCCGTCTCTGACCTGATAGCCGAAAATGTTGACCAGCACTTCTCCGACCGGACGCGGCAGTACCTGATACAACTCGTGCAGCAGATAACCGCCCACATACGGCATCAGGAAGTAGCACCAGAAAATCACCAGCAGCAACGGAATGGCGCGCGTCAGATTGACATACATTCCTGCTGGTATCGAGAAAATACGATACTTCGAAAGCCGCATCATCGCCAGCAGCGTGCCCAGAATGATCCCGCCGGTCATGGCGCACACCGTCAGCTTCAGCGTAAACACCATCCCGTCGCGGAACAGATACGGCAACGAGCGCTCGATAACATTAAAGTCGAAATCGGCAAACATGGCGCGCCTCACTCCGTCGCCGGTCGATCAGCTTTGCCGCTGATAAAGCCGGGAACCGCGCTTTTCTTTTCGAGAACGCGCATCACAATCACGACCACGATGTTGATGACGACGTAAATGATCGTCGCCGCAGTGAATGCTTCAAACACTTGAAAGCTGAATTCCTGCATCGAACGTGCCGCCGAGGTCAATTCCACCAGACCGATGGTCAGCGCCACCGACGAGTTTTTGATGACGTTCATCAATTCGGAAGTAAGCGTCGGCGTGATGATTCGATAAACCACCGGCAGCAATACATGGCGGTAGGTTTGCGCCAAAGTCAGCCCCACCGCCAAACCAGCCAGACGCTGACCGCTCGACAGCGATTCGATGCCGGCGCGTACTTGTTCGGCCACCCGCGCCGAAATGAAGAAAGACAGACAGGCCACCGCCGGCCAGAAGGACGCCCATGGCGGCGCCATCGCTTTCACTGCATTGCCCGCCGCCGTCGGCAAAAGCTCCGGCAATACGAAATACCAGAGAAACATTTGCACCAGAAGCGGAATATTGCGAAAGAGCTCGACGTAAGCCGCGCCAATCGTCCGCAACGTCCGCGACGGCGTCGTGCGCATCACCCCGACGATCGAACCAAGCAAGAATGCCAGCACTGCCGACAGCAACGCCGTTGCCAGCGTCCACTGCATGCCGTCGATCAGCGTATTGAGGTAGGTGCCGTTACCGTCGGGCGAAAGCTCCCAGAAAATGTTCCAGTTCCAGTTATAGTTCACCCCAACCCTCGCGTCTTTCCGGTAAAGACTTGTTCATTCGCGTTTTTGTTCCCGCCACATCAACACATGCGACGGGCGCTTTACCGCAGGCACCCGCCGCACATTTATTGTAATCGCTTTCGTCAACTTTTATTGGTAATCCTTGGGATCGCCGGAATCGGTCGGTTGCTCGAAGATTTTCTTTTGCAACGGGCTGAGCGGCACGTTGAGATTCACCCCGCGCGGCGGAATCGGCGACAAGAACCATTTCTTGTAAAGCGCCTCGCCTTCACCGCTAGCGAACGTTTTCTTGAACGCCCGATCGACAACATCCTTGAACGGTTGGTCATCCTTGCGAACCAGCGCGCCGTAAGGCTCGACCGTCAGCCAGTCATCCGACAAGATGTAATCGCCCGGCGCTTTGGCGTTGGCAATCAAGCCGTAAATCAGAATGTCGTCCATCACGAACGCTTCCGCCCGTCCCGATTCAACCAGCAAAAATCCTTCGGCATGATCCTTGGCCGAGATGACGTTCATTCCGTAGCTCTCTTTGCCGTTCATTTCGGCCAGCAGTTTGGCGCTGGTGGTTCCGGCGGTGGTCGATACCGTCCGCCCTTTCAGGTCTTTGAACGACTTGATCGGCGAACTCTTCTTGGTGACGAACTTGGTGGTGATCACGAAATACGTCGGCGAAAACCACGCCTGCTTTTGCCGCTCGAGATTGTTGGTGGTTGAACCGCACTCGATGTCAACAGTGCCGTTGGCGATCAACGGAATCCGGGTTGAAGACGTCACCGGATTGAGGTTGACCTTGAGGTTCTCCAGCTTCAGTTCGGCCTTGAGTTCATCGGCAACCTTCAAACACAAATCAAGCGCATAGCCGACCACGTTTTGTTTATCGTCGTAATAAGTGAACGGTATCGAAGAATCCCGGTGCCCGATCGTGAGCGTGCCAGTGTCCTTGATTTTTTTCAACGTGCCAGTCAACTCCTGTGCCACCGCCGGCATCGCCAGGCACGTCATCACCGCCAACAGCAGCGGAATATGGGTCTTGCGCATAAAGCCTCCTATCCTCAATTGACTACTCAACAAAAAAACGCTCGGCAGCATGTGAAAGCGCCGCCGCCTTGCCTACACTTTTCTATTCTGTAACGTTTCCCCGGAAGTTTTGCTCTTCATGATTCAAGCAGCTAATGTATACTAAATTTTTCATCGTTGCGCTTTTTTCTACATCCGTCCCTCCACATTCTCCCGGTACTGTCATGCCTTCCTTCGCGGGCCCCGCCAATGCTACGCCGCTATCACCGTTACTGACCGTTCCGCAACTGCGTTCCGTCGAAAAACGTTACGCCGAAGCGTCATTGATGGAAAAAGCCGGCGCGGCGGCGTTTCGGCTCATTGAATCTCTGCTACCGAAAACCTCTGCTGACGGCTCGATCGTCATCCTCTGCGGGCCGGGCAACAACGGCGGCGACGGCCTGACGCTCGCCCGGCTGTTGCGCGAGCAAGGGTTCTCGCCCTGCGTCATCGCCCCCGTTACCGACGCTTTACCGCCGGATGCCGACGAAGCGCTCGCCAAATTCCTCGATCGCGGCGGCATTCTGCACACCACGCTCCCCGATCTGCCCGCGCCGCCTGCATTGATCGTCGATGCCATCTTCGGCATCGGGCTGAACCGCGCTCCCGACCCGCCCTTCGACGGCCTCATCCGCTGGGTCAACGACACGCACACCGCCCATCGCACCCCCGTCGTGTCGCTCGACATCCCCAGCGGACTCGCTGGCGACACCGGTGTGGCTTGGCCGCCGACCGTCCGCGCTACCGTGACCCTCAGCTTCATCGCGCTCAAACCCGGTCTGCTGACGCTCGACGGCCCCGATTGCTGCGGCGAACTGCGCTTTTCCACCCTCGACATCCCGCCCGCCGACCTTGCGGCAAATGCCGACGCTCAGGCGCTCCATCGTCGTTTCATTGAAACGCACCTGCCTGTTGTCATGCGCCGCCGTTTCCGCAATGTCCACAAAGGCAGTTTCGGCTGTCTGGCCGTTCTTGGCGGCGCTTCGGGCATGAGCGGCGCGCCGCTGCTCGCCGGACGGGCGGCCGCACGCTTGGGTGCCGGCAAGGTTCGCGTCGGTTTTCTCGGCGATACCCCGCTCTTCGACCCCGGTTGTCCCGAATTGATGCTGCACTCCGCCCAGACGTTGCTGCGCATGCCGCACGATGCCTGGGCCATTGGCTGCGGGCTTGGCACTTCTCCTCCCGCGCCGGACATTCTGATGGCGGCGCTCCCGTTCGACGCGCCGGTGCTGCTCGATGCCGATGCTTTGACTTTGCTCGGTCATCACCCCGAATGGGTTGCCCGCGTGGCCGAGCGGCATGCCCCCACCGTGCTCACGCCGCATCCGGCAGAAGCCGCTTGCCTGCTGCAATGCAGCACCGACGAAATTCAACGCCACCGCCCGCAAGCCGCCCGCGACATCGCCCGACGCTACCGCGCCCATACCGTACTCAAAGGCTGCGGCAGCATCATCGCCGACCCCGCCGGCTCGTGGGTGATCAACACCACCGGCAACCCGGCGCTGGCGTTCGGCGGCAGCGGTGACGTGCTGGCAGGAATGGTCGGCGCCCTGTTGGCGCAAGGCGTCGAAGCGTCGCAGGCGTTGCGCTACGCCGTGTGTCTGCACGGCGCGGCGGCAGATGCGCTGGTTGAGAAGAAAGAAGGACCTCTCGGCGTTCTCTCGGAAGACATCATCCGGTCAGCCGCACGTTTGGTCAACGAAGCGATTGCATTGTAGGGGAGGCAATCTGCCTCCCGTCATTCTGCGCAAAGCGAAGCGGAGTCGCAGAATCCACATGTTTTTTGCTGGACTGCTACGTCGCTTTGCGACCCGCAATGACGAAACCTCACCCCCCGATCAAAAGCGCGGTTGAGATGAGTTTGCGAATCCCGACATCTGAATGCAAAATGGACATGGAATACAGACGCGCATGGCGGGCGGCAAATTGCCGCCCCTTCGCCACCATCGAAACGCACTGCCCTTAGGGGAGGCAACCTGCCTACCTGCTCAAGAAGCGCTTTTCGCGAATTTCTGGAAGATGTTACTCGTAACCCGTCGCTCCCGCGTAGGCGAGAGTCAGCCTACGACACTGCGTTCCTTGTGGTTGAAACAAAAAAGCCCGCCCAACCAGGACGAGCTTTGCGAAACCCAAGGTTTGAAGTCAACCCATCGGTTCAGCGACAACCCCCTTCACTTTTTGAAAAGATCCAGCGCTTTGAGGGCATTGCCCAGAAGGCCGGACAGATCCCCGGCGGAAGCATTTGCCGCCTCTTTGTTATTGCTGCCATCACTCAATAACTTCTCTAACGTATTAATCACGACCCCGCATATTTTCGGATCGATCCCTGATTGCTTGGCAACAAGAGCTATGATCACTGACTTATCCATGGTTCCTCCCTTGGTGGTTTCTTCATTGACGACTCCATAACCCATCAACCGCACATGAGGAACACAAAAAACTTCTTTGCGCTTCCTGCGTTCTGTGCGATCAAAAGGTTTCCCTGGTGCCCGACATGTTACGCCAGTTCCTCCGACGTTACCACCGTTGCCCCGACCGGTCGCATGGATAATAGGTTGTTGTCGGCGATAACACGCAACACTGCGTCAACAGGATTTGACAATCTTTGTTAATCGCAAAGATTGCAACGAATGGAAAAGGTTGGCGCTTTGTGCCTTATGCGGCCAAATGATTTTCCGCTCTCTGGCACGTCACCCCAGTTCTTCCGGCGTCACTACCGCCGTCCCGAACTTGCCGACGACGATGCCGGCGGCTTCGTTGGCAAAATAAACCGCATCCCGCAGCGGTGCACCCGCCGCCAGAAAAACGCCGAGCGTCGCCACCACGGTATCGCCCGCGCCGGAAACGTCGTAAACCTCACGCGCATGGGTCGGTATGTGCCATGCGCCTTCTTCGGTGAAAAGACTCATCCCCTCTTCGGAACGCGTCAATAACAGCGCCGACAGGTTCAACCTGCGACACAATTGCGCAGCCTTCTCCGCCAAATCGTCCTCATCGCGCCAAGCGCCTACGATTTGCTGCAATTCACTGCGGTTGGGCGTGATCATGAACGCGCCCCGATACTTTTCCCAGTCGCTGCCTTTGGGATCAACGACGACCCGCTTCTCCGCCGCCGCTGCGCTTTCGATCATTTGGGTGATGTGATGCAACCCGCCTTTGCCGTAATCGGAAAGCAGCACGATATCGGTGTTCTTGACTTGCGCATTGAATTCGGCGAGCTTGCCGGCCAAGGCTTCGCGCGATGGCTGCGTTTCAAAATCGACGCGCAGCAACTGCTGCTGCCGACCGATCACACGCAGTTTTACCGTCGTCGGCAGTTGCGCGTCACGCTGAAACAGCGAGATCACTTTCTCGCCTCGGATCAACGCCTCCAACTTCCTTCCGGCTTCATCATTGCCGACCACCGACAGCAATGTCGCCCGACTGCCGAGTGAGGCGGCATTACGCGCGACGTTGGCGGCACCGCCGGGTCGTGCTTCTTCGCGCGCCACCCGAACGACTGGCACCGGTGCTTCCGGAGAAATGCGTTCGACCTCGCCGAACCAATAGCGGTCGAGCATCACATCGCCGACCACCAGCACCCGGGTTTTCGCCAGTTTGTCTTTCCAGTCGGCAAAGCTCGTCATCAGCGCCGTCCTATCCCAAAATACTCCAACCCCGCTTCGCGCACGCTCTGCGGATCGTAGATATTGCGACCGTCGAACAACAACGGTGTTTTGAGCTGTTGGCGAATCGCCGCAAAATCGGGAGAGCGGAACGCCTTCCATTCCGTCACCAGCACCAGCGCATCGGCGTCGCGCACCGCCTCCATCGCCGAGTTCGCATAAACAATGCTCAGTTCTTCCTGACCGAAAACACGGCGCGCTTCTTCCATCGCCACCGGGTCGTAGGCAACGACTTGCGCGCCGCGTTGCAGCAGTTCGCGGACGATGATCCGCGACGGCGCTTCGCGCATATCGTCGGTGTTCGGCTTGAACGCCAGCCCCCACAAAGCGATCGTGCAACCGGACAAATCGTCGCCGAGACGTGCGCAGATTTTTTCGATCAACACATGCTTCTGCCGTTCGTTGGCGCGTTCGACCGCGGCCAGCACATGAAGCGGCACTCCCGCTTGCGATGCCGTTCGCAACAAGGCTTTGACATCCTTGGGAAAGCAACTGCCGCCGTAACCGGAACCGGCGTACAAAAAGTCGTAGCCGATCCGGGGATCGGAACCGATGCCTTGCCGCACCCGCTCGATGTCCACGTCCAGCCGATCCGCCAGATTGGCCAGTTCGTTCATGAACGAGATGCGCGTCGCCAGCATCGCATTGGCAGCGTATTTGGTGAATTCCGCCGAACGCACATCCATCATCAAGAGCTGTTCGTGATTTCCCAGAAACGGCGCATACAACTCCCGCATCACTCGCGCCGCCCGCACATGGTCGGTGCCGATAACGACCCGGGCTGGCGTCATGAAGTCGTCGATGGCGGCGCCTTCTTTCAGAAACTCCGGATTCGACACCACAGTGAACTCCGCTTGCGAACGGCGAATCTCCAGTTCTTCGGCAATCACGCTCCGTACACGGTCGGCAGTACCCACCGGCACCGTCGATTTGTCAACGATGATTTTCCATTCCGTCATCCGCCGACCGATGTTGCGCGCCGCTTCCAGCACATACTGCATATCGGCCGAACCGTCCTCGCCGGGCGGCGTTCCCACCGCGATGAACTGCAACGCCCCGAACGCTACCGCATCATCGATATCGGTCGAAAAATGCATGCGCCCCGCCGCCACGTTGCGCGCAATCATTTCCTGCAAACCGGGCTCGTGAATCGGCACACCGCCGTTTTGCAGAACGTCGATTTTGCGTTCGTCGATATCGAAACACAATACTTCGTTGCCAACTTCGGCGAAGCACGCCCCCGTCACCAGCCCCACATAGCCGGAACCGATCATGGTGATTTTCATAACATCTCTTCTCGTTCAACAAATATTTTCAGCGAAAACCTTCCGGCGTATCGTTGCGCCGCGCCTGCGTCGTCTCCCACTTCTGACATCCCGGGCAACGCCAATAGTACTGGCGCGCGCGAAACCCGCAGCGCGTGCAGCGATACTGCCCCATCTTTTTCAGATACGGCGCCACCTGATTTTTGATCAGCAACAAGCGCTGCTGCGCTTCCGGCGACGAAACCGCACTCAATCTCGCCTGCAACCAATGGTCGAGGCTGAACAAACTCGGCCTCTGTTCGATTTCGTCACGCGCCCGTTGTTCTGCCGCCTGCGGCCCTTCGACCGCAAGACTCAAATGGAACAACGCATGGAAGACATCGAGCGACGGCGCTTCCTGCTGCCAGCGCGCCAACAGCCGGAGCGCGTAATCGGTTTGACCTGTCTGTTGGCAGGCCTTGACGATCCGTTCCGCCGCCAGCCCCAGCGAGGCGATCTGATGCGAAGCGATTTGCTCCCACGCCGCCAACGCCTTGTCCGGCGCGGACACATCCCGCGCCATCTCAATATCGCCCTGAATCAGAAATGCCCGCACGCAAGCGCGGTATTCGGCAAACGCCTGCTCGACATTCTGCTGCGCCAACATCAGATCGCCGCGTACCAGCGCCTCTTCGGCCATTTCGCAGTGGTAATACGCGATCTCCTTGAAGTGCGGCGTCTGCGCTACGGCCTCCATCCGCCGCGTCACCCGGATCGCTTCCGGCCAATGCTTTTCGGTTTCGTAGATTTCCAGCAAATAGCCCAGCGCTTCGTGCTCGAAGCGCGTTCCTTCAAGTTTCAAAAACAGGGCTTCGGCGCGATCCAGCAAACCGGCACGATTGAAATCCTGAGCCAATTCAAATTCGGCGCGTTCACGGTCAGACGCCGCCAACTCGGGTCGGTCGAGCAACGCCTGATGCATCCGGATCGCCCGCGAAAATTCTCCCTGTCGCCGAAACAGCGTTCCCAGCGCAAAATGCAAGTCCAGCGTTTTCGGGTCTTTTTCGGCAACGACCATGAACGACTCGATCGCCCGATCAGGCGCTTCGTTCAGCAGTGAGTTGAGCCCTTCAAAATACGATCGCGGCAATTCCCGCGCCTCCGCCAGCAATTGCCGAATATCGATCCGCGCCGCCACCCAGCCCAGCATGAAAAACACAAACGGGATCAGCAGCAACCACCACAGTTCAATGTACACGATGCGCTACCCTCTATCGTAACTTGCCTGAATCTCTGCCGCTCGTCAGGATGCGGGCGGCGGCGTTTTCTCGTCAGTTGGCGCCGGCAGCGAAACGCCGGAAGAAGAAACGTCGGATGATGAAAAAGCTGCCGGAGCGGTTTCATTCTCATAAGCCTGCAACGCCTTGCGCGTTTTCTTCAGTTCCCGCTTGACCCGCACCACCCGAAAAACCCCAGCCAGCATGCCCAGCGTCACCCCCAGCGCAAAAGCGCAGAACACGACGAAAATCAGCGGCGCCTGCCAGCTTCCGAATCCGAAGAAACGCAGCGTCACCTGGTCGGCATTGGCAAACGACAGCAACAAGACGGCAAGAAAAATGACGGCTCCGGTAACCCAGCGGACGATGCTCATGACGCATTCCTTGCAAACAAAATTTTCATGGGTACTTTATAAACCGGCTTCGCCTAAAAAGAAAGAGGCGCCATCAAAGCGCCTCTTTCTTTTTTACAAGAACCTACGATTTTTCTCTCAAATCCACCCGCTCGCGCAATTCCTTGCCGGCTTTGAAGTGCGGAATGTGCTTTTCGGGCACCCGCACCTGTTCGCCGGTTTTGGGATTGCGGCCAAGCCGCGGCGGTCGGTAATTGAGTCCGAAACTGCCGAAGCCGCGGATTTCGATCCGCTCCCCGCGCGCCAGCGCCGCCGTCATCGCGTCAAGAATCGTCTTGACAGCGAATTCGGTGTCTTTGGCCAGTTGCGGAAACTGCGCGGCCAGACGGTCGATCAATTCCGATTTCGTCATACCTCTGTTCACGTATTGTCTTTGTTGTCGAGCTTGGCTTTCAGCAGCGCCCCAAGGTTGGTCACGCCAACGCTGCCGGCATTCTCGGTCTTCATCCGCTGCATTGCCTCGCTTTCATCGGCACTGTCTTTTTGCTTGACGGACAGGTTGATCGTGCGGTTCTTGCGATCAATGTTGATGATCATCGCCGACACCTTGTCGCCTTCTTTCAAGTGCTGACGAATGTCCTCGACCCGGTCGCGCGACAATTCCGACGCCCGCAGATACCCTTCGACTTCGCCTTCGATCAACGTCACCACAGCGCCCTTCGCATCCAAGCTCTTGACCGTACCCTCGACGATGCTGCCCTTGTCGTTGATCGCCACAAAGTTGGTGAACGGATCGCCTTCAAGCTGCTTGACGCCCAGCGAAATGCGCTCGCGCTCGACATCGATCGCCAGCACCACCGCCTCGATCTCCTGCCCTTTCCGGTAATCGCGCACCGCCGTTTCTCCCGGCAACGTCCACGACAGGTCGGACAGATGCACCAGACCGTCGATGCCGCCCGGCAAACCGATGAAGACGCCGAAATCGGTGATCGACTTGATCGCGCCTTTCACATGGTCGCCCTTCTTGTGGTTCATCGAGAACTCTTCCCACGGGTTGGGCTTGCACTGCTTCATGCCCAGCGAAATGCGACGGCGTTCCTCGTCGATCTCGAGAATCATCACCTCGACTTCATCGCCCAGTTGGGTAACCTTGGTCGGGTGAATGTTCTTGTTGGTCCAATCCATCTCGGAAACGTGCACCAGCCCTTCAATGCCCGATTCGACTTCGACGAAGGCACCGTAATCGGTGATGTTGGTCACCTTGCCGAACAAATGGGTTCCCGGCGGATAACGGCGCGACAGCCCGCTCCACGGATCGTCACCAAGCTGCTTGATCCCCAGCGAGACGCGGTTTTTGTCCTGATCGAACTTGAGTACCTTGGCCGTCACCTCATCGCCCACCGCCAACACTTCCGACGTATGCTTGACCCGGCGCCAAGCCAGATCGGTGATGTGGAGCAGACCGTCAACACCGCCCAGATCGACGAAGGCGCCGTAATCGGTGATGTTTTTGACGATGCCCTTGACGACGGCACCTTCGGTCAACGTCGCCATCAGTTTTTCGCGGTCTTCGCCCAGCGACTCTTCCAGCACGGCACGGCGTGATACCACGACGTTGTTGCGCTTCTTGTCGAGCTTGATGACCTTGAATTCCATCGATTTGTTTTCGTACGGCGACGTGTCCTTGATCGGCCGCACGTCGATCAGCGAACCCGGCAAGAAAGCGCGGATGCCGTTCATCATCACCGTCAGGCCGCCCTTGACCTTGCTGGTTACCAGGCCTTGCACCAGCGTTCCTTCTTCCATTGCGATTTCGAGATCCTGCCAGGCTTTCAGACGTTTGGCCTTGTCGCGCGACAAGCGCGTGGTACCGTAGCCGTCTTCAATCGAATCGATCGCAACCGTGATGAAGTCGCCGGCTTTCACCTCGACTTCACCGTTATCGTTCTTGAATTCCTCGATCGGAATGAAACTTTCCGATTTCAAACCGGCGTTGACCACAACAACGTTGTAATCGACCCGGGTCACTTCAGCGGTGATCAATTCACCTTGCCGCATTTCCTGACGGGCAAGCGACTCTTCAAACAGCGCCGCAAAACTTTCAGAAGCCGCCGGAACAGCGGAGGGAGTAACAGTAGCCATTGGGGTTGGTTCCTTAATGGTTGAGACCGCCGCGCGAGAACCCTGTATCTCGCCGCCGACGGGCCGATTCATAAAATGTTCTTCAACAGCCGGCTAAAGCTGCGGAGAACCGTTGCTTTTGCAGAAACGTCAGCAGACGGCAAAGTCGTCCAGACGCGAACGGCAATACGTCAGCGCCTGCGCCAATACTGCCGGCGCGTCCAACGTCGTCGTATCGATTTTCAAGGCATCCGGCGCCGCTTTTAACGGCGCCACATCGCGTCCGGCATCGCGCGCGTCGCGCTCGCCGATTTCCTGCAAGAGGGTGGTTATATTACTCGGTAACCCTTTTTCGATCAACTGTTTATGGCGGCGTTGCGCACGCGCTTCGACGCCGGCGGTGATGAAAATCTTGCACGCAGCATCAGGAAAAACCACTGTTCCCATGTCACGACCGTCCGCCACCAGTCCCGGCAGCCGCCGCGCCATGCGCTGCGCATGTAACAGTGCCGCCCGCACCCCTTCCAGTGCTGCCACCTTCGACGCCGCCGTGCCGACCTCCTGTTGGCGCAGTGTCCGCGACACCTCGCGGCCGTCCAGCCAGACCGCCTCGCCGTCGAAACGCGGACGCAAACCAACCGCCAGCCGTATCAGCGTCGCCTCGTCGGTCAACGGCACCCCGCTTTCCAGCGCCTTCCAACCGACCATCCGGTAAAAAATGCCGCTGTCGAGCAAGTGAAAGCCCAGCGTCGCCGCCAGCCCAGCCGCCAGCGTGCCCTTGCCGGAAGCGGCGGGGCCGTCGATGGTAACGACAGGAATGGAGGAGGCCGAAGAGGTCATCCGGTGATTTTACCCAATCCCGGGCTTACCCAACCCCAGACGACCACAAAAAAAGGACGGGATTACCGTCCTTTTTTGTCCTCAGGTACGACGCCGATTATTTCTTGTTCAGCGACGATTCCACCATGGCTTTGAGTTCGTCGTCGGTCGCCGCAACTTTCATGTGTCCCTGACCGTCCTTGAGCTTTTTAATGGCATTCGGCACCGCGTCCTTGTCATTCGCGTATTTGGCCGATAACTCCTTGTAGCTCGGGCCCATTTTCTTGGCTTCGACATCATGGCAATTCGTGCAGCCTTTGCTCTTCTTCAGCGCCTCTACATCCTGCGCCGAAGCCGCGCCCACCGACAGCAGCGCACCCGCCGCCACCAACATCATGACTTTCAATTTCATATTTTCTCCTTCTTCAAGCGCCTGTTTGCGCGATTCCACAAAAAGTTTCTGCCTTCCTCATTCCGGCGCCTTGTGCGCCACGCCCTTATGACAGTCTATACAAATCTGCCCACCCTCCAAAGCACCAACGTGCAAGTCTTTCAGATACTCTTTTTCCAGGTTCTCAACCGTATCCATGTGATGGCAGTTACGGCATTCCTGCGCGCCATTGGCTCTGAGCCGCGCCCATTCGTTTTCCGCCATTTCCTTGCGCTTGGCCTCGAATTTTTCCGGCGTATCGATCACGCCGGTAAGGTGTCCGTAAACCTCTCCGGCCGCCTTCATCTTGCGCAACATCTTGGGCACGAACGACTTCGGAACGTGGCAATCCGAACACCCCACGCGAACCCCGTACGGGTTGGAATAGTGTTTGGACTCCTTCCATTCTTTGGTGGCATCGTTAGCGTGGCACGATGAACAGAATTCATCGGTCCCGGTGGCATGCAGCGAGTAGTTCATCGTCCCCAGCCCTACCACACCGACGACAATGCCCACCGCCAACCAAAGCCATGCAATTTTTTTCTTCATCGAAACTTTCCCTTCCTATAACGAACGGTTCGTGCGGCGCCGCCTGCGGCCTGCTTTACCCGCCACGAACTCTCAATAATCAATCACTGCGCTTAACCGTACCCACAATCGTACCCAAACAACCGCGCGATCCTAGCATGGGTCTGGTGCCAATGCCATACAACAATTCAACTTTGGAGCGATGTTAATCGAAGCTTGTTTCAATTCTCTCCCATATTTCTGATCTAAATCAAAAATATGCGTTTTTCCGAGAAAAAAAGTCGGCTTTTCCTGTCAACGCTTCCCCGATCCCCGAACTCGCACTACGTCAGGATAAAAATCACTATCCCGGCCAGCACTGCGAACACGACGCTGGCGCGCAGCGTCGCGCGCAGCATCGACGCCTCGCGCCCCATCAGCCCCACAGCGGCGCAAGCGACCGCGATCGATTGCAGCGAAATCATCTTCCCGGCTGCCCCGCCCAGCATATTGGCCGCCACCAGCAGCGTGTCGGAAACGCCGATCTGGTGCGCAACCGTCGCCTGCAACGGCGCAAACAAGGCGTTGGACGCCGTATCCGAGCCGGTCAGGAAAACACCGAACCAACCCAGCGTCGGCGCCAACAGCGGATACATTTTGCCACTTCCGGCAAGCGCCAGCGCCAAGGTCGCCGACATTCCGGCATAGTTGGTCAAGGTGGCAAACGCCAGCACCAGACCGATCGTCAATACCGTCGGCCACAGGCTGACGCAGGTTTCCCTGAACACGCCCAGCACAAATTTTGGCCGCCAACGCAGACACGCTGCCGACAACAGCGTCGCCAGAAAAATACCGGTACCCACCGCACCGAGCATGTCGAATCTGAACACGGCCGGATACAACTCCGCGCCGAGAACGACCGGCGCCGTTTTATAAACGACCCCATGCAAAAACGGCACTTCCAGCCACCGCGTCGTTTCTGACAACATCCCGTCGGGCGCAAACCAGGACTGAAAACTCTTGTTGCCCCACAACACCACACACATCGTCAGCAAACCGAACGGCAGCCAGGCCGTGGCGATACGGCGGGCTGTCAACGGCGGCGTCTCCATCATCGCCGGATAAATCGGCGTGTGTTCGCGCAGGTGAAGCGCTTTGGTCGGCTGCCAGAAACGCAGCAGCACCACCAGTGACACCATGCAAACGAGCGCCGCCGTGATCGCCGGCAATTGTGGGCCGATCCACAGCGCCGTCGCCATCATCGTCCCGGAGAAGCTCACTCCCGCCACCAGCAGTGCCGGCCAGATGTCGCGCGCGCCGCGCCACCCGGCCAGCGCCACCACCACCCACCCCAACGTCAACAGCGAAAACAGCGGCAACAAAGTACCGGCAATCGCCGTCAGCGCCGCCAGATCGGCATGACTCACCTGCGCCGCCACGGTGATCGACGTTCCCATTGCCCCGAAAGCCACCGGCGCCGTGTTGGCAATCAAGCACAGCGTCGCCGCCCGCAGCGGATCGAAGCCCAGCCCGACCAGCAGTGCTGCGGTGATCGCCACCGGCGTACCATAACCGGCAGCGCCTTCGAGAAACGCGCTGAAAGCGAAGCCGATCAAGATCATTTGCAACCGCGCATCGGGCGTGACCGACGCGATCGACGCCCGTACCACTTCGAACTGCCCGCTTTTGACCGTCAGCCGATACAAAAACACGACACCGCCGATAATCCAGACAATCGGCCACAAACCGTAAGCAAACCCGTAAAGCGCGGCAGCGACCGCCGACGCCACCGGCATTCCGTACACCGTCACCGCCACCGCTGCCGCCAGCAACAGTGTTCCGGCCGCCGCCCAGTGCAAGCGCCAGCGAAGCACCGCCAGCGTCACAATAAAGAAAAGGATCGGCAGCGCCGCCGCCAGCGTCGATCCCGCAACCTGATGCAGCGGATCGTAAGATTGCAGCCAAGGCGTCATGCTAGCTCTTGCCACCCGCGACCCGGTGCCGCTGCGCCTGCGTGGCCGCCAGACAAATACCGGCGGCCACCGAAACATTCAAGCTCTCGACCATGCCCAGCAACGGAATGCTGACGACTCGATCACAGCGTTCGCGCGTCAGCCGCCGCAAGCCGCTCCCTTCGGCGCCCAGCACCCAGGCCAACGGCCCGCTCAAATCCGCTTCGTACACATTCTCGCCGCCGCTGTCCGCCGCCACGCACCAGACGCCGCGCTCTTTCAATTCGTCCAGCGTCCGCACCAGATTGGTCACCGTAACCACCGGCACCGTATCCGCCGCGCCGCACGCCACTTTCGCCACCGTCGCATTGACGCCGACCGAACGGTCTTTCGGCAAAACCAGCGCCTGCACGCCGAAGGCATCGGCACTGCGCAGACAAGCGCCGAGATTGTGCGGATCGGTCACCCCGTCGAGCACCATCAGCAACGGCATCGCGACACCATCGAGAACATCGTCGAGCGTCAGATGCGGCAACACCGCCGTTACCCGCGCCACGATTCCCTGATGCTTTCCCTGCGGCGCCAGCCCGTCGAGGCGCGCCGTATCAACCGGCTGCGTCGCGCAACCGGCCAGCGCCGCCCGTTCCAGAAGATCGCGCAAGCGCGGGTCCTGGCGGCCAGCATCGTAAAAAAGCGTTTCAATCGAACCAGGATGCTGGCGCAAGCGGGCAACCACCGCGTGAAAACCGAACAGGATTTTGGTAGCAGACATAGAACACTCGAAGGCAAACGATGGCACAAGGCGTTGATGGTATAGTGTGCGCCAGCACTTGTTAAGTCTTTTTCCGCCGCGCTGGCTATTTAAAACAGATTCCAAAATGTCTTTCGACTTACGCGCCGTCATCGAAAACTTCATGCTCGTCATCGCCGCGCTGATCCCCATCGTCAATCCGATCGGAGCGGCAGCGGTATTCGTGACCATGACGCGCTCGCTGACGCCCGATGTCCGTACCCAACTGGCGCGCCGCGTGGCGCTCAACGCCTTTCTGCTACTCGCCGCCTCGATGTTCGTCGGCAACTACGTCCTCGGCTTCTTCGGCCTGTCGGTCGCCGTCGTTCAAGTCGGCGGTGGTCTGATCCTCTGCTCGGTCGCCTGGGCGCTCCTGAAACAGGAACCGAACGCCACCCCCGACCCGCAGTACACCGTCAAACCCGAAGACGGTTTGGCCAAAGCCTTCTACCCGCTCACGCTACCGCTGACCGTCGGCCCCGGTTCCATCAGCGTCGCCATCACCCTCGGCGCCAACCATGCCAACAACGTGCAATCCCTGCTGCTCGCGGCGCCGCCGCTGATTTTCGGTACCGCCGTCGTCGCCCTGTCAATCTACCTGTGCTTCCGCTACGGTCACCAACTCACCGCCGCCCTCGGCACCACCGGCACACTGGTCTTCCTGCGCCTGTCCGCCTTCATTCTGCTGTGTATCGGCGTCCAAATCATCTGGAACGGCCTGTCAACCCTGCTCGCCACGTTTTACGGCCGCTTGTAGCCATTTCCCCCCAAGGCCGTTATAATATTAGTTTCGCGCGGACAAACTCGCCGCACGATCCAGGCCGGTGTAGCTCAGTTGGTAGAGCAGCTCATTCGTAATGAGAAGGTCGGGAGTTCGATTCTCTCTACCGGCACCACAAATGCCACGAAACCACGCTATAGCGTGGTTTTTTAGCTTCTACAGCCAAACTTCATTAAGTCGAAGCGTGACCAAATTGGTTCAAATTTGATCAACTTGGTGTACGCGCGTGATCGTTTTGTCCGTAATTTGCGCTCGTTTTGTCACAAGCAAAATCTGACAAGCGCATATTTCGTTGCTTTTTTCTTGTTTTTCAGTGGTCAGAATAAAACTCGGGTATTGAGCTTGCTGGGCTGATTGCTGGTTTCTGTACTTATCCAAGTTGTGCTTGCCGCCGCAGCCAAAGGTATTTATTTCGAGCAAATAACCCATAGTAAGACGCCAAAAACAAACGCCAGCCACGGAGATTGCTGCCACAGTCAAAATGTAGGGACTGCCCGGTGTCGATGTTAAAGTGAACCTCATTGGAACCGCACCAATCTATCTTAATAACCAAACTATGGGCACCCGTAGAAATCGTGAACTTTGCGGACTTACCGTTGGCGATTTGTCCGATTTCTACTCCGTCGCAAATCACACGATATTTACGCAGGTAATCCGCGTAACCACTGTCACGAGAGACAGTGATAAGCGCAGACATCTGCCCACAAATCGCCACCTGTTTTTGTGGACGTGATCGTTCGCGCAAAATTTCCAGCATTACCATTGAGCAAAAGAAAAAAATAGCAATAACAATCAGGGCAACAATAATAGCAATCGATGCGCTTTCCTCGCGCGATTCCATCCATCCCTTCACGTTAAAAAAGAATAAGATTAGAGAGCTCATAAGGAAAACCAAAAGGATTTGCACTCTCCGTGCGCGAGCGACGCTAAATGACATTGCGGCGATACCGCTGCTGACAATCACGATAAAAAATAATATCTTAATCCAGGTCATTTCCAGATTCTCCGTTAGCTAATTCCGACAAATCAAAAACATCACGCCTTGTCGCCAAGCCAACGATTGATCAACGCAGCAACCGCAATTTCGCCCTCTTCTGTTCTCAACGTCCGCTCGGCAACCAAGCCGACACGTTCGAGCAATGCTTCGCCTTGCTGTACTATTGGCACTGTCTGCGGCTCACCACCTCGCCTAAAATCTCCGTCGCTCACTATCAAAATAGATTTTCAATTCTGTTCAACATTTTAACCGTTGCCTTGATTGCCGCTTCGGTCTGATCGGCGTCGAGGCCGCGCGTCTTGAATGTTTCGCCGCCGAACTCCCATGTGATGCTCGTTTGCACAAAGGCATCGGTGCGGCCACCGGGCGGAATCGTTACGGTGTAGTTGGTCAGCATCGGGAAGGCGCGCCCCAATTGGTCTTTGTAGATACGTCGCAAAGCGCGCATAAAGGCGTCGTACTGACCGTCGCCCGAAGCTGACGATTCGTATTGCGTTCCGTTGATCTCGATCTTGAGCACCGCAACCGGCTTCAGACCATGCGCCAGCGAGAGGTTGTAGTTCAATATCCGAACTTTTACCTCCTGCTCGCCGTAGCGCAGTACATCGGCGATGATATAAGGCAAATCCTCCGTCGTTACCTGCTCTTTCTTGTCGCCCAGCTCGATGATGCGTTCCGTCACTTTGCGCATCGAAGCCTCGTCAAGCTCGATACCCAACGTATCGAGGTTCATTTTGATATTCGCCTTGCCCGATGTTTTACCGAGAGCGTACTCGCGCGAACGGCCAAAGCGTTCGGGAAGCAGATCGTTGAAATAGAGATTGTTTTTCTGGTCACCGTCTGCGTGAATGCCCGCGCACTGCGTAAAAACATTCTCGCCCACAACCGGCTTGTTCGGCGGGATATGGATGCCGGTGTAGGTTTCTACCATACGGCTCACGCGGTTGATTTTGTTCTCGACAAGGTGCGTCTTTTCGCCCAACTGATCGTGCAGCACGGCGAGGATGCTTGACAATGGCGCATTCCCCGCTCGCTCGCCGAGGCCATTCACCGTGGTATGGATCGTTCTGATGCCTGCTTTGACCGCCGCGATCGAATTGGCCACCGCAAGGTCGTAATCGTTGTGGGCGTGGAAGTCGAACCGATGCTCGGGGTAATGCTCCACCATTTCGCGGCAGAAGTCTAAGGTGTTGTAAGGATTCAATATCCCGAGCGTGTCGGGCAACATGATATGATCGCCCCCCTCGCCACGTAGCCCGTCGAGCATCAGGCGCACGTAGTCGGGCGAGTTGAGCATGCCATTCGACCAATCCTCCAGGTAAACGTTCACCCTGATGCCTTTTGTCTTTGCGAGGGCGATGTTCTTTTTTATATCGGCCAGATGCTGTTCGGGGGTTCGCCTGAGCTGCTCGTTGCAATGTTTCAGCGAGCCTTTCGTCAGCAGGTTGATCACCTTGCCGCCGCACGTCGCTATCCAGTCGAGCGAAACGCCCCCGTCCACAAATCCGAGTACCTCCACACGATCCAGCAGCCCCTTCCCGGATGCCCATTGGGTGATCAGCTTGACGCCTTCGCTCTCCCCTTCGGAAACACGCGCTGAGGCGACCTCGATGCGATCCACGCGCAAATCCTCAAGCAATAGCCGGGCAATACTCAACTTCTCGCGCGGCGAAAACGAAACGCCTGATGTTTGTTCCCCATCCCGCAGGGTTGTGTCCATTATCTCTATCATGTCTATCCCCTATGTCACGCCTTGAAAAACTCCGCTTTGTCGCCGAGCCAGCGGTCAATCAACGCGACGGCAGCGGCTTCGCCTTCCTCCGTTTTCAACAGCCGGTCGGCAACGCGACTGGCGCGTTCGAGTAACGCTTCGTCGCGCTCGGGGTCGGCAAAACGCAGCAACGGCACACCGGCTTGCCGCGCCCCCAGCAACTCGCCCGGCCCGCGAATGCGCAAATCCTGACGAGCAATTTCAAATCCGTCGTTATTCTCAAAAATCACTTTGAGCCGCTCTTTGGCCGTCGCGCCGAGAGGCGTTTCGAACAACAGAATGCACTGGCTTTCGCACGCCCCCCGCCCTACCCTCCCGCGCAACTGATGCAGTTGTGCCAAGCCGAAACGTTCGGCGTGCTCAATCACCATCGTCGAGGCGTTCGCCACATCGACGCCGACTTCGATTACCGTCGTCGCCACCAGAATATGAATGCCGCCGCGCACGAAAGCTTCCATCGTCGCCGCCTTGTCCGCCGGTTTCATCCGGCCATGCAGCAAGCCGACCTCAAGTTTTGGCAGCGGCTCGCCTTCTGCCGTTTTATTTTCGCCGTCGAACGCCACTACCAATTCTTCATACAGCGTTTGCGCCGCCTGCAAACTGAGTTTTTCCGATTCTTCGATCAGCGGACACACCCAATAGGTCTGTGCGCCGTGCTTTGCCCCCTTTTGAAAGGGGGTGCCCGCCGAAGGTGGGCGGGGGTTTGTTTCGGCTCCCTTCTCCTCTTGTACCCCATCCCCACCCCAACCCCAACCCTCCCCTTGAAGGGGAGGGGGTTTGCAGCGCTTGCCGACATGCGCGATGATCTCGGCACGGCGTGCCTGGTTGACCAGCCGCGTCGTTACCGGCATGCGCCCCGGCGGCAATTCGTCGATCACCGACACATCGAGGTCAGCGTAAAAACTCATCGCCAGCGTGCGCGGGATCGGCGTTGCGCTCATCATCAGTTGGTGCACTTCCTCGACGCCCGCGCCTCTGTCGCGCAACGCCAGCCGCTGCGCCACGCCGAAACGGTGCTGCTCATCGACGATCGCCAGCGTCAGGTTCGGCATCGTCACGCCTTTCTGAAACAGCGCATGCGTACCGATCGCTAGCACCGGCTCGCCATCAGCCAGCGTCGCCAACGCTTTTTTGTGCTGCGCTGCCGTCAGCGTTCCGGTCAGCCACACCAGACGCACCGGCAGACCGGCCAGCCACGCTGACAATTTGTGGTAGTGCTGTTCGGCGAGAATTTCCGTCGGCGCCATCAACGCCACTTGCCTGCCATTTTCCACCGCCCGCAGCGCCGCCAATGCCGCAATCACCGTTTTGCCGGAGCCGACATCGCCCTGCAACAATCGGTGCATCGGAGCGGCGCGGGCAAGATCGTCGCCGATTTCTTTCCACACCCGCTGCTGCGCCGCCGTCAACGTGAACGGCAAGCGCTGCAACAAAGCGTCGGTCAACACTTCGCGATGGCTCAACGCTTCGGCGCGGCGACCGGCGCGCGCCGCCTTGTGCCGCTTCAGCGAAAGCTGCTGCGCCAACAATTCGTCGAACTTGATGCGTTGCCAAGCCGGATGCGCGTGCGCTGACAATGCCGCCTGCTCTTCTCCCGACAAACCCGGTGGCGGCGCATGCAAAAAATTCAGCGCCTTCGCCCAATCCCACAAACCCTCCTGTCGGCGTAAGGCTTCCGGCAAGTCATCGCGCAACACCGTTTCTCGTTGCAGGACTCTCGCAATCTGCTTCGTCAACACCTCTTGCGACAAACCGCCGGTCGTCGGATAAACCGGCGTTAAGCGGTTAGGCAACGGCACGGCACGGCTTGTTGTTGCGCCCAGCGCCATGAACTTCGGATGCACCATCTCCAAACCGAAATGGCCGTCGCGCACTTCGCCGAACACGCGCACCCGCATACCAATCGTCAACGCTTTCTGCTGGTTCGGGTAAAACGTAAAAAAGCGCAGCGTCAACGCCGTCACATGGTTTTCTTCGCCGCTCTCTATCGCGCAAACCCACTGCCGCCGCGGTCGGTAACGCACTTCGCTCGCCGTCACCACCCCCTCGGTACACACCGACATCCCGGCGTGCAATTGCGCCAGCGGCACCCGCGTCGTGTAATCCTCGTAGCGCAGCGGCAAGTGCAGCGCCAAATCCGCTTCATGAACGATACCCAACCGCGCCAATCGTGCCGCCAGCAAAGAACGCTTGTCCTCACGCGGCTTCGTTACAGGCCGCGTTACTACCGGTGGCGGATGCGAAGTTTCGGTGGTCATGGTGTAGAGCGAGCGCCTCTCACATCCACAGACTTTTTACGCTCTCCCCTTGAGGGAAGAGACGCGGCATTGCGAGAAGCAAAGCGACGAAGCAATCCAGATTTTCCCCTTCCCCTTCAAGGGGAAGGTTGGGATGGGGATGAGGTTTCATGGTTAGGCTCTATCTCGATTGATTCGGGCGGATTCTGCGACTCCGCTTCGCTGCGCGCAGAATGACGACGTTCCCACCCCCTCTACCTCAAGGGAAAATGGAGAAAAAGCGCGATACCGCTTTGTCCGCCTTCTCACAGAAATGCTCACAGAAACGTATTCACCTAGCCCAGAAACAGCACTGCCTCGACTTCCAGCGCCGCCGCTTTCGGCAACGCCGCCACCTGATACGTCGCCCGCGCCGGATACGGCGGTGTGAAATACGACGCCATGATTTCGTTGACCCGCGCAAAATCGTTGATATCCGCCAGCAGAACTGTCACCTTGACGAAATCGTCCAGATCGCCGCCCGCCGCTTGCGCCACCGCCCGCAAATTGCGGAACGCCTGATGCGTCTGCGCCTCGACCCCGACCACCAGCGTGCCGCTGGCCGGGTCCAAGCCAAGTTGGCCGGACAAATACACCGTCTGCCCCGCGACGACCGCTTGCGAATACGGCCCCAGCGCCGCCGGCGCCTGTGCAGAATGAACCGCCTTCTTGCCGCCCACTTTCGTATCAACCATCACATTCCCTTTCTTTTGCCGCCTGAAATGACGCAAGTGTAACAGTTGGCGGCTACCGACAGGCGGTCGCCACCAAGGCATCCGCTGCCCAATTTGTGATTTTACAAGGGCGCCCTTTTGACTCCTGCTATCCCCTCCCCTCTGAGGGAGAGGGTGGCGCGTAGCGCCGGGAGGGGGGCAAAAAGAGGCGTTGGCGAAAACCCGTCTTCCCGCAATTGTCGGAAAGCCGGAAATTCGGTAATATCACGAACCTTATGGGCCGATAGCTCAGCTGGGAGAGCGCCGCGTTCGCAATGCGGAGGTCGGGAGTTCGATCCTCCTTCGGTCCACCATTCAGATGTCCAAAGAAATCCAAGAAAGTCCATAAGCCCGTGAAAATACGGGCTTTTTTGCGGAAGGCGCCTGCCTGATCGTCGCATCAGGCGCCCCCCATTGTGAGCAACCAGAGAACGCCGCCGCTCCTCAATCAGGAGTCGAGGTACGGGGACAGCACGTCGGCAAACCCGAACCGCGACATGTCGCGCATTCGCGTCGGGTACAGCACGCCGTCGAGATGGTCGCACTCATGCTGCACCACCCGCGCATGAAACCCTTCGACGTCACGAACCACATAGCGCCCCTGCGGATCGAAACCGGCATAGCGCATCCGCGTATAACGCGGCACGATACCCAGCAGCCCCGGCAGTGACAGACAACCTTCCCACGCTTCTTCCATCGTTTCGTCGAGCGGCGTCAATACCGGATTGATCAGTTCCGTGTAAGGGATCGGCGGCGCTTCCGGGTAACGCTCGCTTTGTTCTGCACCAAAGACCAAAACCCGCAGCGGCACACCGATTTGCGGTGCCGCAATACCGACTCCGCTTTGGGCACGCATCGTCTCGCGCATATCCTGCAATAACGCGTCAAGCTCCGGCGTATTGAACATCTCCGGCTCGACCTCCCGCGCGACCTGTTGCAAGCGCGGGTCTCCCATTCTGACAATTTCACGAATCACTGGCTCTCCCGTGTCGTTTTCGATACGTTCGTCGCTTTTCACGCGATTCAAACGTTCTCATCAATGTCCAAGGATTGGCGCAATCATCAACCATGATTAAAATGAACGCCGTACGCAAAAGCCGCAAAACCTGTCAATATACCGACCCGTTCCTTGGCATCGCAATCAAATTTTACCAGATACCTCATGAGCCCCATTGAAGAACTTCTGACTGTACGTGACTGGCTGCGCTGGGCGGTGTCCCGGTTCAACCAAGCCCGACTGCACTTCGGCCACGGCAGCGACAATGCTTTTGACGAAGCCGCCTATTTGATCGCCCACACACTGCCCCTGCCGCTCGAACAACTCGACTCTTTTCTCGACGCCCGATTGACGCAGTCTGAAAAGTTACGGCTTTGTAAAATGCTGGATCGGCGGGTTGTGGAACGCATTCCCGCCGCCTACCTCACTCAGGAAGCTTGGCTCGGCGATTTTCGTTTTTATGTTGACGAGCGCGTCATCGTTCCGCGCTCCTTCATCGCCGAATTGTTGCCCGATGGGTTATCGCCGTATCTGCCCGACCACCACGATGTCAAAAACGCGCTCGACCTGTGTACCGGCTCCGGCTGCCTCGCCATTCTGCTGGCCGTAACGTATCCCGACGCCGAAATCGACGCTGTCGATATTTCACCGGCGGCGCTCGCCGTCGCCCAACGCAACATCAGCGACTATGACTTGTCCGGTCGAATTGACCTGATTCGCTCCGATTACACCGACAACCTGCCGAGCGATAAGCGCTACGACCTGATTGTCAGCAACCCGCCCTATGTCACCGACGACTCCATGCAAAACCTGCCGCGCGAATACCGCCATGAGCCAGAACTGGCGCTGGCTGGCGGCGTTGACGGCCTTAACGCCGTTCATCACATTCTGCAAAACGCCCGCCGCCTGCTGCGACCGCACGGCATCGCCGTCGTCGAGATCGGCCACAACCGCGCGCTGGTCGAAGCGGCTTATCCGCGGTTGCCTTTTGTCTGGCTCGACACCGGCTCGTCGGAAGAGTCGGTCTTTTTGTTGAAGCACGAAGATTTGCCGGAATCGTGAGACCACATCGGTTCCCACCGATAAAATAACCGGAAGCATTCGTAAACGTCGGGGTAGGTTTCGCGCAAGCGTATCGAAGCAACAAAAAAAGTTTCCGACAACACCGCGAAAAATTCCGCCGGATCTTCCGCCGCATAAGGATCAATGTCGAGGTCTTCTTCTGCATCAACGCGCCGGCAAAAATCGTCGTAAGCGCGCTCCATCGTCTGCTGCCAGTAAGCCGCCGACAATTCCGGCGGCAGCGGCGGGCAACCGTTGGCTTCGCCGTTCTTCATGTCGAGCTTGTGAACAAACTCGTGGATCACAACATTGACCGCCGGCATGTCGTACTTTCCTCCCCTCTCCCCTTGGGGGAGGGGAGAGGGGGGAAATGATCGCACCTCCCCCTCTTCCGCCATTGCCCCCTTTTCAAAGGGGGTGGCCGCCGAAGGCGGACG
Organism: Burkholderiales bacterium; assembly: GCA_031260355.1. GTDB lineage: Bacteria > Pseudomonadota > Gammaproteobacteria > Burkholderiales > Casimicrobiaceae > UBA931. Next base: position 32,978 of record JAIRJZ010000042.1, read on the forward strand.
GGGGTTTGTATCAGGGCACCCTCCCCCGCAAGGTAGGAGGGAATAAATATCACGTTCGCGGCCGGCGTCCAGCGCATCCGGCCAGGACAACACCACCGGCCCTCCCGGCATCGCTTCACCCATGATCGGCGCGTCGTCTCGATGGATGACGCCGTCTTCATCTTCCCATTCGGCGTAGGTGATGAACTCGTCAGGGCACAGCACGACCGTCTCAAAATCGTCGTACCATTCAAGCCCCAATTTCAACACGGGAATACACGCCTGAACGGCCACGACCGTCCGCTGAAACGGCGTGACCGCGAAACCGCGCGCGCCAACGATATTTTTGTCGCACAAGAACAGCACACTCATCGCGCGCAGTGCTTCCAACTCGCCCTTCGGCCAATCGGCGAGGAACGGCAACGCCGTCAACGCTTCTTGCCACAACGCTTCCGGAACCGCGTACCGCTGCAAGATCCGCGCGCGGCGCCAGCGGGAAAAAAGTCCCATCATTCGTCGCTGTCCTGATCGTCCACCGGCAACAGCGGCGCTGCCTCTGTTTCAAACAAGCGCGAGGCTTCCGCCTCGGGCATTTGCTCGACACCGCGCAAGTGCCGCGTGATCGCCCGCGTCCGCACGTCGGCAGCGTCAATGGTTTTTGCCGCCTGATCGAGCTTTTCGCGCGTTTTCGCCAACACCTGTCCGAACTTTTCAAATTCGGTCTTGACCGCCGCCAGCACTTTCCACACCTCGCTCGAACGCTGTTCGATCGCCAACGTCCGGAACCCCATCTGCAAACTGTTCAACATCGCCATCAAATTGGTCGGCCCGGCGACCATGACCCGTGATTCGCGCTGCAACGCATCACTCAATCCTGGCCGCGCCATCAGTTCGGCGTACAAGCCTTCGGACGGCACGAACAACACGGCGAAGTCGGTTGTGTGCGGCGGCCTCACATATTTTTCCTGAATTTTCTTCGCTTCCGTCTTGAGAAATGTTTCCAGCGCCCGCCTGGCCTCTTCGGCGGCGGGCATATCGGCGTTCTCCAGCGCCGCCTGCAAACGCTGCCAGTGGTCGAGCGGAAACTTGGCGTCGATCGGCAACCAGCATGGTTGGTATGCGTCGCGCCCCGGCAGCCGGATCGCAAATTCAACCCGCGCCCCGCTGCCCGGAATCGTCTCGACGTTCTCGCCGTACTGTTGTTGCGTCAACATTTCGGACAGCAGCGCCGCCAACTGAACCTCGCCCCAGCCGCCGCGCGTCTTGACATTACTCAACACGCGCTTCAAGTCGCCGACGCCGACCGCCAGCGTTTGCATCTCGCCCAAACCCTTGTACACCTGCTCCAGCCGGTCAGCGACTTGCTTGAACGATTCTCCCAACCGTGTTTCCAGCGTCGTCTGCAACTTCTCATCGACCGTCGCCCGCATTTGATCGAGCTTTTGCGCGTTGTCGATACGCATCACGTCGAGCCGCTGTTCCAGCGCCTTGCGGATTGCCTCCAGCTTCTGCTCCGAAACCTGCGTCAACTGCTGCACTTGGGTTCCGAAGCGCGACCACTGCTCTTGCTGCATTCCGAACTGCGCCGTCGCTTGCTGCTGCGTCGCCTGCGCCTGTTGCAGCAACAAGGTTGACAATTCGCCGCGCTGCGTCGCCAAATCCTGTCGCAAATCGCGCTCGCTCTGCCCGCTTTGCGCCAGCAATGCCGCCAGTTGCGTGCGCGTTTCCGCCGCTTCGCGCAGGAGCTTTTGCTGCTCACTGGCCAATCCCGCCGTTCGCACGGCCAGATAGCCGGCAAGCACCAGCAGCAATAACGCCAGCCCCGATATGATCGTTATCATATTCTCCATAAATACCCTTTACCCGCGCACATACCAGACGACTCAATTTATGCTTATTGTACGGCATCCGTTTCTTTGAGATGTCCCGCGCTTTTCTCAACCGCCGCGCTGTAATAAAATAATTCCCGTTTTACAGAAGAGAAAAAAGTGACCCGGTTTTCAACACTGCAACAAGCGTTGCTGGAACGCGCCCGCGCCAGCGCATGCTCTGTTCATTTCATCGGCAATGACGGCGATGAGCGCACCGTGTCTTACCGCGCGCTTGCCGAACGCGCACAAGCCCTGCTCGGTCTGCTGCAAGCCCGCAGCGTCGCGGCGGACGACGAACTCGTGATTCTGACCGAACGCCTCGACGCCTTCCTCGACACTTTCTGGGCTTGTGTGCTGGGGCGCGTCATCGCCGTGCCGGTAGCGCAAGGCTCCGCCGATGAACATCGCCTGAAATTTTTCCGGATCATGGCGAAATTGCAACGGCCTTTCGTCGTCACTGACCGCAAGTCGTTCGATCGCCTGCAAACGTTCGCGGAACTGTCTCCCGACGACCCGCTCTGCGCTGCCGCGTTGCGACGGCTTGAGGGTCGCGTACTGTTCATCGAAGACATTTCATCTCTCGATACGCCGGGAAAGATTCATGAAGCGCGTCCCGACGACATTGCCTTCATTCAGTTTTCTTCCGGTTCCACCAGTGCCCCGAAAGGCGTTGTGTTGACACACCACAACCTCGTCACCAATATCGCCGCCATCATCGACGGCATGGGCAGCCTCAACGGCGATTCCTGTCTTTCCTGGATGCCGCTGACCCACGACATGGGGCTGATCGGTTTTCATTTGACGCCGCTGTTCGGCGATGTCGATCAATGGCTGATGCCGACGACGCTGTTCGTCCGTCGCCCGTTCTTGTGGATGTTGAAGGCGAGCGAGCACCGGATCACCATCACCTGTTCGCCCAATTTCGGCTACAAACATTTTCTAAAAACGCTGACGCCGGACAAAATCGCCGAGCTGAACCTTTCCCCGATACGGCTGATCTTCAACGGCGCCGAACCGATTTCCGCGGCGCTTTGCGAAGATTTTCTCCAGGCGCTGGCGCCGGCAAAACTGAAACCGGCGACGATTTTCCCGGTTTACGGTCTGGCCGAAGCCAGCCTCGCCGCCACCTTCCCGCCGCCCGGGCGACCGCTCGACACCGTCACCTTGTCACGGCAAACGCTGGGCCCCGGCGAGAAGGTGCAGCCTGCGTCCAGCACAGCGCAGACGATGCGCTTCGTTCGCCTGGGCAGCGCGCTCAACGATTGCGAATTGCGTATCGCCGACACCAACGGTCAGGCGCTGCCCGACGGTACCGTCGGCCACATCCTGCTGCGCGGCGGCAACGTCACCTGCGGCTATTACCACGACCCCGAACGTACCGCGCCAACGATCAACGCCGAAGGCTGGCTGGACACCGGCGATCTGGGCGCCATCATCGGCGGCGAATTGATCGTTACCGGCCGCTATAAGGAAATCATTTTCGTTGCCGGACAAAACCATTACCCGCAGGACATCGAGGAAGTGCTGGCACGGCAAGCCGGCTTCGAACTGGGCAAAGTCGCCGTCGCTGGCGCTCGTCCTGCTCATACCAACACCCGCGCCGATGCCGACGAAGTGATCGCCTTCGTCGTCTTCAAGGGTGAAGACGGCGATTTTCTGCCGTTGGCCAAACAACTGCGTCGCGCCGTCAACGAACACATGGGGCTGGTTGTTGATATGGTCGTTCCGGTACGGCAGTTGCCGAAAACCACCAGCGGCAAAATTCAACGCTACCTTCTGGCGCGCGACTACGAAAACGGCACTTACGCCGATACGGTTGCCCGTCTGGCCGCGCTCGACGCGGCAACCGGCTCGGCGACCGACGCCCAGGGCCTCGGCGACCTCGAAGCCTGGCTGTTGACCCTGTGCGGCAACTACCTGCCGGGCAAAACACTGACCGTCAATGATAATTTTTTCGACCTCGGCACCAGCTCGTTGACGCTGGCGCAAATCTACGAGGAAATCGACGCCGCTTATCCCGGTCTGCTCGATGTCGAGACCTTGTTCGAAAATCCGTCGATCCGCGCCATCGCGGCACAGATTCACCAGCGGGAATTGCGCAGCCGCGTATCGTAATCGCATTCTGCTGTATGATTTCGGCATTCGCGTTCTTGCTGCGCTTTTGCCATTTTCCCCGTGTCGCCCGCATCCCTTTTCTCCGCGCCGCTGATCGCCGCACTCACTGCCTTCGTCATCGGTGCCGTGTGGTTGCAAACCCGCGCCGCTTTGCCGGAGGCACCTTGGGTGGGACTGGTGCTGGCGCTAGGCTTCGTCGGCATCAGCGCGGTTGCATTGCGTCGTCTTCGTCGCGCCGCTGACAACCTTCGCCCATCGGTGCTGATCGCTTTCGGCGCCCTCGTCTTTAGCGCCGCTTTTTGCGGCTATGACTATGCCGCCGCGCGCGCGCAATACCGGCTTGCCGATGCCCTGCCTTCCGAATGGGAGGGACGCGATATCGTGATCCGCGGCGTCATCGACGACCTTCCCGATGTCAACACCCGCGGCACCCGTTTTACGTTCGCCGTCGAAGACGTTCTGACACCGGAAGCGCGGGTTCCCTCCCGCATTGCGCTGACCTGGTACGCCCGCAGCCTCAGCGGCGAAGAAGAGGCGCGCCCCGATCTGTACGCCGGCGAACGCTGGCAACTGAAAGTGCGTTTGAAACGGCCGCGCGCCAGCATCAACCCCGGTAGTTTTGATGTCGAAGCCTGGCTTCTGCAAAACAACCTCCGCGCCACCGGCTATGTGCGCCCCGATACCGGTAAAAACGTCGATGACGATCCTGTCAATGTGCGCCTTGTCGCATTCGCCGGTCAACCCTTCGATTACATTCAGCGCCTGCGCGAAAACATTCGCGCTCGCGTTCAACAAACCCTGTCCGGCAAGCCTTACGCCGGCGTGATCACCGCACTCATCATCGGCGAACAACGCGCCATTCCCGACCCGCAGTGGCAGGTGTTCAACCGTACCGGCATCACCCACCTCGTCAGCATCTCCGGACTGCATGTCACCGTTTTCTCAACGCTCGTCGGCGGTCTGCTTTTCCAATGGTTCCGGCGCTCGCCGCGACTGACCTCGCGCTACCCGGCGATCAAACTGGCCGTGCTTGCCGGTTTTTTTGCTTCGGCATTCTACGTCGCACTGGCCGGCGCCGGCATTCCCGCACAACGTACGCTGATCATGCTGGCCGTCGCCACCGTCGCCCTATGGACGCAACGAACCAGTCAGCCGCTGCATACTTGGCTGTGGTCTTTGTTTGTTGTCGTGCTGTGGGACCCCTGGGCGCCGCTTACCGCCGGTTTCTGGTTGTCGTTCGGAGCCGTCGGCTGGTTGCTGTACGCCGCTTCCGGTCGCCTTGCCGCCAGCAACACCAACATGCGCTGGCGCGCACGATGGCAGCGCAACCTCGCGCTCGGTTTCCGCACGCAATGCGTCGTCACGCTGGGGTTGATGCCGTTGCTGCTCGTCATCTTTCAACAATTCCCACTGCTCTCGTTGCCTGCCAATTTCTGGGCGATACCGTGGATCACGCTGCTGGTGATTCCGGTCGCGCTGCTCGGCGCCATTCCCGGCCTTTCCTGGCTGTGGATTCCCGCGCATTTCCTGCTCGACATTCTGATGACCGGCCTGACCTGGATGTCGCAACTGCCGATGGCCATGTGGCAACAACACGGCGCGCCGGTCTGGAGCATCGCCGCCGCCGTACTCGGCATCCTCTGGATATTGATGCCGCGCGGCGTACCCGGCCGGATGCTGGGGGTCTTGTGGTGTCTGCCGATGTTTCTGATCGTGCCTTTGCCGCCGCCCGCCGACGCCTTTGAAGCCACGGTGCTCGATGTCGGGCAGGGACTGGCCGTTGTCGTGCGCACACACCGACACACGCTGCTCTACGATACCGGCCCCGGCTATTACGACGACGTCAGCGCCGGCAGCCGCATCGTCGCGCCATTTCTGCAATTCAACGCCATCAACACGATCGACGCGCTGGTGGTCAGCCACAGCGATAACGACCACGACGGCGGCACGCGCGCCGTTCTTGCGGCATTGCCCGTCCGGCAGTATTACACCTCTCAACCCGCCGAAGCGAACGAAAACGACGGCATTCACTCTCCCGTCGCCTGTACCCAAGGACTCGAATGGACGTGGGACGGCGTTCGCTTCCGTTTTCTGTCGCCGCCGCCGGAAGCTTCCTCCTGGCGCCAGATCAACGATCAATCCTGTGTGTTGAAAATCGAATCGCCTCACGGCAGTTTGCTGCTGACCGGCGACATCGGAAAACGCGCCGAGAACATATTGACCCGATACCACGCCGACGACCTCAACAGCAGCATTATCGTCGCGCCGCATCACGGCAGCCGCCATTCTTCGACGCTGCCGTTCGTTGCCGCCGTCGCGCCGTCACACGTCGTTTATTCCGTCGGTTACCGCAATCGCTTCGATTTTCCGCGACCGGAAACCGCCACCCGCTACGACTCCGTCAACGCCACCCCGTGGCGCACCGACCGCTCCGGCGCTATTCGCTTCATGGTTGACAGTCAAGGAATGGCCGCCGAAGCCTACCGGCAGACCCATCCCCGTTATTGGCGTTCCACTTGATCTGCTTCAGCCCCTCATCGCTCATTTGATAGCGATCAGTTCGTACTGGCGGGTGCCGATGCCGATTTCCGCCCCATAGGTTAATTGGTGCAATCCGTGTCGGCTTTCGATGCGTTCCCGCAGATCGTGTGTTTCCTCTTTCGGAAGTTGATACACCAGATCGACCGAAGCCTGATCAATGGCCACAATGTCCGTCGAGGCCAGGATGCCGACGTCACGAGCCTTTGGCGACGCTGCCGCCACGCCCATGCAGTCGCAGTCCACGGACATGTTCCGCATCACGTTGATATAAACGATCCGGTTCCCGAAATGATCCGTCGATGCCTTGGCGGCTTCCACCATGTGCTCCATGAAGCGCTCACCGCTGACCGACCATTGCCCCTGTCCGGGGAAGGTGTGTTGCATTTTCTTGCCGACTTTTCCGTCGGCATTGCCAATGGCAATGTTCTTGATCGCCCCGCCGAAGCCGCCTGATGCATGCCCTTTGAGGTGTGACAGAACGACCATGGAATCGTATTTCAAAATGTTTTTGCCCATGGACATTTCCTTGAAATGCTTGCCCCCTTTTATGGGCAGCATGACGGCGCCGTCCTCGTCCATGATGTCAACTTCGCAGAACGTCCAGCCGTTGGTCTTCAAAACCTCGCGATGGCCTTCCGTTGTCTTCCGGGGGCTGTTGTAATAGACGTTGGTTTCAACCAGGGCGCTGTTGGGAATGCTCTGCTGCAACGCCTTGACCATGGGAACCGGGACAAGGTTGGGCCCGTTCGGTTCGCCGGAATGCCACTTGATCGCCACCCTGCCTTTGACGTTTTCGTTAATCTTTTGATATACCTTGAGCAACCCTTCGGGGCTGATATCGTCGGTAAAATAAACTTTTGCTTTGCTGACAGCGGTTTCTGTGATTTTGCGTTCAGGGGTGTCAGGCGAAGACGCCTTGCACCCTGAAACCAAGGCAGGAACAGCAAAAACCGCCGCGCCGGCCGCCACTTTCAAAAAGGTTCTGCGCTTTATCATCACCGGTTCCTCCATTGCTGATGATTGGTGTTTATGCCGCCAAATCTCGCGTTGGGGTGTAACGCTCTTTAGTATAACAGTTTACTATGTGTCTTTCACTTTCGCTGAGTACGGATGAAAATGAAAACGGGTAGGTTTTTGCTTTGTCTTGGCATTGGCGCCGTATCGCTGCTGAATGCCACGCTGGTGTTAGCGCAAACACCACGGGAAGATGAGGCAAAGAAGAACGAGCCGGTAATGGAGGTCGTTATCGTCACCGGATCGTCGGTAAAGTCGCACCCGGTCACGCCGCTCTTGAGCCGCTTCGGCACCCAGTACAACGTGGTTTCAGCGCAAGCGATCGAAAACCAGAATTCGCTGGATTTTTTATCGGCTCTGCGGGAAGTTCCCGGCGTTATTTTCAAAAGCCAGAACGCGGTAGGAAGCCAGGCCGGAACCGATCTCTACATCAGGGGTCGGGGCGCCAGCCATCCGAGTCCTGACATCACGGTTGAGTTCGATGGCGTGCCTCGCAGCGGCGTTTTGTATGGTCAGACGATGGCGGACGGCATTGCCGTGGGAACCATCGCAGGCATAGAGATTTATCAGAATCCCCAGCCCATACGATTCGGCAGCGGGTATTCGCTGGTGAATGTTGAACCCAAAAGAATGATCTCCGAAGGGCAGATAGCGAATATCGGATTCAGCGGCGGTGTTTATTCAACGTTTTCCGAAAATATCAGTGCAGGACACAAGAAAGGGGCACTGGACATTTACGTTGCCCAGGATTGGACTTCGAGCCGGGGGAGCCGTGCCCATTCCCGCGGTCAGCAGGAAAGTTACTACGTCAACCTCGGCTATGCGCTTAACCAGCACTGGAATGTTCGCCTCCTGGGAAATTACGTAGAGGCGCAAACCTTGGCGCCGGGGCCGAACGAAAAGCCAAGCGCCGACAACGGGATCAGTTGGCCTCAGGCCGAACGTTTTGATACGGCAGCGACATTTTCGACGCTCACCCTGAATAACCGGTACCGTCAGGCGGAAGGGTATCTAAAGGCCTACTGGAACGATACCGACTTCGATATGTTGCAGGAACTCAATAACGGTGAAAGGCATCCGGACGGCGGCAGATGGTCTCGTCAGCACCTGAAGCTTCACGGGGTTCGGGCCAAGGAGACACTCTGGCTGTGGCAAGGAGGAGAAATCATTTTGGGCGCCGATCTCGATCAAACCCGCTTGACCAATACACAGCGGGTGTATGGCACAGGGGCGCAAAGATTCTGGGGCTTCCCGGATACCACGCTGTTCTCGCCTTATCTGGGAATGAGCCAGTACTTCGGCAAAAACGATGCTTTCCATCTTATCCCTTCGGTGGGTATGCGGTATTACAACCACAACGAGTTTTCGGATAAAACCGCCGCCCAAGCCGGTTTGATTGGCGGATATGGAAACACCGATCTGAACTTCAACTATTCGCGAGGCGTCAATTACCCGTCTCCTGTGGTTTTGCAGGGGCTTCTGGGACCAGGCGGGCCGGAAAATCCCGGACAGTATTGGAAAGACCTGACAGCAGAAGTCGTTGACCACGTTGAGTTAGGAATAACGCACCGCTGGGAGACGCTGGGAAGCGTCACTGCCACGGTATTTCATGATCGCGGCAAGAATCGGTTCAGAGCCTATTTCGGCGGGCCGATTCCCACAAGCTTCAACGATCCCATAGGTCGCTACACGATACGCGGGCTGGAATTGACAACCTCGCTACGCCCCCATGAGGGCTGGAATGTCTTTGCCGGTGCCACCTGGCTCGATGTCAAAGCGAAAGGAAGCGACGGCATCGAGCGCAGCGAAATGCCTTATACGCCGAGCTTTACTTTCAAGGCGGGAGCGCAATGGGAAATCACCGAGTCCGACAAGTTGTATGTGGACATGCAGCACATACGAGGGCTGTACCAAGGAACCTCCGCGCGCTCCGGAGGGTTCAACTATCCTCCCCAAGACGCCAGGAACAAGCTGGATAACATCACGCTTTTCAACCTGCGACTGAGTCGCCGAATTCAACAACCCGGCTGGCGTTTTGAGGACATGGAAGCTTTTCTGGCGATCAACAACCTCTTCAACCGGCCTTATGAATATGTAAAAGGGTATCCCCTGCCGGGAATCACGGCCATGATCGGCATTGATATAAAAATCAAATGAAAACCGCTTGCGGCGATACACGGGCAACGCCACCCTAGGAACGCTCTGAACAACCTTGCTATCCCCCGCTTGTCATCCTGCGCGAAGTCGCAGGATCCACGCGGCGTCTGGATTCTGCGACTTCGCTTCGCTACGCGCAGAATGACAGGAAGGGGTTTTCAGAGGCCCTTAGAAAAAATGGATATATCATACTGACCGCCAAAACAGCACCACCCGTCCCTCACCCGTTCCATCAAGACCGACTGTCATCGGGCTGAACGGTAAAGGAAGCGGTATGTTTTTGGCTTGCCCGGCGCACTTATCCACAAACATCAGAGAAACCTTGCATTACCCTCAACCCACGCACGCTGCGCAGGCTTTATAATTCGTCTATCCGTGTTTTGGCTCCCTATCCGGAGAACTTTGCCCATACCCTGACAGCGTGTCTGCGCTTGTCCGGTACGACGACCTTCTTCCTGTCAACCAAAGACTGTATTGCCATGAACTCATCCGCAAATCTGAACATTCCTGAATACGTGAAACATCAAAGAGTCAAGGCGTGGGTTGCCGAAATCGCGGCACTGACCCAGCCTGACCGTATCGTCTGGGCCGACGGCTCACAAGAGGAATACGATCGCCTCTGTGCCGAAATGGTCGCTTCCGGAACATTTATCAAACTGAACCCGGAAAAGCGCAAAAACTGCTTCCTGGCTCGCTCCGATCCTTCGGATGTGGCGCGCGTCGAAGACCGCACCTTCATCTGTTCCGCCAAGGAAGAAGATGCCGGCCCGACCAATAACTGGATGGCGCCTCAAAAAATGCGCGAGACCTTGAACGGTTTGTTCGAAGGCTCCATGCGCGGACGCACGATGTATGTCGTGCCGTTTTCGATGGGGCCGCTCGGTTCGCCGATCGCCCATATCGGCATCGAAATTACCGACTCGCCTTACGTCGTGGTCAACATGCGCATCATGACGCGCATGGGTCGGGCGGTCTTCGATATTCTGGGGACTGACGGCGCCTTTGTTCCTTGCATTCATAGTGTCGGAGCGCCGCTCACGCCGGGAGAAAAAGATTCGCCCTGGCCCTGCAATCCGACCATCAAATACATTGTCCACTATCCGGAAACGCGTGAAATCTGGTCGTATGGCTCTGGTTACGGCGGCAACGCGTTATTGGGCAAAAAGTGTTTCGCGTTGCGGATCGCTTCGACGATGGCACACGAAGAAGGCTGGCTGGCCGAACACATGCTGATTCTCGGCGTCGAATCGCCAACGGGCGAAAAAACCTACGTTGCCGGCGCCTTCCCTTCTGCTTGCGGCAAAACCAACTTCGCCATGCTGATCCCGCCGAAGGCTTTCAACGGCTGGAAAGTCACGATGGTCGGCGACGACATCGCCTGGATCAAACCGGGGAAAGACGGGCGCTTTTACGCAATCAACCCCGAAGCTGGCTGTTTCGGTGTTGCTCCGAATACGTCGGAAAAAACCAATTACAACGCAACGGCGATGCTCACGGAAAACGTCATCTTCACGAACGTCGCGCTGACCGATGACGGCGATATCTGGTGGGAAGGTATGACCAAAGAAACGCCCGCCCATTTGATAGACTGGACCGGAAAGGACTGGACGCCGGAAATCGCCCGCGAAACCGGCCGCAAGGCAGCGCATCCGAACTCGCGTTTTACCGTAAAGGCCGATCAATGCCCGTCGATCGACCCGCGTTGGGAAGACCCGAACGGCGTGCCGATTTCCGCTTTTCTTTTCGGCGGCCGCCGCGCCACGACGATACCGCTGGTGTATCAGGCGTTCAACTGGAATTACGGCGTCTATATGGCCGCAACCCTCGGCTCCGAAACGACCGCCGCCGCCTTCGGCGTGCAAGGCGTGGTGCGTCGCGATCCTTTTGCCATGCTGCCTTTCTGCGGCTACCACATGGGCGACTATTTCAATCACTGGCTGAATATCAGCAACAAAGTCGAATTCGCGCCCAAGTTTTTCTACGTGAACTGGTTCCGCACGAACGAAAAAGGGGAATTCATGTGGCCGGGGTTCGGCGAAAACATGCGCGTTCTGCGCTGGATCGTTGACCGCGCGCGCAACCGCATCAGCGCCAAGGAAACCCCGCTCGGCTGGATGCCGCGTTATCAGGATCTCAACTGGACCGACTTGGATATCGGCGAAGCGGCGTTTGATGCTTTGACCGAGGTTGACATCGAAGCTTGGAAAGTAGAGCTCAGTGAGCATAAGGAGTGGTTCGACAAACTCGGCGAGAAAATGCCCAAGCAGCTTAAGCTGAAGCGCGACTTGTTTGAAATAAGGGTGAACGAAAGTAAATCGACGGACTGATATATCGGTGACGGCTAAACAACAAAAATATTAACCGCAAAGGGCACAAAGATCTCAAAGATTTTTGTGCCCTTTGTCCAAGCAAGCCTTGGTCAGGGGTTAAACACCCTGGTTGTCCTACTTGAATAAAACATCGTGTTATACTAAAATAGGACTTCTGATTGACAGGAGGCTCGCATGCTTCAAACCCTGCGCAAAGCCGGTGGCTCACTCGTGATGACCGTACCCAAGGCGTTTATTGACCAAAACGGCCTGACCGAAGGCTCCCAGGTTGAACTTCTTCTCTCGGGCAAGAAGATGACCGTCGAGGCTCCATCTCGACCCCGTTACAAGCTGGCTGACCTGATGGCAGAAATGCCGGAAGGAATGCCGCGCGTCGAAGGGTGGGATGAAATGCCCTCAGTTGGACTGGAAAGGAAGTGCTGGTGATGGCATACCTGCCGAACCGTGGCGACATCGTACATCTCGATTTCGACCCGTCCTCCGGTCGGGAGATGAAAGGCTCGCACTTCGGTCTTGCCATCAGCAGCAAGGTTTTCAACCAGCAAGGGCTGGCGGTGATTTGTCCGATTTCACAGGGGGCTGCCGCTGCTGCTCGTACCTACGGGACGGTAGTTACGCTGATGGGGACAGGCACCGACACCCAAGGCGCTGTTCATTGCCACCAGTTGAAATCGCTGGATTGGCGTGCGCGGAATGCGCGCCTGAAAGAGACCGTGCCGCAGCACATCGTCGATGAAGTCTTGGCCAGGATCGAGTCCATCCTGTTTGAGTGAATGTGCATCAATTTCCAGTCAGACCAGTTGAACAAGCTTTCCACGAAAATATTCCGGACAGCAGTCCGCAAAGCAGAAATCCATCGCGTGGTATAAGAAAAACGCTGCGACTTTTGAATTCCCGAACTCTGCGTTTTGCTTATCCAGGCTTGCTTCAATGTCAATACGGCCTACTATATGCTTCTGCAGGATAACGAACAATGTATTCCAAAAAATCTTTTCCTAGCGAGGTAATTACACAATAATTATTTTTCTCCATCTCTATCAATCCATTCCTAACAAGGAAACCAAGATAAAGTTCATACGGATAATTACTCGCCCCCCCCTTGCTAAGGTGCTCTTGATAAAATGCTTTAAGATCAGTTTTACTGCTACCCTGCACTTGCCGCGACAACCATCTCAAAAGATTTGTTTGTGACCCGTAAATAAGCCGGAATATCATCTCAAAATATACATCCCTTTTTAACCGTTGATTCTCCTCCGTTAATCGCTGAATCCCCCCCGAATCATCAGATCCTCTGGACGCTTCACTTTCTCCAGCATTAGCAGATTTGATCTCAGTTGACCCAAGATCCATAGAAAAATTAACAGCCGTTTGCGTTTGCGCCTGAAAATTAACCCCCTCTTTGCTAATTTGGGAAATCTGATGCTTAGACACAAAGTCCCCAATTCCCTTTCGAGATTTCCAGACAAAAGAACCGATTAAAACCACAGCTAATGTCGGCCAAGAAGAAAGAATAACCTTCAAATACTCTAACGCCATCGCCCAATCGAAAGAACACTCCATCATCGTTTCTCCTTGACCCAATCCAAAACGCTCCCCAACGCCCCGGCCAGCCCCTCCGGCTGCGTACCGCCCGCCTGCGCCATGTCGGGACGGCCGCCGCCTTTGCCGCCGACCTGTTGTGCGACGAAGTTGACGAGTTCGCCCGCCTTGATTTTGCCCATCACGTCGGCGGTAACGCCCGCGATGAGGCTTACCTTACCGTCACGAACAGTCGCCAGCACGATAACGGCGGATTTGAGTTTGTCTTTCAGTTTGTCGAGCGTTTCGCGCAAGGTCGCGGGGTCGATGTCTTCCAGCGTAGCGACAAGAAGCTTGGCGCCGCCGTCGATTGCAATCGCCTGTCCGGCAAGGTCATCGATCCGGCTTCCCGCAAGTTTCGACTTGAGGCGGGCGACTTCCTTTTCGAGGGCTTTCATCTGTTCGGTCAAGTGCGCGACCCGCACGTCCAGTTCTGTCGGCGCCACTTTCAGTTCTCCGGCGGCGCGCTGCAAAATCTGCTCGCGGTCATTGAGGTATTCGATCACGCCTTCACCGGCCACCGCCTCAATGCGCCGGATGCCCGCCGCCACGCCGCCCTCGGCAACGATCTTGAACAAACCGATATCTCCCGTGCGCGTAACGTGCGTGCCGCCGCACAATTCGCACGACGAGCCAATGTTGAGCACGCGCACCGTGTCGCCGTATTTCTCGCCGAAAAGCGCCATCGCACCGGCTTTTTGAGCATCGTCGAACGACATTGTCCGCGCTTGTGTTGACACATTCGCCAAAATCTCTTCATTGACTTTGGCTTCCACCCGCGCCATCTCTTCGGCAGTGACCGGCGAGAAATGCGAGAAGTCGAAACGTGTCCGTTCGGCGTTGACCAGCGATCCCTTTTGCTGCACATGCGTACCGAGCACTTCCCGCAGCGCCTTGTGCATCAAATGCGTCGCCGAGTGGTTGCGCACCGTCCGCGTCCGCGCGACGCGATCAACTGCCGTTTGAATGGTGTCGCCGACGTTCAATACACCTTTCGTGACTTCGCCGATATGACCGAACACGTCGGGTTGAATTTTCTGCGTGTCCCGCACTAAAAATGAAGCCGTGTCGTCGCCAAGCTTTCCGCTGATTTTGCCACTGATTTTTCCAACGTCGCCGACCTGTCCGCCCGACTCGGCGTAGAACGGCGTCCGGTCGAGCACCACGACGCCACACTCGCCTTCGTTCAGAGATACCACGCTGACGCCGTCGTTGTACAGCGCCAGGATCTTCGCCGCGTCCTCCAGCCGTTCATAACCTTCGAATGCCGTCTTCGGCCCTTGGTAAACCAGCGACTCGCCAACCTTGAACTGACTCGCCATCCGCGCCCGTTCGCGCTGCGCCTGCATCGCCTTGTCGAAGCCATCTTCATCAACCGCCACGCCGCGTTCGCGGCAAACATCCGAGGTCAAATCGAGCGGGAAACCGAAGGTGTCGTACAGCGTGAACGCCGTTTCGCCGTCGAGCGTGTTATCACGAGCGGCGCCGTTTTCGCGCACACGTTTCAGCGCCTCGTCGAGCAGCTTCATCCCGTTGTCGATGGTTTCTCCGAAGCGCTGCTCTTCCGTTTGCAGCACCTGCGCTATCCGCGTTTGCTCGCGCACCAGTTCCGGATAAGCCTCGCCCATCGCTTTCGCCAGTGTCTCCACCAGCGTATAGAAAAACGGTTTCTTCTGTCCCAGCTTGTAGCCGTGCCGGATCGCGCGGCGAATGATGCGGCGCAACACATAACCGCGCCCTTCGCTGCCGGGAATCACGCCGTCAACAATCAGGAAAGTGCAGGCGCGGATGTGATCGGCGATGACCCGCAGCGACGGCGAATCCTTGTCCTTGCACCCCGTCGCTTTCATCGCCGCCGCGATCAACGACTGAAACAAATCAATATCGTAGTTGGAATGCACATGCTGCAACACCGCCGCTAAACGCTCCAACCCCATGCCGGTATCGACGCACGGCGCGGGCAACGGCGTCAGCACACCCTGCGCGTCGCGGCTGAATTGCATGAACACCAGATTCCAGATTTCGATGTAGCGGTCGCCTTCGGCGTCGGGCGATCCCGGCGGCCCACCAGCGATGCCCTGCCCATGGTCGTAGAAAATCTCCGAGCACGGGCCGCACGGGCCGACATCAGCCATCTGCCAGAAATTGTCGCTGGCGTATTGGGCGCCCTTGTTGTCGCCGATACGAATGAGACGGTCTTTCGGAATCTTGATCTCGTTCGCCCAGATGTCGTAAGCTTCGTCGTCGTCGATGTACACCGTCGCCCACAGTTTTTCCGGCGGCAATTGATAGACTTTCGTCAACAGTTCCCACGCGAAAACAATCGCGTCGCGTTTGAAATAATCGCCAAAACTGAAATTGCCGAGCATCTCGAAAAACGTGTGGTGCCGCGCCGTATAACCGACGTTTTCCAGGTCGTTGTGCTTGCCGCCAGCGCGCACGCAACGCTGCGAAGTAACTGCGCGTTGATATGGCCGCTGATCGAGCCCCAGAAACACATCCTTGAATTGCACCATTCCGGCATTGGTGAACAACAGCGTCGGGTCGTTGGCTGGCACCAACGGCGAGCTGGTCACGGCGGTATGTCCGTTGGCGACGAAATAATCAATGAATTGACGGCGGATTTCGGAGACGTTCATGGTCAACCTGTTATGTTATTAGGATAGCGCGACGCGCAAAAAGCGCATTGTAGCCGAGCTTTGCGGCTATTCTACGCCGCTGCCGTGGTGTTTCGGTCGTTGCCCTTCAGGGACAGACTTCCGCCTGCACCGCCCCTTCACGCAATGCCCCGATCACCGCCGCCGCTTCAAATCCCGCTTCGCGGAACAGGCGCAGCACGTCGTCCCCGGCTTCCGGCGCGCACGACACCAGCAAACCGCCGCTGGTCTGCGGATCGGTCAGCAAAGCCTGCTGCCAGGGCGCGATACCAGCAGCCAACCGCACGTTCTGGCCGTACGACGCCCAGTTGCGCGCCGACGCGCCGGTAACCACGCCTTCGCGGGCAAACGCCGCGGCTTCGCCGATCAGCGGCAATTGCCCGAACGACAACTGCGCGCCGCATCCCGATCCCCGACAAATCTCCAGCAAATGGCCGAGCAGACCGAAGCCGGTCACGTCGGTCATCGCGTGAACGCCGTCGTGCAGCGCCAACGCCACCCCGACGCGGTTCAGTTGCGTCGTAGTGCGCATCATCGTGGCGTACCCCGCCGCGTCGAGTTTCCCCTTCTTCAGCGCCGCGCTCAAAACGCCGATGCCGAGCGGCTTGCCGAGAATCAGCGCATCTCCCGGCTGGCCGGCGGCATTGCGCCGAACCCGATCCGGATGGACAAGCCCCAGCGCCACCAGCCCGTAAATCGGCTCAACGCTGTCGATCGAATGGCCGCCGGCCAGCGGAATCCCGGCCTCGCGGCACATGCTGCTACCGCCTTCGAGAATGCGACCGATCACTGACAGCGGCAGTTTGTCGATCGGCATCCCGACGATGGCCAGCGCCAGGATCGGCTGCGCCCCCATCGCGTACACATCGGACAGCGCGTTGGTGGCGGCGATACGTCCGAAATCGTACGGGTCATCGACGATCGGCATGAAAAAATCGGTCGTCGCCACCAGCGCCTGCTGATCGTTCAGCCGGTACACCGCCGCATCGTCGCTGGTCTCCGTACCGACCAGAAGCTCGGGCGGCACGATTCCCGGCAGCGTCGTCGAAAGCATTTCCGCCAGTACGCCGGGAGCAATTTTGCAGCCGCAGCCGCCGCCATGGGAGAATTGTGTCAACGGGATTGTTTCTGTTGTCATTGTGTTATTCTTTCTTCGTCTTGCCGAATGCCGGATTAGCATAACATGCGTGCGCAACAAGTCTGTCACTTTGCGTTGCCGATAACCTTCATCGACTGAGAAATCGCGGCCGTGATCAAGTCTCCCAAACTGGAAGTGCATGGACGTTTCTGGGTCGAACGCGGTCATCATGCCTTTATCGGCCGTGGCCGCATTGATCTCCTCGAAAAAATCAACGCCAGCCACTCGATTGCCGAAGCAGCGCGGCAACTCGGCATGAGCTACAAAACCGCCTGGGACATGATCAGCGCCATGAACAATCTCGCCGACCATCCGCTGGTGGTGCGCGTCAAAGGTGGCCGCCAGGGCGGCGGCACGGTACTGACCGAATACGGGCAACAAGTGATCGTCAATTATCGCGCGATGGAACAAGAATACGGCGCGATGCTGACGGCGCTTGAACGGCGTTATCCGCATTTCGGCCAGTTGCAGGCGCTCGACCGCCGCTTGCAGTTACGCACCAGCGCCCGCAACCAACTCGCCGCCACCGTCCGCGAACTCCATACGCACGGCAGGCGCGTCATCATCGAACTCGATCTCGGCGGCGAAACCTTTTTGCAAGCGCAGTTGACGCGCGCCAGCGTTGACGCGCTCGAACTGCGTCCCGGTCGTCCAGTCGTTGCCTTGATCAAGGCGCCCGTGATCGCTTTGAGCGCCGGCCCCGATACCGAAATGCAAACGCTGCGCGGAACCGTCAGCCACATCGAAACCGATGACGGAGGCCATGCCGAAATCACCTTGGCGTTGCCCAGCGGTCACCATCTGGTCATCGCGCTCGACCATGCCGCCGAATGCCCGCCGCTGGAAGCGGAAGCGTTTGCGGTCATCGATCCGCGGCAGGTGATTGTGGCGGTGACGGATTAGAGAGGTTTTGGTTTCGTCGTGCACAGCACGAGCAAACGGGAATTCTCCTGGATCCCCGCTTGCGCGGGGATGACGCTCAGCGAGAGATCGAGCCACAAGCGTTGTATTTTTCTCCGTCATTCCTGCGAAAGCAGGAATCCAGTTGTATCAAACATTCTATCTTTGTCGCTTTTACACTTGCTTTCAAGTTGCCTTGTTGAAAACACCGCTGCACGCTTCAAAAATACTCGCCCAAGCCTGTGTTTCACCCTCATGCCGACACATCTCCCGGCACGGCAGCACCTTGGCGATGGTGCCGTATTGATAAACAACCAGCGTATCGGCAAACGCACGAACATCTTTCAAGTCGTGGGTGATGAGAACGATTGGCACGTTGAAGCGCGCTTGAATCGCCGCCAGTTCTTCGCGCATTTTGTCGCGCAACAAAAAATCCATCGCCGAGAACGGCTCGTCGAGCAGGATCACTTCCGGCTCGTGCAATAACGCCCGCGCCAGCGCCACCCGCTGCCGCTGACCGCCGGACAATTCGCTCGGCAAATTGTTCGCCAGCGCCGCCACGCCGAAGACATCGAGCATGTGCAGGATGCGTTCACGCGTCTCATGACCCAGAGGCCGCGGCCATTGGCGCAGCGCGTAACCGGCGTTCTCGAATACCGTCAAGTGCGGAAAGAGCGCGTAATCCTGAAAGACGTAACCGATCCGCCGCGCGCGCGCCGGCAACGAAATTCCCGCCGCGCTGTCGAACAACGTCCGCCCGCCCAACCGGATATGTCCGCGCGTCGGCTGGATCAGTCCGGCGATGGCCTGCAAGGTCACGCTCTTGCCGGAACCGGACGGCCCAAAAAATACCACCCTGTCTTCCGCCGAATCGAAACGCGCATGCAACGAAAATTCACGCGCTTTTCGTCGTTGCCTGGTTTTGAGCGTCAATTCGATGTCAACGGACAACTGCATGGTGTTTTTCTTTGGTTTCTTTATTCAGCGCGGCTTGAATGGGTGCATTTCTGCAAGGCCGCACCGCGCTTTGTTCTCCCCCTCTCCCCCTGGGGGAGAGGGGCCGGGGGAGAGGGGAGAGAAAACAATTGTTCCCCTCTCCCGCCCCTTTGGGGCACCCTCCCCCGCAAGGGGGGAGGGTAAA
Organism: Burkholderiales bacterium; assembly: GCA_031260355.1. Lineage (GTDB taxonomy): Bacteria > Pseudomonadota > Gammaproteobacteria > Burkholderiales > Casimicrobiaceae > UBA931. The sequence goes on from JAIRJZ010000042.1 coordinate 52,399, forward strand.
AATATCCGCGCTGAAACACGCACATTTGAAAACATCCCCACGCACGATCACCCTCATCGCTTCGGCGACAAAAAATAACCGGACAACGCCAGAATGGTGACACACACCGCCGAAATCAGCAGCGCCAATGTGTTGGCGCGCACGTCATCGCCTGCCTGTACCGCCTCGTACACCGCCATCGACAAGGTTTGTGTCCGCCCCGGCAGATTGCCGGCGACCATCAATGTCGCGCCGAATTCTCCCATCGCCCGCGCAAACGCCAGCAACATGCCGGCGACGATGCCGCGCGCCGCCAAAGGCAACGACACTCTGAAAAACACGCCGATTTCCCGCGAACCCAGCGTTCGCGCCGCTTGCTCCATGTTCTTTTCGACATCTTCAAACGCCGCGCGTGCCGATTTGAAAACCAGCGGAAAAGCGACGATGGCCGCGGCGACAACCGCGCCTTGCCAAGTAAACACCAGTTGTATGCCGAAGTTTTCCTCCAGCCAAGGTCCCAGCGCACCGCGCCGCCCGAACAGCACCAACAGGTAATACCCCAGCACCGTCGGCGGCAACACCATCGGCAGCGTCAGTACAGCATCCAACACATCGCGTCCGATAAAACGGAAACGCGCGAACACCCACGCCAACGTCACGCCCAGCAGCAGCGCATACAGCGTCGCCAGCGACGCCACCTTCAGCGTCAGCCGCAATGTCTGCCAATCGGCTACGGTCAGTTCCATAAGGATTTTCGCTCGAATGTGTGGCGAACCGTCCCGGGAACTCCGAAGATAACGCCCCTCTCCCCTGGAGGGAGAGGGGTTGGGGAGAGGGGGAATAATTTCGCATTTCCTCTGTTCTGCGCTAACAACCCCTCTCCCGCAAGGGGAGAGAGGAACAGTGCATGTTTGCGTAAAATCGTGCTCACTTGAACAGAAAATGCTCTACTCATTGATTGGATGACTGCACCGGCAGAAAGCCGTAGCGTTCCAGCACTTTCTGCCCGTCCGGCGAACGCAGATAAGCGATGAACGCACTGCCCAGTTGGCTCTTCGACAACGCCGCCTCGGCAACCGGGTACACAATTGGGCTGGGTATCCATTGCCCACTCTTTTCCTCTTTGGCTACCGGCGGCACCGTCAACGCGACATCGACCTTATGCTCGTCCTGCCTGGCGTCGGTAGAAAACACAAAGCCCACGTCAACCTCGCCGCGACCGACGTAACTCAGGCTTTGGCGGACGCTCTCCGCCAGCACCAGCTTGGCTTGCACTGCCTCCCAAACACCGGCGGCCTGCATTGCCGCGCGGGCATAACGGCCGTTCGGTGTCGTTGCCGGATTGCCGATGACCACACGTTTGATGTCGGCGCTGACCAGATCCTTCAGTCCGGTGATTTTCAATGTGCTGTCTTTCGGCACGATCACGACCAGACCGTTGCCGGTGAAATTGACGCGCGTCTCTTTCTTGATATGGTTGCCGGCGGCCGCTTTGTCCATCGTTTCCTGATCGGCCGAAGCGAACACATCGACCGGCGCTCCCTGCGTGATTTGTTGCAGCAGTACGCCCGATGCCGCGAAGTTGAATATGACCGTATTCCCTGGATGCGCCGCTTCGAAACCCTTGCCGATTTCCTTGAACGCATTGGTCAGACTGGCCGCCGCCGAGACGGTCAGCGTTTCCGCCGATGCCGTCGCCGCTGACAACGCCATCACCGCACACACAACGCCAGAGCGCAAAACCCGTAAAGAAAAACGTTTCATCATCAATGACTCCTTGAGCGCAAGAAAAGCCGCAATCCGGTACTGCGATGGCGCGCCGAGCTTTGCCCCCCTCTCCCCTTGAGGGAGAGGGGCTGGGGGAGGGGGGGGAAACAATCCCTTCCCCCCTCTCCCGCCCCGTCGGGACACCCTCCCCCTCGAGGGGGGAGGGTGAAAAGTGTGCGCATTTGAATCAACTCGCTGTAGCTCTTGCCGTTTTCTATATTCCAGGGAATATATCGGCTATATTCTACAAAATATAACGCTTCGTGGCGGCTTTTTCAGAAATTCTCTGGACCTTCATTGTCGTCACGACTTATTCCGCCTTTTTGCACAAACGGCTATGCGTTTGTCAACGCCGCTTTGTCCTTCGCCTTGTTCTTTAGGTCCCGCTGCTACCGTGTTACAATATTGTTTTTACAGGCGTTTCGCAGATTTCACGCACCATGGCTCTCCCCCCCGATGCCCACTGCACTCTGGCTCAACGGGTCGAGGCCGACGAAATCATCGACGTACGCTCTCCCGTCGAATTTGCCGAAGACCACCTTCCCGGCGCCCGCAATTGTCCCGTTCTGAGCAATGAAGAGCGCACTGCCGTCGGCACGCTTTACCAAAGCTCCCCTTTTGCAGCACGCAAAGTCGGGGCGGCAATGGTTGCCCATAACATCGCCCGTTGCCTCGACAGCGAACTTGCCAACCGTCCCAAAAGCTGGCGACCGTTCGTGTACTGCTGGCGCGGCGGCATGCGCAGCGCCAGCTTCGTTACCTGGCTGCGGCTGATCGGCTGGCGCGCCGTGCAACTGACCGGCGGCTACAAGACTTGGCGCCACCACGTGCTGCAAACCCTGACCGATTTGCCGCCACGCTTCCGTTGGCGCGTCATCTGCGGCCCCACCGGTAGCGCCAAAACCCGGCTGTTGGCAGCCTTAGCCGCCGGTGGAGAGCAAACGCTCGACCTCGAGGCGCTGGCCGCTCACAAGGGTTCCGTCCTCGGAGCGCTACCGGATACCCCGCAGCCCTCCCAGCGAGCGTTCGAAACGCGGCTTTCGGAAGCGCTGGTCGCGCTCGACCCGGCGCGCCCGGTTTACGTCGAAGCCGAGAGTCGCAAGATCGGCCGGATCGCATTGCCCAACGCCCTGATCGACACGATGCACAACGCCGATTGCCTCGAACTGTTGCCGTCGCCGGAAGTGCGGCTGCGTTACCTGCTCAACGATTACGCTTACTTTGGGCAAAACCCGCAAGATTTGTGCGATCAGTTGGAGCGGCTCAAGGGCTTCATCGACAACGCCGCGCTGGAACGCTGGAAGCAGTGGGCGCAAAACGGCAACTTACCCGACCTTTTTGCCGAACTGCTCGCCCGCCATTACGACCCGCTGTACGCCCGCTCGCAATACCGCCATTTCAGCAAACTGCATAACGCGCCGCGTTTTTATCCCGATGATTTGTCGAATGCCGCTTTGGCGGCACTGGCGGGAAAAATCGCTGGAAAAACAGATTAACAGGAACCTGTGCCGCCCGCCGTTACGACCCGGTTACCCGCACGTTTGCAATACCGCCATTTCTACTAGAGGACTTAAACATCGTTATGCAGGACTTGAACAGTATCAAACAGTTGCCGTGGTTCAAAAAACTGAGGGCGAAACTCGTTATCAAAAGCCATTGGTTCATTTTATTGACAGGGCTGTATTTCACGTTTGTTCTGAATTGCAGTTTGTGGCGCTTTGTCTTTGACAACCTTGAAATCACCAATTTCGCCGTCTTTGTTTTTGCGCTTTCGCTGCCGTTCTTCGTCTTTGTGCCGCTATACGTTTTTCTTAACCTGATCGTCGCTCCTTATATTGCCAAACCGCTTCTGATTTTCTTCATCCTGGTTTCCAGCGCAACAAATTACCTGATGTACAACCTGGGCGTGTTTATCGATTCGGATATGGTGCGCAACGCCTTTGAAACGAATACGCGAGAAGCTTTTGACTTGGTTACTTTTTCCGGCTTTGCGTGGGTTTTGATCACCGGAATGATACCGGGCACCCTCATTTTCATGGCAACCATCAAATACCAGCCATGGAAAAAGGAAATCACCAAGCGGGTTGTTTGTGTTTTGGCGGCGCTGTTGGTCATGGGAGGGTTTGCGGCAACTTCCTATAAGGAATACGCCTCTTTCGGCCGCAACCACCACGAAGTACGAAAAATATTAAATACTGTCAACTACACGTATTCAACCGTGCGCTATTTCCAAAGACAAGCCTTGGCAAACAGGACTTTCAAACGCCTGGATGAAAATGCCTTGCTTGTTCCTTTTAAAGATCCGCATATAACTTTACTGGTTCTTGTTGTAGGAGAAACCGCGCGCGCCAAAAATTTTTCGCTCTATGGATATGAAAAAGAAACAAATCCGCTATTGAAAAAACAGGACATCATTCCTTTTGCCCAAATGACTTCGTGCGGAACGTCGACAGCAATTTCCTTGCCGTGCATGTTTTCGTACAGGGCACGCACGGATTTTGACGCGACAGACGCCAAATACACAGAAAACTTGCTGGACCTTGCGCAAACCGCCGGATATAAAATCTTGTGGCTCGAAAACGACGATGGGTGCAAAGAGGTATGCCGCCGTGTCGAAACTCAGTATATGGTTAAAATCAATAACCCGAAGTATTGCAACGGCAAGTATTGCCTTGACGAAGCGTTGCTGGACGGCTTGCCGGAAATCATTGCCGGCCTCAAAGAAGATACCGTCATTGTTTTGCACACGATGGGGAGCCATGGGCCGACTTACTACGAACGCTATCCCGACAGCTTCAGGAAGTTCACGCCAACCTGCGACACGGCGAACATTCAGAACTGTACACAGGAGCAGGTTATCAATACCTACGACAATACGATTCTTTATACGGACTATATCATTTCCTCCGTGATTGACATGCTGAAAAGGCATCCTGAATACGAATCCGGTTTGATTTATGTGTCCGATCATGGTGAATCTCTGGGAGAAAACAACATCTATTTGCACGGCTTCCCCTACAAGCTGGCGCCGAAAGAGCAAACACATGTACCGATGATTTTGTGGATGAGCGAAACCATGAAGCGGTGGGATTATGTGGACTATGATTGCCTGCGCGAAGAAGCCTCCCAAAACTCTTACTCTCACGACAACTTGTTTCATTCCATTATCGGGTTACTGGAAATCAAGACGCATCCCTACAACAAGGAATACGACATCCTCAAAGACTGTCGGACGAAAGAGCTGTTCAGTGAGTAAAACAGCGAGATAACCGGAATAAGCCGGCGCTCTTGAGTTAGAGCAGTTTTGATTTAAGCGATTACTCCCTGCGACGGCGAGCAGCACTTCGCTCCCCTCTCCCCTTGAGGGAGAGGGGCTGGGGGAGAGGGGTGAAGTTTTCTCTCCCCCTCTCCCGCCCCTTCGGGCCACCCTCCCCCTCGAGGGGGGAGGGAAAAAGTGTAAGCATTTGAACCAAAACCGCTCTAGCGCAAATTCGTGAGTTGCTGCCGCGCCCAACCCGCCCTTGGTCTGGTAGATGATATCTACGATTTCTTGTCAAGCAACTGCGCCACATAGCGCGCGATCAAATCGATTTCGAGGTTGACGACATCGCCGGCTTTCAGCGATGAAAACACCGTAGCGACAAACGTATGCGGGATCAGATTGATCGCCGCGCGGTTGCCGGTGACGGCGTTAACCGTCAGGCTGACCCCGTGCACCGTCAGCGATCCTTTGGCGGCAACGAAACGCATCAACGCTTCCGGCGCTTCAATTTCCAGCAGGTAGTTGCGCTCTGTTTCTCCCGGCGCCGCTTCGAGCGCCGTCAGTTGCACGACGCGGCCAACGCCGTCAACGTGGCCGCTTACCAGATGGCCGCCGAGCCGGTCGGACAGCCGCATCGCTTTTTCCATGTTGACGCGCCCACCCGCCGGAAATCCGGCGGTGCAGCGCAGCGTTTCCGCCGACACATCGAACACCAGCATATGCTCCCGCTGCGCAACCGCCGTCAGGCAGCAGCCGTTGAGCGCGATGCTGTCGCCCAGCCCGACATCGGTCAAATCCAACGCCGACGCATCGACTTCGAGCGCCACGCCCCCCGCTTTAGGGGTTACGGTTTTGATCGCACCGACGGCGGTAATGATCCCGGTAAACATTCAACTCTCCTTGCGGCGAAGGCGTAAACGCACATCGTCACCGATGCGCGCCGCTTCCATAAAAGAAAAATCCGCGTAAGCATCCAAACTGTTCAAAGGCGTCGCCGGGTCAAACATCGGCAACGCTTGCGCTCCGAGCACCTTGGGCGCCAGATACACCAGCAGTTCGTCGATAAGCCCCGCTTCAAGCAACGCGCCGTTCAACCGCGCGCCGGCTTCGACATGCAGTTCATTGATTTCCATCTTCGCCAGCATTGCCATCAGTGCCCGCAAATCTTCGCCGCCGTATTTTCCTTCCGCCCCGGTTGCTGGCAGCAGCAGATGACGAACGTGCGAAGGCCAAGATGGCGATCGCGCCGCTGCGGTGACGATCAGCGTATCGCCGCCATCGGCCATGAGCCGACTGGTCGCCGGCGTTTTCGCCAGACGGTCGAGTACGATGCGCAGCGGTTGCCGCGTTGTTGTTACCGCTCGGACAGTCAACGACGGGTCGTCGGCCAATACGGTTCCGATGCCGGTCAACAGCGCACAAGCTCGGGCGCGAAACGCATGTCCGTCATCACGCGCCGCCGCTTGTGTAATCCACTGGCTGCGCCCGTCGGCCAGCGCCGTCCGTCCGTCGAGACTGGCGGCGATCTTGCTGCGAACCCATGGACGCCCGCGCTGCACTCGCGAGAAAAAACCGCAGTTCAGTTCACGCGCTTCTTCTTCGAGCAAACCCGATTCGAAAGCGATGCCCGCCGCCTGCAATGTTTGCCCGCCGTGCGCCGCCTGCGGATTCGGATCGGTCGCCGCCGCGATCACCCGGCCGATGCCGGCGGCGATGATCGCCTCGGTACAAGGCGGCACCCGGCCATGGTGGCTGCACGGTTCCAGCGAAACGATCATCGTCGCACCGCGCACATCATGACCGCGCGCACGCGCATCGGCCAACGCCGCCGGTTCGGCATGCGCTTCCCCCGCTTTCTGGTGCCAACCCTCGCCGAGCACTTCCCCGTTTTTGACGACCACGCAACCAACGCGCGGATTCGGTGTTGTCGTAGCCAGTCCGCGCGCCGCCAACGCCAGCGCGCGCTGCATGTGACGAACATCGGCTTCAGACCAGCGCATGGTTTCGGTTCTCAAGCAATAGCCACAAAGAAAATAACGGGCACAGCACTTTATTCGTTCTTCGTAGCTAAAGAGGATTTCTTACCCACACCCTTCCGTCTAGTGTGATGAACGCATGGTCGGTAAAGACGCAAACGACCGTTTCCCTCCCCTTCAAGGGGAGGGTTAGGGTGGGGATGGGTTTGTTCTATTGTGCACATGCTGAAAATTCTGATCGACTTTTTTCATTGATTTGTCCGCACACAAATCTCTTCGTTACCGTGTAAGTACGACGCCCCCCATCCCCACCCCGACCCTCCCCTTGAAGGGGAGGGAGCAGTTTCAGCGCTGCTTTTCATCCCACTCCGGTTTTTCCATCGTCTTCAACACATCGTGGAAATCGGAAACGTCTTTGAATGAACGGTACACCGAAGCAAAACGAACGTAGGCGACTTTGTCGAGTTTGTACAACTCTTCCATCACCATCTCGCCGATTTGGCGCGACGGCACTTCGCGCTCACCCAGCGAGAGCAATCGCTGAACGACGCGCTGGATCGCCGCATCGACCGCCTCGGTTTCAACCGCTCTCTTGTGCAACGCCCGCTGAAAGCTGACGCGCAATTTGCTTTCATCGAACTCGGCGCGCCCGCCGTCGGTTTTGACGATTTGCGGCATCCGCAACTCGACCGTTTCATAGGTCGTGAAACGTTTCTGACACGCGGCGCAACGGCGACGGCGACGGATCGAATCGCCCGCTTCCGACACTCGTGAGTCGATCACCTGGGTATCATCGCTGCGGCAGAACGGGCACTTCATGGCACGCTCAATCCAGGTAAACGGGAAATTTCGCGGTCAACGCGACCACTTCCGCCTTGACCCGCGCCAGCACTTTGTCGTCTTCCGGCGCATCGAGTACATCGGCGATCAAATGCGCGAGTTTCTCGCATTCGAATACGGAGAAACCGCGCGTGGTTGACGCCGGACTGCCGATTCGGATACCGGAAGTCACAAACGGTTTTTCCGGATCGTTCGGAATCGAATTCTTGTTAACCGTGATGTGCGCCCTGCCGAGCACTTCTTCGGCGGCCTTGCCGGTGATTTTCTTGGCTCGCAAGTCCACCAGAAACATGTGCGAATCGGTGCCGCCGGAAACGATGCGCAAATCGCGCTCGCTTAACGCTTTCGCCAGCACGCGGGCGTTCTCCAGAACGCGCATCTGGTACGTCTTGAAATCTTTCGAGAGCGCTTCGCCGAACGCCGCCGCTTTGGCGGCAATCACATGCATCAGCGGACCGCCCTGCAAACCGGGGAATACCGCCGAGTTGATCGCCTTCTCGTTTTCCGCCCGCGTCAGCACCATGCCACCGCGCGGACCGCGCAAGGTTTTGTGCGTCGTCGTCGTCACATAGTCGGCAAACGGCACCGGACTCGGGTACAGATGCGCCGCGACCAAACCGGCGTAGTGCGCCATGTCAACCATCAACAGCGCCCCGACGTGATCGGCCACCGCTCTGAACTTCTTCCAGTCGATCACCCGCGAATACGCCGAAGCGCCGGCCACAATCAGTTTGGGCTTGTGCTCTTCGGCCAGCTTCGCCATCGCTTCGTAGTCGATCAACTCGTTTTCGTCGAGCCCATACGGCACGACCTTGAACCATTTTCCGGAGATGTTCACCGGCGAACCGTGCGTCAAATGTCCGCCGTGCGGCAGGCTCATGCCGAGAATCGTATCGCCCGGTTGCAGCGCCGCAAAAAACACCGCCTGATTGGCCTGCGCGCCGGAATGCGGTTGCACGTTCGCCGCCTGCGCGTCGAACAGTTTTTTGGCGCGGTCGATGGCCAGTTGCTCGGCCTGATCGACGAACTCACAACCACCGTAATAGCGCTTGCCCGGATAGCCTTCCGCGTACTTGTTGTTCAATTGCGAACCCTGTGCCGCCATCACGCCCGGACTGGCGTAATTTTCGGAGGCGATCAGTTCGATATGGTCTTCCTGCCGTTTCGTTTCGGCGGCGATGACCGCCCACAGTTCGGGGTCGGCCAGCGCAAGTGTCTTGGAGCGGGAATACATGATTTTGACATCGTCCACAATGTAAAGGCTAAGTCTACACGTTCGCCGCTATTTGTGGGAGTCCTTGCCGCCGCTCCCGGCAAATGTTGTGCTTCCCACTCCCGGGCGATACCCCTTTGGGAAGCTCTGAATAACCCTCCTGTCATTCTGCGCGTAGCGAAGCGAAGTCGCAGAATCCATGCAGTGTGTGGATCCTGCGACTTCGCGCAGGATGACAAAGCGGGGGAATGCGGAGTTATTCAGAGATTCCTTAACAGGCCCTAGCTACGCTTTGCTTGATGCCGGCAATTCGTCCTCGTCAACGACATCGGTCAACACCGGATAGTAATCATCTTCGGCAGGCGTAGCGCTCTTGGGCGCCGCAAAACGCAGCGGCCCGGCATCACCGTCCAGCGGCACCAGCGTCAATTCCAGCGGCGGGCCTTTGGGGGCTGCCACAGGCGGCGGGGCTTTCTCCGCCAACTTGACCGGTTCCCGGGTAGGCTCCCCTCGGAGAGACAGCAGGGAATCAGGCGCTTCCGTCAACGCAAAGGCGACGGCCGATGCAGGCAGGACAGGTGGGGACGGCTTGGCGGGGGCGGTTGCCTCGACGTTCTGTGTCTTCAGATGGTGATGCTGGAACTCCGTCAGCAATTGCGCCGCCGAATAGCGCGTTGAGAGCGCCTTCGCTTCGCCGGCCTGCTCCTGCCGCCCGGACACTGCCGCCGAGGCCGGAGAAGCCTTCTCCGTTGCCGGCGGCGCCGGGATGGGCGATGCCGACACCTGCAAAGGCTCGGCAGCCCTTTCGGGCTCCGCCGGAGCCGCGCTGCCTGTTTCAAGAACCGCTGTCGGCTGCCTCGGTTCGGCTCCCGCTACCGAAACGGCAGCGCCCGTTTCAGGGGTCGCTGCCGGTGTTTCCAGCGCCACTTCCTCGGTGATCGCCACCACTCCCGCTTCGGAATGCCCTTCGGCGGCGGTTTCGATCAACGTCGCCACCGGCTCGATCATCTCCGGCTCAGCGAAAAACGCCTCGTCCAGCTCTGCTTCGTCCATTTCCTCCATGGGAGGCAATACGATTTCTTCAGAGGCCGCTTCGCCGCCAGGCGTTTCTTCCGGTACCGGCTCCGTTAACCCAACCGACAACCCAACTGACTCGACCGCTTCGACCTTCGCTTCTTCAACTTCTGCGCTCTCAGGCTCTTGAGACGCTTCAAGTACCCTCGGCGTCTCGGCAAGCGCCGCTTCTTCGGCGACGCTTTTCTCAATACCCTCTGCCGCCGTCGTCTCTTCCGGCGCCTCCGAAACGACTTCCGTTTCCTCGGAAGCATCCGGTTCTACGAGAAACCACATTCCCGCCGGTTGCGGGATTTTCTTCGCTTCTTCTGCTATCTTCGCTGCTTCCGTACGGGACAACAACGCCTCCATCGCCTCGATCACCGTTTCGGCATCGAGATCGGCTGGCGTTTCGTCCGTTTCTTCAATAGGCAACCAAGCCGCTTCTTCGCTGAATGCCGCTTCCTCCAAGGACACTTCCGGCAAAATTTCCAACACGGCTTCTGCCTCAGCAGGCGCTTCTTCTGTCTCCACGCCGTCGAAGGTCACGGTCGGCGGTGCCGTCACATACGAAACGGCGCCTTGTGAAGGCGAAGCCAGCACTTCGGGTGCCGACAAAAACGAAACCACTTCGGAAAACGCCGGAGAAACCGGCACGTCATCCGCCGACTTCGTTTCCTCAAGCTCGGCAAGCTCCGGCACAGCAGCGGTTTCTGTCTCCGGCACCGCAACCGGCGGCCGTGGTACAAAATCCCACAACAGCAAGTCGTCTTCTATCGGCAGAGGCACGCTTTCCGGTGCTTCTTCCGGCAAGGTTCCTGCCGCCTGCTCCGCCGCCTCTTCTTTCGCCTCTCCGATGATGGCCTCCCCGGACACCGCCTCCGGCAAGGGCTCAAAGGGTTCAGGCAACAGCGGTGAAGCCACCGGTACGCCGCTTTCGATCGGCGACGCCTCCCGAACCGACTCCGCTTCCGGCACGGCCTCGATTTCAACCGACAAGGGTGGCGGGGCGGCGGCGGGTGCCGCCCAAACGATATGTCCCTCCGGCGGCGGCAACGGCGCAGTGCCTCCCGGTCGCCGATTACGCCGCATCAGCGCATCGACGCTGTCGAGCAGTTCGCGCGCCGTCGGCGATGAAGGGGAAGCGTCTGTCATGATCCGCCTCGGCGACGCGCCGTCAGATTGTGGGCGCGCAGTTCGTAACCGCGTTCCTGGTAATAACGGTAGCGCTGACGGCCTCCCGCCAGCGCCGTTTCGCCGCAGCCGATCACTTCCGCCAGCCGCTCGAAACGGCTGAAAAACGACGGCAGAACGGCTTGCATATTGATCAGCACGGCTGCAGGGCCGTCGTGCTCGGGAAGGTGGTCAACCAGAATCGGCGTCTCGTCCGCCAGCGGGCTGGCCAGTCGGCAATGCGGCAAAAAAGCGTGTGGCGGCTCGACCCACAGGCGCTGATCGAGCGCCGCCGTCATCGCTTCGTCCTCGGTCAGGACACGCACACGCCCATGCTGGGCGTAGGCTTTCCCCACCAACTGGATGACAACTTCCAGAGGATCGCTGGCGTGCGTATAAAAGTCGATAACCGTCATTCCGCGATGATAACCCTCCCGTGATCAACCGTCACGGTTTTCCTGGCTCAACAACCAATCGACCAGCAACGGCACTGGCCGCCCGGTCGCGCCTTTTTCCTTGCCTTCTCTATAAGCCACCCCGGAGATATCGAGATGCGCCCAAGGGTACTTTTTGGCAAAGCGCGACAGGAAGCAGGCGGCGGTGATACTGCCGGCAGGGCGTCCGCCCACATTCGCGACATCGGCAAAGTTGCTTTTCAGCGCCTCGTGGTAGTCGTCCCACAGCGGCATTGCCCAAGCGCGGTCGGCGGCATCGTCCCCGGCCGCCACCAGTGCCCGCATCAGTCCTTCGTGATTACCAAAAACGCCACACGCGACATGACCCAGCGCCACCACTATCGCGCCGGTCAGCGTCGCGACATCGACCACCGCTTCCGGTTCGTAACGCTCGGCATAAGTCAACGCGTCGGCCAGAATCATGCGGCCTTCGGCGTCGGGATTCAGAACCTCAATGGTTTGCCCCGACATGCTGGTAATGATGTCGCCCGGCTTGACCGCCCGGCCGGAAGGCATGTTTTCGCACGCCGGTATCAGCCCGACCACATGAAGATCCGGTTTCAATTCGGCGATCGTGCGGAAGACGCCGAGGACGCTGGCGGCGCCGCTCATGTCGAATTTCATCTGATCCATGTCGGCCGGCGGTTTCAGCGAAATGCCGCCCGAATCGAAGGTGATTCCCTTGCCGACCAACACCAGCGGCTTTTTCTTGACGCCCGGCCGCTTGTATTCCATCACGATGAAGCGCGGAGGCGTTTCACTGCCCTGCGTCACCGCCAGAAACGCGCCCATCTTGAGTTCTTCGATTTCCTTGCGTTCCAGCACCCGCGTTTTGATTTCGCCCGGATACATCGACGCCAGCTTATGCGCCATCTCGGCCAGATAAGCCGGTGTGCACAGGTTGCCCGGCAGATTGCCGAGGTCGCGCGCCAACTCGACGCCCTCGCCCACCGCGATGCCGCGCGCCAGCATGGTTTCACCGATCAACAGATCGGAACGCATCGGCACCGACAGGGTGAGCTTGCGCAATGGTCGCCGCACATCCGAGCTTTCCGTTTTCAGGTGATCGAAACGGTAAGTGGCGCCGCACGCCGCAATCACCGTATGCTCGATACGCCAGCCGATATCGCGGCGGCGAACCTTCTCCTCCGTCAAATAAATCACCGCTTCATAAGCACCGGTTTCATTCAAAAACTTGACCGCGTTGCGAACCGCCGTGTAGTACTCGCGATCACGAAAATCGCGCTCACGGCCCAAGCCGACCAACAGCACGCGGTCAGCCAACGTATTCGGCACGTTGTAGAGGAGCAGCGTTGACCCCAGACGCCCCTCCATATCGCCGCGCCGGATGATATCGCTGATATAACCTTTTGCCGCCCGGTCAATTCGTTCGGCCGCCAATGAAAGCTTACGGTTGTCAAACACCCCCACTACCACACAAGCTGTCCTTTGCTTCTCAGGGTTTCCGCTTTTTATGGTAAATTCCATTTTGTCCTCTTTTATATTCACTTTAGAAAGGCGCCGGAATAAAAAGGCGCCGAAGGCGCATTATCGGCAAACTGCCGTAGAAAATCAAAATTTTTATGATCTTCAGGCGCAGCCTCATCCGCGAACTCACCATTAATGCCGCCGGCTTGTTTCTCGTGGCGCTCGCCATTCTGTTCACCAACCTGGTGTTGCGTTTGCTGAAACTCGCCGCCGGTGGTCGGCTCGATACGGAAGGCATTTTGCCGATGCTCGGTTTTTATGCGCTGCAATACCTTCATATCTTGCTGGCCATCACGTTGTTCCTGACGGTCTTGCTGTCGCTGACGCGCGCCTACCGTGACAGCGAAATGATCGTCTGGTTCTCGGTCGGACAACCGCTGGTTGCCTGGGGGCGCCCCATTCTGGGATTTGCCGCCCCTTTTCTGGTAGCGATCGTCGCTTTGTCGCTGTTCCTGACGCCTTGGGCGCAGCAGCAGCGGTTGCAGTATGAAAAGCAACTGGAGTCACGCGACGAACTGTCGGTGCTGGCGCCTGGACTGTTTCGCGAATTCAAGCGAGCCGGGTTGGTGGTGTACATTGAAAGCATCAATCCGTTCACCGGCACGATCAAGAACATTTTTCTGCAATCGATCAACAAGCCGCGCAGCGAAACCTTGTCCGCGCAATCGGCCATCATCGAAACCTACCCGAACGGCGACCGCTTCCTCGTGATGTCGCAAGGTAGCCGCAATGTCGGCACCCCTGGAGAAGCCGATTACCAGATCGTTGAGTTCGAGCAGCTAGGCCGCCGCATCGACCCTGCCGAAACCGAGTCCATCGAGCCGACGATCCGCGCCACGCCGACGCTCGAACTGCTGAAATCTGACGAAGCGCCGGAAGCCGCCGAACTGTTCTGGCGCTTGTCGATTCCGCTGATGGCGCTGATGCTCACTTTGCTGGCGTTGCCGCTCAGCCACGTCAACCCGCGCATGGGACGCTCGTTCAACCTGCTGGCCGCCGTCTTGCTGTATTTGATCTATTCCAACAGCCTCAACATCGTTCAGAGCTTGATCGCTCAGGAGAAACTGTCGTTCTGGGCGGGATTGCTGTTGCCGCACGGAATAGCGGCACTGCTGATAGGACTGTTGCTGTACCACCGCACCCGGATTTACACCTTCTGGCGGCCGCCGCCTGCCGCCTCATGAATACGCTGCGACGTTACCTCCGTCATGAAATCCTGATCGCCACGTTGTTTCTGCTCACCGTGCTGGTGATGTTGTTCGCGTTTTTCGATCTGATCAACGAACTCGGCGACATTGGTCGCGGCGGTCGGTCGCTGACCTCGGCCTTTCTCTATGTCGCCCTGCGGCTGCCGTCGCGAATTTATGAGCTGGCGCCGGTCGCGGCATTGATCGGCACCCTGTACGTTCTCGCCCAACTGGTGTCGAGTTCCGAACTTACCGTCATGCGCGTTTCCGGCATGTCGCTCCCGCAAATCAGTTTGGCGATTTTTCAGGTCGGCGTACCCATCGCCCTCGCCACCTTTCTCGCCGGCGAATTCATCGCACCGCCGGCCGAACGGTTGGCGCAAACCGTTCGCGCCGTTCAGCGCAGCGGCGACCATCAAATGATCACGCAGCAATTTTCTTCCGGCTTCTGGTTCAAGGAACAATACACTTTCGCCAATATCCGCGCCGCCACGGCCAGCCATGTGCTGATGGGAGTGCGGTTGTACGAGTTCGACAACGCCATGCGTCTGCAACGAATTCGCAGCGCCGAACGCGGCACGTTTTCCGAAACCGACAGCGCTTGGCTGCTCGACAATATCGAAGTCACCGAAATCGAAGGCAGCAGCCGCACCCGCGTTTACGCCGAACCCTCTTACGCCTGGCAAACCGTATTGCGCCCGTCGATCCTGACCGTCTTTCAGATTCCGCCCGAACAACTTGAAATCAAAACGCTCTTCGACAACATCAAAATCCTCGAAAAAAGCGAACAGCCGACCTCGCGTTTTGAAATTGCGCTGTGGGTCAAGCTCCTCTACCCACTCAATGTTTTCGTGATGATGCTGCTGGCGCTGCCGTTCTCGCAGTTCCAGCGGCGACAGGGCGGCGTCGGTTTCCGACTGTTCGTCGGTGCCATGCTCGGCCTCACTTTCTTTTTGCTGGGACGGTTGTTCTCCTACCTTGGTGTGCTGAACGACTGGCCGCCGCTGACGTCGGCGCTGGCGCCGGCAGTCGTTTTCATGTGCGTTGCTTCCTCTCTGCTCTGGTGGCAGGAAAGGCGATGACCAAGGCAAAACCGCCATCGCGCGCTTCGAGCAGACGCAAGGCGGTTTCTCCTCACATGGCGGCGGATACTTTCGCGCAACGTCTTTACCCGATCATTGCCGCCATCCCCTTCGGCAAAGTCACCACCTACGGCACCCTCGCTCGCCTCGCCGGTTCTTCACGCGCTGCCCGCCAGGTCGGCGGCGTGTTGCGTCATTTGCCCAAGGACAGCACCCTGCCCTGGCATCGCGTGATCAACCATCAAGGCAGGATTTCGTTGACGGGAAGCGCTCTTCTTCGACAGAAACGCCAGTTGCGGGAAGAAAGCATCGTGTTTCGCAAAGACGGTTCCATCGACCTGGAACTCTTTGGTTGGAATATCTGATTCCATTTCTCGTTCAAAAGGACAAAAACCGCCCTCGGAAACCGTCATTCCCGCGAAAGCGGGAATCCAGGAATGCCACTTGCGGCAATAACAGCTGGATTCCCGCTTTCGCGGGAAT
>JAIRJZ010000048.1 GCA_031260355.1 Burkholderiales bacterium
GGCGTACTGCCTCGGCTTTACTCCCCCCGGAGTAGATGAAATCGAGCACACGTGCTCGCAGGTCTGCGCTATAGGTCATGCTTTATTATATGTCTATTTGTATAAGCGATCCACTATAGAACAGCATGAGCCCGATAAAAAAGGCTATCGAAAAAATCAGTGTTTTGGCAATAAAGCGTAAATAACGGCGGTCTTTGGTGATCAGAAAGGCTGCGAATGCCGACAGAATGACTGCCAGTCCGAGAAACAGCAGCAAACGCACCAAAACCATTTCCTGCCTCCCCGAACTGTCCGCCGACCGGATCAGGCGTGCCGCAAGCGCCAGCACTGAAAAGCCGACGGCACGTCTTCCTCGGCGCGGAAACTGACGATTTCACGCGCCTCTTCTCGTTCAATCAGTGCCCGCGCCAGCGCGTTGTTCAACGCATGCCCGGACTTGTACGCCGTGTATTGGCCGATCACCGGATGCCCGAGCAGGTACAAATCGCCGATGGCATCCAGCACCTTGTGTTTGGCCGGCTCGTTGTCGTAACGCAACCCGCCGCTATTCAATACGCTGACTTCATCGAGCACGACCGCGTTGTGCAAGCTGCCGCCCAGCGCCAGCCCCATCGACCGCATCGTTTCCACATCCTGCATGAAGCCGAACGTCCGCGCCCGGGCAATGTCCTTGATGTACGCGTCTTCGCCGAAATCGAGCACCACCCGCCGGTTTTTCTGAGCGAACGCCGGATGGGTGAAATCGATCGTGAAATCAAGCCGGAAGCCATCGTATGGCGTGAAACGCGCCCACTTGTCGCCGTCGGACACCTCCACCGGCTCCATCACTTTATAAAACTTTTTCGGCGCCGTCTGTTCTTCAATTCCCGCCGATTGCAGCAAGAAAATAAATGGCCCG
Source organism: Burkholderiales bacterium (assembly GCA_031260355.1). Taxonomy (GTDB): domain Bacteria; phylum Pseudomonadota; class Gammaproteobacteria; order Burkholderiales; family Casimicrobiaceae; genus UBA931. The sequence continues at coordinate 899 of JAIRJZ010000048.1, forward strand.
GCGCTGCCGTCCATGATTGGAATCTCCGGCCCCGCCACCTCAACATGCAGGTTGTCGATGCCCAGTCCGGCCAGCGCCGACATCAAGTGCTCGACCGTCGAAACGCTGACATCCCCGGCGCGCAGCAGTGTTGACAAACGGGTGTCGCCGACCTGGTGCGCCAACGCCGGCAACGGCGCGCTGCCCGGCAGATCAGTGCGATGAAAAACAATGCCGGTATCGACCGGCGCCGGCCGCAATGTCAACGCAACCCGGGCACCGGTGTGTAATCCGGCGCCCTTGGTCGTCACGACAGTTTTCAATGTGCGTTGCAGATACATGCGTGTGCCGGTTTCATCATTCAAAAACACCGTTTTTTTGAAACGGCCGGAGAGCGGTTTTCCTTCTTGCCTTTCTCCATCCGTCATCTTCCCATCTGCGACAGGTATCGCTCCCGATGTTAGCACAACCCCATCTCTGTCGACACAGGTTTATGTCACGCTGCCCAACAGCGTGGCGCTGTCCACTGCCCGCTGCCCGCTGCCCGGTTTCAAGCAAAACGGCGCCCGATGAAAAACGCCGTCTTGCCGAAGCCGCGACTCAATCGGCCTGCTTGCGCAAAAATGCCGGAATGTCCGAGGCGTCGAACGCCGCTGCGCCTGCGCTTCCCGGCGCCCCCACCCGACGGCGCGCCACCGTCGGCTGATCGTAATCGATCGCGTCGATCGACGGACCGCCATCGGTCCCTGTCCGCTCCAGCACCGTCTCGATCACTTCGAGTTTCGGCATCCGCTTGGCGGCACCACCCAAACCGGTGGCAATGACCGTCACCCGCAAATCGTCGCCGATCGTGTCGTCGATCGCCGTACCGATGATCACCATCGCGTCCTCGGCCGTGAACTCCTTGAAAGCGTTCATCACCTCGTGGTATTCGCGCATCTTGAGCCCGGTCGATGCCGTGATGTTGACCAGCACACCGCGCGCGCCCATCAGGTTCACGTCTTCGAGCAACGGGCTTTTCACCGCCGCCTCCGCTGCGGCGCGGGCACGGTCGGTACCACGGGCGGTGGCCGAACCCATCATCGCCATTCCGACTTCGCCCATCACGGTGCGCACGTCGGCAAAGTCAACGTTGACCAGTCCCGGGTTGGTGATCACTTCGGCGATACCGGACACGGCACCGTACAACACGTCGTTGGCCGCTGCGTAAGCGTCAACCACCGACACGTCCTCGCCCAGCACCTGCATCAGTTTGTCGTTGGGAACGATGATCAGCGAATCGACTTTCTGCGCCAATTCTTCGATACCGGCTTGCGCCACTTTGATCCGCTTGCCTTCGAACGCAAACGGCCGCGTCACCACCGCCACTGTCAAAATGTCCATGCTCTTCGCGATGTCGGCGATCACCGGCGCCGCACCGGTGCCGGTGCCGCCGCCCATGCCCGCCGTGATGAACAGCATGTCGGCGCCGCGAATCAGTTCGGTGAGACGGTCGCGATCCGACATCGCCGCGTTGCGGCCGATTTCGGGACGCGCACCGGCGCCCAGACCGCGCGTCTGAGTCGAACCCAGTTGCACCTGAACCGACGCGCTCGACCGTTTCAGCGCCTGCGAGTCGGTGTTTGCGCAAATGAATTCCACGCCGGAAAGTCCGCGCGTCATGATGTGTTCGAGGGCATTGCCGCCGCAACCGCCGACGCCAATGACCTTGATCACAGCGCCGTCCACGGCCTGCTCAATCAATTCGAAACTTGAGTTCATATCGCTGCTCTCCTGTCTGGGTTTGCTTTTTTGATTGCTTTGGAACTTCTGATTAAATAGATCGTTCATTTTCGATTCTCCACAGTGCGCATTGTAATACCTAAAAGTTCGCTTTGAACCATTGTTTCACTCTTTGCAAGCTTCCCAACAGGCCCGGTGTCTGAATTCGCGCAGACTGGGTGCGCACCCAATGTTCGCGCCCCGCGAAAAGCAGACCGGTCGCCGCCGCGTAACGCGGGTTCCGAATGATTTCGGACAACGGTCCTTCGTACATCGGCACGCCGATGCGCACCGGTAAATGAAACACTTCCTCGCCCAATTCGATCATCCCCGCCAGTTGCGCGGTACCGCCGGTCAGCACGAGGCCCGACGAAATCAATTCCTCGTAGCCGGAACGGCGCAGTTCCCTCTGCACCAGCGAATACAGTTCCTCGACCCGCGGCTCGATCACTTCGGCCAGCGTGTGCCGCGACAACTTGCGCGGCTCGCGGCCGGACACACCCGGCACCTCGACAAAATCGTTCTGGTTGGCGAGTTGGCGCAACGCACAGCCGTGCAGGATTTTCAAGTCCTCGGCTTCCTTGGTCGGCGTGCGCAAGGTCATCGCGATATCGTTGGTCACCTGATCGCCGGCAATCGGGATCACCGCTGTGTGCCGGATGGCGCCGCCGGTGAAGACGGCGAGATCGGTCGTGCCGCCGCCGATATCGACCAGGCACACACCCAACTCTTTCTCGTCGTCGTTCAGCACCGCCGTGGCCGCCGCCAGCGGCTGCAAAAACACGTCGCGCACTTCCAGCCCGCAACGGCGTACGCATTTGACGACGTTTTCGACCGCCGACACCGCGCCGGTCACCACATGGACTTTGACTTCCAGCCGCACGCCACTCATTCCCAGCGGAACATGCACATCGTCCTGTTCGTCAACCTTGAACTCCTGCGGCAAGATGTGCAGAATCTGCTGGTCGTTCGGGATCGGAATCGCCCGCGCCGTTTCCAGCGCCCGGTCGATGTCGGCCTGCGACACCTCTTTTTCCTTGATCGCCACCGTCCCACCCGAATTGAGGCTGTGGATATGGCTGCCGGCGATGCCGGTATAAACCTCCGAAATGTGGCAATTCGCCATCAGTTCGGCTTCTTCCAGCGCCCGCTGAATCGAACTCATCGTCGCTTCGATGTTGACCACCGCGCCTTTTTTCAAGCCGCGCGACGGCTGCATGCCGAAACCGATCACCCGCAGGTTCTGTTCCGGCGACATTTCCGCCACGATCGCCATCGTCTTCGACGTACCGATGTCGAGTCCGACAATCAAATCCTGATGCTCTTTCGCCATGGTTCCCCTATCCCCGCTTATGGTTCCTCGCCATTCCCGCCGCCGACCCATCGCGTTTCGCGATTCGCCGCCGTCCGGATAGCCACCCCGTTTTGGTACCGCAAATCGATGTAATCGGGCTGGCGTCCGACGCGCGCCAGCGCACCCGCCATTTCCCGATACACCGAAACAAACCGCTCCAGCCGCGCGTCGGCAATATCGCGTCCCAACTCGATCACCCGCGCGCCGCCGTGCTTGTCCGCTGCCTCGATCTGCCAACTACCGCGCGGCGAGTGCCGCACGGTATGCACATCGAGCCCCAATGCCGCCAGCTTTGTCGCCCAGTCCTCGAAGCGCCCGACAACCGTGATCGCATCATCATCGTGTCCGCTCAGTTCCGGCAAATCACCGTCGTACGGCGCCACAAACACCACGCCGTCTTGCGTCACCAGCGCTTTTCCGTTCCAGTTCGCAAACGGCTCAAACTCCTTGATCGTCACTTCCAGCCGGTCCGGCCATTCCCGATGCAGTCCGGCGTGGCGCACCCACGGCACCTGCCGCAACGCCCGCTGCGCCCCGTCCAGATCCATGGTGAAAAACGTCCCGCGCAGTTCGCGCCGGATCACCGCCGCGACGTGTGCCGGATCAGCGCGATGCAAATCGCTCACCACCACTTGCCGGAAGGCGAACGACGGCTGCCGCACCAGCCAGTGTCCGGCCGCCCACAGCAGCGCACCGACCGACAGGATGATCAGCGTCAGCGATACCGCGTTCATCGTTCTGGAGTCATGCCACATGTTGCGAAACAGCTCCTTTCAAAATAGCCAGACACAACGTTTCCATCGACATCCCCGCCGCCCGCGCCGCCATCGGTACCAAGCTGTGTGCCGTCATTCCCGGCACCGTGTTGGCTTCCAGAAAAAACCACTGCCCATCGTCGCGCAGCATCATGTCCAGGCGACCCCAGCCGCTGCAACCCAGCACCTGAAACGCTGCCAGCGCCTGCGCCCGTATCCGCGCTTCCCGCGCCTCGGGAAGACCGGACGGACAGAAATACTGTGTGTCGTCCGAAAAATATTTGTGTTCGTAGTCGTAATTGCCACCCGGCGCGACGATGCGCACCAGCGGCAACGCGCGCCCGTCAACCACCGCCGCCGTCAACTCCATTCCATCGATGAACGCCTCGGCAATCACCAACGGATCGTGACGCGCCGCCTCGGCGTACGCTTCAGCCAACTGTTGCGGGTCGGCATGATCGACTTTGACGATGCCGATGCTCGAACCTTCGTGCGCCGGTTTCAGTATCAACGGCAGACCGAGCGTCTCGACGAGACGTCCCCAGTCGGTACGCGTGTCAACGGCCTGATACGGCGGCGTCGGAATCCCCGCCGACTGCCACACCATCTTGGCGCGCCACTTGTCCATCGCCAGCGCCGACGCCGCCACGCCGCTGCCGGTGTAGGGAATGCCCAGCACCTCCAGCACCGCCTGCACCGTCCCGTCCTCGCCGCCGCGGCCGTGCAGCATGTTGAACACCCGCGCGAACCCTTCGTCCTTCAACGCCCACAACGGCTTTTCGGCCGGGTCGAACGCCTGGGCATCGATCCCCTGCGCCCGCAGCGCCGCCAGCACATTGCGTCCCGACAGCAACGATATTTCGCGCTCCGCCGAGCGGCCGCCGAGCAGCACCGCCACTTTGCCGAAATCCGTCGTTTCCCTGTCGCTCACGCTGCTTCTCCGAGAATCTTCACTTCCGGCTGCAAACGCACGCCGGTTTTTGTTTCCACCGTTTGTTGCACCTGCGCCATCAACGCCTCGATGTCGGCGGCTCGCGCCGCGCCTTTCGGGTTGACGATGAAATTGGCGTGTTTCTCCGACACCGAGGCACCACCGACCGTCAAGCCCTTCAATCCGCACGCTTCAATCAATCGCGCCGCGTGGTCGCCGGGCGGGTTGCGGAACACGCTGCCGGCGTTCGGCAAATCCAGCGGCTGCGACGCCAGCCGTTTCGACAGCAGCGTTTTGATGTCGGTCTGCGCCTTTCCGATCGACCGCATATCGCCTGCCGCGAAACGAAACCAGGCACCGGTGAAAATCTCCGGTGACGACGGTTTCTTGCGCCGCACTTGCCGATAACCAATGTCGTACTCGTCAGCCGCGCGCACGCGCCGTTCTCCGGCGCGCGTCACCACCTCGACACGCACCACATACGCCCAAGTATCACTGCCGTAACAACCGGCGTTCATCGCCAACGCGCCGCCGACCGTACCGGGGATACCGGCCAGAAACGCCGCCTCGACCTTGCCTTGCGCCGCCGTAAAACGCGCCAGCTTGGCGCCGGTCACAGCGGCCGGCACATAAACCGTCCCGTCGTCTTCCTCTCGTATCGCCGCCGTGTTGTCGCGCATCAACACCACAGCGCCGCGTATGCCGCCGTCGCGGATCAGCACATTGCTGCCCAATCCCAACACCGCCACCGGCACCTCTTCCGGCAACTGCCGCAAAAAAAGCGCAAGGTCGTCGGCATCGGCCGGCGTGTAAACCATATCGGCCAAACCACCGACGCGCCAACTCGTGTGACGCGCCATCGCCACCTCGAAGCGCAAATCGCCGCGCAAACCGTCGAAAGAAAGCTGCGGCGTCATCGCCCGTTCTCCTCTCCGGCCATGTGTTGCAACCGCGGCGCCACCGTGCCGATGTTGCCAGCGCCCATCGTCAACACCACGTCGCCGTCTTTCAACAATGCAGCCAATGCCTGCGGCACTTCGTCAACCCGCTCGACGAACACCGGATCGATTTTTCCCGCTACCCGCAATGCCCGCGCCAGCGCGCGACCATCGGCGGCAACAATCGGGGCCTCGCCGGCCGGATAAACATCGGCCAGCACCAGCACATCGGTTTGCGACAACACCGCAACGAAGCCCTCGAACAAATCGCGCGTGCGCGTGTAGCGGTGCGGCTGGAACACCAGCACCAGCCGTCGCCCGTCGAAACTGCCGCGCGCCGCCGCCAGCGTCGCCGCGATTTCATTCGGGTGATGGCCGTAATCGTCGATCAAGGTGTATGAGCCGCCGCCGGACAACGGGATCTCGCCGTAACGCTGGAAGCGCCGTCCGACCCCCTTGAACCCGGCGAGCGCACGCACAATCGCCGCTTCGTCCACGCCGACTTCGCGGCCGACGGCAATCGCCGCCAGTGCGTTCTGAACGCTGTGTCGCCCGGGCAGCGCCAGCGTCACCGGCAAATCGGCGAAGCCGCGCTGCACCGCCACGAAATGCATCGTGCCGTGTCTGTTCTCCACCTGCTTTGCCTGCAGCATCGCTTCTTCCGAAAAACCGTAGCTCACCACCGGCCGCCCGACCTGCGGCAGAATGTCGCGCACGTTGGCGTCGTCGATACACGCCACCACCGCGCCGTAAAACGGCAAGTGCTGAAGAAACTCGATGAACGCTTTTTTGAGACGCGCGAAATCGTGTTCGTACGTTTCCATGTGGTCGGTGTCGATGTTGGTGACAACCGACAGCACCGGCGACAAATGCAAAAACGAGGCGTCCGACTCATCGGCCTCGGCCACCAGAAAATCGCCGCTGCCCAGACGCGCGTTGGCGTCTGCCGACAACAAACGACCACCGATCACGAAGGTCGGGTCGAAACCGCCTTCGGCCAGCACCGATGCCACCAAGCTCGTCGTCGTCGTCTTGCCGTGCGTCCCAGCGATGGCAATGCCGCGCTTCAAGCGCATCAACTCGGCCAACATCAGCGCCCGCGCCACCACCGGAATGCCCGCCTGCTGCGCCGCCACCACTTCCGGATTGTCGGCGGCCACCGCCGTCGATACCACCACCGCGTCGGCGTCGCGGATGTGTTCCGCCGCGTGTCCCCGCCAGACCTCGACGCCCAGCGCGCGCAATCGCGCCGTCGCGGCGTTGTCGCTCAAATCCGATCCCGATACCTGATAACCGAGGTTCACCAGCACTTCGGCAATGCCGCTCATCCCGGCGCCGCCGATACCGACAAAGTGCAGTTGTTTCACCTTGTGCTTCATGAAGCGCCTCCGTCAGTGCTTTCCTGTCGCCGGCGTTTGCCCCGATAGACCAAACCCAGCGCCATGCATGCCCGCGCCGCTCGTTCCGCCGCGTCGGTCTTGCGCAACGCCCATGCCGCCATCGCCATCGCCATCGCTTTCTCGCGCGTCAGCGTGCGCAACATTTCCGTCAGAGCCTCGGGCGTCAAAGCTTCTTGCGCCTTCTTGACGGCGGCACCAGCGTCAACCAGAAACTGCGCGTTGACGCTCTGTTCATCGGCAATCGCCCCCGGCAACGGCACGATCAACGCGCCGACGCCGACGGCGGCGAGTTCGGCCACCGTCATCGCGCCGCCGCGGCAGATGACAAAATCGGCATCGGCGTAGGCCTGTCCCATTTCTTCGATGAACGGCACACACTCGGCCTCGACCTCCTGTTGCGCATACACCGCACGCAAGGCTTCGACGTGACGCGCGCCGGCCTGATGAACGACGCGTGGTCGTTGCTCCACAGGGATTTGCGCCAGCGCCGCCGGCACACAGGTGTTCAACGCCTGCGCGCCCAGGCTGCCGCCGACTACCAGCAAGCGCAACGGCCCCTGCCGGTCGGCGAAACGCTCCGCCGGCGGCGCTTGCTGCACCATGTCGTCGCGCACCGGATTGCCGATCCATTCAACGCTTGTTTTCCGTCCGGCCCCGAATACACCGGGGAAACCGGTCAGCGTTTTGTCGGCGCCGTAATTCAACACCCGGTTCGCCAGCCCCGGCACCGCGTTCGCTTCGTGGATCGCCAGCGGCAAACCGCTCGCCACCGCCGTGAACGCGCCCGGGAACGAAGCGAATCCGCCAAACCCCATCACCACGTCGGGTTGCCGCCGCCGCAAAACGCCGCGGCTTTGATGGCATGCCCGCAGCAACGCCAGCGGTCCCAGCAGCAGCGTCTTCAAACCCTTGCCACGCACGCCGTGAAACGACACGCTCTCGAAATCGATGCCTTCCTGCGGCACCAGTGTCGCTTCCATCCCTTCGCGTGTGCCCAGCCAGAACACATCCCAGCCGTAAGCTTGCAAACGCCGCGCCACCGCAACGCCGGGGAAAACATGACCGCCGGTGCCGCCGGTCGTGATCATCACCGTTCCTTTGCCGACATTTTTTTCCTGCGCGCTCATACGCTGTGTCCGTTCAAAAGCCGACGGTTTTCATAATCGATTCGCAGCAGTACCGCCACGGCCACGCAACTGGCAACGATGCCGCTACCGCCAAACGACAGAAGCGGCAAGGTCAATCCTTTGGTCGGCAACACGCCCATGTTGACGCCCATGTTGATGAACGCCTGAATGCCGAGCCAGAGGCCGATACCGTGCGCCGTCAATGCCGAAAAAGGTTGTTGCAAACGCGCCGCCTGCCGACCGATCATCCAGGCGCGGAACAACAGCCACATGAACAGCAGGATCACCACCAGCACACCGACGAACCCCAATTCCTCGGCAATCACCGCCAGCAAAAAATCGGTGTGCGCTTCCGGCAAATACAACAGTTTTTCGACGCTGTCGCCGAGCCCAACACCAAAGAATTCGCCGCGTCCGAACGCCATCAACGAATGCGTCAACTGATAGCCTTTGCCGAGCGGGTCTTCCCACGGTTTCAGGAAGGTCGCCAACCGTTCCAGCCGGTACGGCGCCGCCACCAGGATCGCCCCCAACGCGAACGGCAACAACGCCAGCAAACCGGCGATGATGCGCCCGTCGAGGCCGCCGATGAACAGCACGCCGAAGCCGATGATCACGATCACTACCAGTGCGCCGAAGTCAGGCTGCAACAGCAGCAAGCCGCCGACCAGCACCATCGCGGCAAACAGCGGCAGAAAACCGCGTGCCAGCGTTTTACTCATTGGCTGATGCGCCGGCAAAAATTCCGCCTTGCGTACTGCGAAACCGGCCGCATAAAAAATCACTGCCAGCTTCATGAACTCGGACGGTTGCACGGTGGTGAAATACAGCGGCAGCCAGCGGCGGGCGCCGTTCACCGATTTGCCGATGCCCGGAATCAATACCAGCACCAGCAACAAAATGCCGAACAAAAAGAGCCATGGCGCCAGTTTTTGCCAGGTCGCCATCGGCAACTGAAACGCCACTGCCGCGCACAGCAACGCCACCACCGCATACAGCGCATGCCGCAGCAGAAAATACCAGGGCCGATAGCCGGTGAAGCTGCTGGCTTCGGCCATCGCCATCGACGCCGAATACACCATCACCAATCCCAGCGCCAGCAGCATCAGCGCCGCCCACAGCAACGACGCATCGAAAGCCGCCATCGCCCGTCGGCCTTTCTTTTTCAGCGTCTCGGCGCCGAGGCCGCCGAAGAAACGCTCGAACGAGGTGCGCACCTGACTCATCGCACGCCTCCCGTCGCTCGCATCTTTTCCACCGCTTCGGCGAACGCTTTGCCGCGCGCCGTGTAATCGCTGAACTGGTCGAGGCTGGCACAGGCCGGCGACAGCAAGACGGTATCGCCGGTGTGCGCCAGCGCGCGCGCCCTCGCCACCGCCGCCTTCAGCGTGCCGCATTGTTCAAAACCGGCGCCGTAACGCGACAATGCCGCTTCGATCTGCGGTGCATCGCGGCCGATCAACAATACCTTCCGGCAGTAACGGGCTGCCGTTACCGCCAATGGCGCAAAGTTCTGTCCTTTGCCGTCGCCGCCGGCGATCAACACCACCGGCGACGCCATGCCGTCGAGCGCCGCCTGTGCCGCCGCCACCGTCGTCGCTTTCGAATCATTGATATAGCGCACGCCGTCAACAACGGCGATGTCTTCCATCCGGTGCGGCAGCCCACGAAACTGTTTCAACGCCGTCAACACCGTTTCGTCGATCGTCGCCACGGACGATGTCAACGCCAGCGCCGCCAGCGCGTTCAGCGCGTTGTGGCGCCCGGCCAGCGCCAGCGCCGTCGTCGGCAACAACGGTGTCGCGCCGCGCCGCAACCAGGTGGCGCCCTGATGCTCGGCAAGCCGCCAGGACGACGGCGCGTCGGCAGGAGCGTTCCGCCCAAACCATTGCACCGGCAATACTTCTTTCCGCATGGTTGCCACATACGGATCGTCGGCATTCAACACCTGCTGCTGCGCCCGGAGGAAAATCGCCGCTTTGGCCGCCGCATAAGCCGCGACATCGTGATAGCGGTCGAGATGGTTTTCCGAAACATTCAGCACCGTCGCCGCCGTCGCCGCCAGCGTTGTCGTCGTCTCCAGTTGATAACTCGACAATTCGAGCACGAACACATCGGGCCAAGCGCCGCCGTCCAGCACATCGAGCACCGCGTCGCCGATGTTACCCGCCGCCACCGCCGTCAACCCGGCCGCTTCGCACAGCGCGCGAGTCAGTACGGTCGTCGTCGTCTTGCCGTTGGTGCCGGTGATCGCCAGCACTTTTTGATTTTCCGGCAGCGCCCGCGCAAACAATTCAACATCGCCGACCAGTTCCACACCGCGCGCGACCGCCTGTCGGATCAACGGCTGATCCTTCGTCACCCCCGGTGAAATGGCGACCGTGTCGATGCCATCGAACAGCGCCGGCGTCAACGGCCCGCGATGAATCTTCACTTGCGGCCATTCCCCTTGAACGCGCTCGGCGTACGGCGGCGTTTCCCGCGTATCGGCGGCCGTCACCTGCGCGCCGCAACGCAACAGGTAGCGCACCAGCGAAAAGCCGGTGAGCCCGAGCCCCAACACCAACACCCGACGGTGCCGCAATGTCTTCATAAGTCTTTGCCGTTTCTACCCAACATCGCCTCAGCGCAATTTCAACGTTGACAATCCCACCAGCACCAGCAACACCGTGATGATCCAGAAGCGCACCACGACCTGATTCTCCTTCCAGCCCTTCAATTCATAGTGGTGATGAATCGGCGCCATCCGGAATATCCGTTTGCCGGTCAGCTTGAACGACAGCACCTGAACGATCACCGACAGCGTCTCTACGACAAACACACCGCCCATGATGAACAACACGATTTCCTGACGCACCGCCACCGCGATCGTGCCCAGCATCGCGCCCAGCGCCAGCGCGCCGACATCGCCCATGAACACTTCCGCCGGATAAGCGTTGAACCACAGGAAGCCGAGACCGGCGCCGACCATCGCGGCGCAGATCACCGTCAACTCGCCGGTACCGATGATCACCGGAAACTGCAAATAACTGGCGAACACCGCGTTGCCGCTGGTGTAGGCGAAAACGCCCAGCGCCGCCGCCACCATCACGGTCGGCATGATCGCCAGACCATCGAGGCCGTCGGTCAGATTTACAGCATTGCTGGAACCGACAATCACGAAATAACTCAGCAACACGAAACCAATCACGCCGAGCGGATACGAAACCGTCTTGAAAAACGGTACGATCAGGTCGGCATTGCTCGACAATTGCCAGTCATCGCTGCTGCGCCACAGGTGTGAAATCACTTCGAGCACACCGGCGTTTCCCGGCGCCGACAAGGCCAGCGCCAAGTACAACGCCGCGGCGAAACCGAGTAGCGACTGCCAGAAAAATTTGGCGCGCGCGGTCAAGCCTTTCGAATTGCGATAGACAACCTTGCGGTAATCGTCGATCCAGCCAATGGCGCCGAAACCGACCGTCACCCACAGCACAACCCAGACGAAGCGGTTGTTGAGATCGCACCACAGCAACGACGTGATCACGATCGCCACCAGAATCAGCGCGCCCCCCATGGTCGGCGTCCCCGCCTTGTTGAGGTGCGTCTGCGGGCCGTCGTGGCGTACCGCTTGCCCGATCTTCATCCGCGCCAGCCAAGCGATCATCCGCGGACCGACCGCGAACGAAATCATCAGCGCGGTCATCGTCGCCAGCACCGCCCGCAGCGTGATGTAGCCGAATACATTGAAGGCGCGGATATCACGCGCCAGAAATTCAGTGAGCCAGAGCAGCATGAGAATCCTTCGGTTGTGAATCGCCCAACGCCGCGACCAACGCCGTCACGACTCTGTCCATCTGCATGAAACGCGAACCTTTCACCAACACCGTTCCGCTCACATCACGGTATGGTTCGCCGTGCCGCGTCAACATTTCCCGCAATTCCACGAGCAACGCTTCCGTCGTCTCAAAATGCTCGGCGCCGATACCGAACGCCGTTTGCGCGTGACGCGCCAGTACCCCCGAAGTCAGCAATCGCGTCACACCGCTGCGCTTCGCGTAATCGCCGACTTCGCGATGAAACGCCGCCCCGGCCTCGCCGACTTCGCCCATATCGCCGAGCACCAGCCAGCGTTCGCCCGACCGAGAACCCAGCACGTCGATGGCGGCGAGCACCGAATCGGGGTTGGCGTTGTAGCTGTCGTCGATCAGCGTCCAATACGCTCCCAGAGAAATCGCATTCAAGCGTCCGGCCACCGCCCGGAAGGACGACAGCGCCGCCGTTGCCATCGTCAAAGGAACGCTCAACGCCAAGGTCGCCGCCAGCGCCGCCAGTGCGTTCATCGCCATCGCCCGTCCTGGCAGCGGCAAATGAAATTCAGCCCTGTTTTCACCGGCAAATACCTGAATCCGGGTTCCCGCCTCTTCTGCAACAAAAACGCCGCGCACATCGGCACCGTCTTCCGTACCAAACTGGCACACCGCCCGCCCCAGCCCCTGCGCCCTGTGCGCCCAGAAATTTTTATGCGCATCGTCGCCGTTGATCACGGCACAGCCTTGCGGGCGCAACGCCTCGAGCACATCGCCGTGTTCGCGCGCCACTTCTTCGACGCTTTTCATGAACTCCTGATGTTCCCGCTGCGCGTTGTTGATCACCGCCACGTCGGGTTGTGTCCATGCCGCCAGCGCCCGCGTCTCGCCGCGATGGTTCATCCCGAGTTCGATCACTGCCGCCTGATGCGTCTCTCGCAATTCCAGCAGCGTCAGCGGCACCCCGATGGCGTTGTTCAGATTGCCGCGCGTCGCATGGACGGCGGCATCGCCGAAATGGGCGCGCAGAATCGCCGCAATCATTTCTTTGACCGTCGTTTTGCCGTTGCTGCCGACAACCGCCACCACCGGTAACGTGAACCGTTGCCGCCAGCGTTTGGCCAGCGCCGAAAGCGCCGCCAATGTGTCGGGCACCGCCACCGCCGGTTTGCCATGAAAGCGGGCCGCCTGTCTGTCGTCAACGAGCGCGGCGGCACCCGCCTGCAACACCGCCTCAACGAAATCATGACCATCGAAACGTTCGCCTTTGAGCGCGACGAACAACTCTCCGGCAACGATCGCGCGCGAATCGCTGACGACTTTCGACACGTCGCTGTCAGCCCCCAGCAGGCGGCCGCCGGTCATCGCCGCCACATCGCTCAATGACAGCATCGTACTCATCGCGCACTCCATGTCTCTAACGCCCGCGCCGCAACGTCGGCATCCAGAAACGGATGACGCACCCCGGCGATTTCCTGATACGACTCATGTCCCTTGCCGGCGATCAGCACCAGATCACCGGCGCGCGCCGCCGCAACCGCCTGCGCAATCGCCGCCGCGCGGTCGGCTTCGACAACCCACGACGCGCCGCTGACGGAACGCATCCCCTTCTCAATCGCCGCCAGAATGGCGGTCGGCGATTCGCTGCGCGGGTTGTCGCTGGTCGCCCAAACATAATCGGCACGTTTCACGGCCATCGCGCCCATCACCGGCCGCTTGCCGGGATCGCGGTCGCCGCCGCAGCCGAACACGCAGAACAACCGCTGTCCTTCTTGTTGCGTCGCCCGCAACGCCCGCAACACGCTGTTGAGCGCGTCGGGCGTGTGCGCGTAATCGATCACGACGACCGGCTGGCCTTCGCGCCCCAGCCGCTGCAAACGACCGGGCGGCGGCGTCAACGCCGAAAGCAATGGCAACGCTTCCGGCAGTGGCACTTCCTGCGCCAACAAAACGCCCAACACCCCCAACAGATTCGCCCGATTGAATTCTCCGAGCAAGGTGCTGCGCACTTCGCCGCCACCTGACGGCGTGTGCACGGCGAAGCACATCTCGTAAGCACTGCCGCCGACTTCGGTGACGGCAATCTCGGCGTCCGGGCGGCCATGGCTGCTGTAGCGCCACAGTTTCGCCTTCCGCAACTGTGCCGCCGTGACCATCGCGCCGCTCATCGGATCGTCGAGGTTGATCACCGCGTGGCGAAGCTGCGGCCAGGCGAAAAGTCGCGTCTTCGCCGCGGCGTAAGCCTCAAGCGTACCGTGGTAATCAAGATGATCGCGCGTCAGGTTGGTGAACAGCGCCGTATCGAAACGGCAACCGTTGACGCGCCCTTCCTCAAGCCCGATCGACGACACTTCCATCACCACCGCTTCGGCGCCTTGTTGCCGGAATTGCGCCAACGCGTTTTGCAGACTCGCCGCATCCGGTGTCGTATTGCGCGAGGGCGGCCAGGTTTCTCCGACCAGCCCGTTGCCCAAGGTGCCGATCACACCGGTGCGGGTACCGTACGCGTGCAATGCCTGCGCTATCCAGTGTGCGCACGATGTTTTCCCGTTGGTGCCGGTAACGCCGATCAGTGTCAACTGCCGCGACGGCTGACCGTAAACCGTATCGGCGATGGCGCCCAGACAAGGCGCCAGACCGCGAATGCCCCAGTGCGGCACGGTGCTACCGTCCATCCTGCCTTCGTCCGCCTCGTCAATCTCCCAAAGAACGCCGACAGCGCCGCGCCCGATCGCCTCAGCGATAAAGTGCCGACCATCGTGTTGTGCCCCTGGCAATGCCGCGAACAACATTCCCGGTGTCACCTGTCGGCTGTCAACGGTGACGCCTTGCGGCGGCACCGGCCATTGCGCCAGCCAGGCATTCAACGTATCAAAGGAAAAAACCGGAGAAAACGGCGCGGCCATCATCACGTTTCCTCCACGATGTCTTCGCCGTCGGGCGGCAACAGGATCGACGACGCCGGTCGATCGGGCGGCACCCCCAGCATCCGCAACGCCTTGCCGACGACACTGGCGAACACCGGCGCCGCCACGACGGCACCGTAATACTTGCCGTCGGAGGGCTCGTCGATCATCACTGCCACGATCAGCCGCGGCGACGATACCGGCGCGAAGCCGACGAACGAACTGACGTATTTTTTGGCGTAGCCGCCTTTCTCCGGTTTGCGCGCCGTTCCCGTCTTGCCGGCGACCCGGTAGTCGGGTACTTGCGCGCGCGCGCCGGTGCCGCCCGGCAACGCCGCCATTTCCAGCATCCGGCGCATTTCCGTCGCGGTCGCCGGTGAAATCACCGGCTTGCCGGACACATTGCCGGAAACCCGATACAGCGACACCGGTTTCAGTTCGCCGTTGCCGGTAAAGATCGTATAGCCGCGCGCCAGTTGCAACAGGTTGACCGACACCCCGTGCCCATAGGAAATCGTCGCCTGTTCGATCGGTCGCCAACTCTTGGCTGGGCGCAAGCGGCCAAAACTTTCGCCGGGAAAACCGGTGTCCACCGGCATTCCGAAACCGGCGCTGGACAAGCCCTGCCACATTTTCTCGGCCGGCATCATCAACGCAATTTTCGCCGTGCCGATGTTCGACGAGCGCTGCAACACCTGCTCGACCGTCAGATTACCGCTGGCGTGGCTGTCGTGAATGGTCGCCTTGCCGATGGTCATCTGCCCGCTCGCCGTGTCCATCATCGTCGCCGACTTCACGCGACCAGCGTCCAGCGCCATCGCTACCGTGAACGGCTTGAAGGTCGAGCCCGGCTCAAAAACATCGATCAGCGCCCGATTGCGCATTCTGGCCGGAATGAATTCATCGCGCCGGTTCGGGTTGTACGTCGGCCAGTTGGCAAGCGCCAGCACTTCGCCGGTCTGGGCGTCGAGCACCACCAGGCTGCCTGCCTTGGCCTTGTGCTCGGCGACAGCCGCTTTCAATTCCATCTGCGCCAGATACTGCAAGCGAAGGTCGAGCGACAACGCCAGATCGCGTCCTTCCTGCGGCGCCCGTATCCCGGCGATATCTTCTACTGCCTCGCCCTTGCGGTTGATGATGACACGACGGCTGCCCGACTTACCGCCCAGCCAGTCCTGCCGAACCAGTTCCAGACCTTCCTGTCCGTGGTCATCGACACCGGTAAAACCGAGGATCTGACTGGTCAATTCTCCAGCCGGATAATAACGCCGATAAACGCGTTCGCCGTAGAGTCCGGGAATCTTGAGCGCCAGCGCTTCTTCGGCCACTTCCGGCGGTACGCCTCTGGCCAGATAAATGAAATCGCCCGCCGCCTCGATCCTCTTTTTCAACGTCGGCGACGTCGTGCCGAGTATTTTCGCCAGCGCCTTCATCTGCTCGTCGGAAGCATTCAGTTTTTCGGTGAACGCCCACAACGACTTCACCGGCGTCGAAATCGCCAGCGGCTCGCCGAAGCGGTCGGTGATTTTGCCGCGGTGCGCCGGAATTTCGAGGTCGCGTACATAACGCGCCGCGCCCTGCGTTTGCAGAAAATCGCCTCTCACCCATTGCAGGTACAGCGCCTTGCCGATCAATACGAGAAACAGCGCACCGAGTACACCGAAAACGAGCAACGCCCGTACCGGCGACAGTTCCGGCATCGGCGCCTTCTGGCGGCGCGACGACAGTGAACCGATGCCGGCAATCATGGCGTTGCCTCTCGCCCGCGTTCCCGCGAGAAAATCTGCGATGGCGGCACTTCGATCACCTGAGTCCGGCCGGGCTCGAGCAATTGCATCGCCAACGAACCGCGCGCCAGCCGATCGATGCGCGCCGGTACACTCCAGGTTGACGATTCGAGTTGCAGCCTGCCGTAATCGACTTCATACGTCTGTGCCTGCTGGCGACTGCGTTCCAGTTCGACAAACAGTTTGCGTGCCTGATGGCGCGACGTCACCAGCGACAACGCGCAAGCGATCAGCAGCAGCAACAGAATGCCGGTGCGCACCATCAGGCCACCTCGCCGAACGCGGCAACATGCAAACGCGCGGCGTCATCCCGGTGCCACGCTGCCGCCGTCCGTTCCGCCACCCGCAACACGGCGCTGCGCGCCCGTGGGTTGGCGCGAACCTCGTCTTCACCCGCCCTGACCGCGCGACCGATCAGCCGCAACGGCGGCTCCGGCAAAACCGCCTGCGCCAACGGCAAACGCAGCAACGCCTCATTGCCGCCGAACGGTTGCGCCGCGCAACGCATGAAGCGCTTCACCAGTCTGTCCTCCAGCGAATGAAAACTGATCACCGCCAGCCGTGCGCTGGTTTTCAGACACGCGATCAATTGCGGCAACAATCGCATGATTTCTTTCAACTCTTCGTTTACCTGGATGCGCAGGGCCTGGAAAGTGCGCGTAGCCGGATCCTGATGCCAGTCGCCGCGTACCCGCGCGCCGAGACTTTGAGCGACGAGCGCGGCCAGTTGAGCGGTACGTTCGATTGGCCGTTCCTGCCGAGCCTCGACAATCGCCCTTGCAATCGATGCAGCAAACCGTTCTTCACCATAATGTTTTAAAACCTCCGTGATTTGTTGTTGACCGGCCCGCGCCAGAAACGCCGCCGCCGACTCGCCGCGCGTCGGATCCATCCGCATGTCAAGCGGCCCGTCGTGACGAAAAGAAAAACCGCGTTCAGCGTCGTCGATCTGCGGCGACGACACCCCGAGATCAAGCAGCACACCATCGACTGCCTCGATGGCGTGGGCGGCAAGCACATCGGGCATTTCGGAAAACCAGGCGCGTTGAAACGAAAAACGTCCGTCTTCCCGCGCCAGCGCCGAAGCCGCGGTTTCGGCGGCAGGGTCGCGGTCCAGCGCGATCACCCGTCCGCTCTCGCCCAGTTGCGCCAGCATCGCACCGCTGTGACCGCCGCGTCCAAAAGTCCCATCGACATAAACGCCGTCGCGGCGTAGTTGCAAAGCTGCGAGTGCTTCTTTCAACAATACCGGTGCATGAACCAGACTCATCGAGACCTGTTTTACAGCGAAAAACCATCGAGAACCGGCGGCAGATCGTCGTGCGTCAAGCGAACGGCTTGCGCCATCTGCGCCTGCCACAACCCTTCATCCCAAAGTTCGAAATGGCCGCCTTGGCCGACCAGAATCACCCGGTGGTCGAGCTGGGCGTATTGCCGCAACGCCGGAGACACCAGCGCCCGGCCGGCACCGTCGAGCGTGACATCGTCGGCGTAACCGACGAGCAACCGCTGCAACGCGCGAATGCGCTCATCGAATGACGACAGCGCCATCAGTTTTTCCTGGATCGGCTCCCAGATCGGCTGCGGATAAACCAACAGACAGCGACTGGGATCGGCCGTCACCACCAAGCGGCTCTCTCCGTGCAGATGCAGCGCTTCCCGGTAACGAGCGGGGATCGCCAGCCGCCCCTTGGAGTCGAGCGCCAGTTGCGTCACGCCACGAAAAACGGGGGCGGAGATCTTCGGCAAAAGCGTTTGAGCAGCATCCATCAGGCGATGACCGTTCTTTTCAATAAAATCAACCTAAAAACAAACGCTTATCAAAAAACACCGATCTGAAGCGCATGCCCTGGTTTCAACTTGGAGCTGTGGCGCAAGCGATCGCTTACCACAAATCCCCACTTTTCAACACTTTCCGCCACTATACGACCCCCCTATAATGACCGTCAATGGCTCGCCTGTTTTTTCCGGGAAACCTCCGGAAGCAAAGAAATCTCTCTTTTTCTTTTAGAAATAGCTTGTTAAAGCACAATGTGAAAGTAACTTTTCAAGATACTGTCGTAAAAAAACCACGGTACGTTTTCTGCCCCCCTGTTTTTCCTCCCAAGCCGCGGTTTTTGCGGGTTTACGAGTAAGTACCGGCTATCCGGTTTTTCGATTTTCTCCGTCAAAAACGGCACAAACCGTTCCGCAAAATGACAAAATCCGGGCAGATGCTACGAAAATGCCCGGAGCAATGGTAAGCTGATCCATGTCGCCGCCGTGCGTGTCCGTGCATGTGCCTTCTGCCGGGAACCATCGCGAAAGAAGTGACAACAACATTTTCGAGGTTTGAACCATGACCCTGACCCGCTCTTTTTCATTCCGCCCGCGCCGCTTGGTGCTGTTGTCGCTGGTCGTCTTGTTGAGCGGCTGCGCCTCGTTCACAGCCGACGATCCCCGCAGCAACTACCGGCATGACCTGTGGTGGCTGGGCGCCGAGTCGCCGAATACGATGCGCTGGCCGGCGCGTAGCGTCGAAGAACTGCAACCGATGCCGGTCGAATCGATTCCCGCGCGCGGCGCACCGCCGGCAACGCCATCGCCGGGCTGGCCGCCGCTGTAACTGCGCTTGTAACTGTTTTCAGTCGAAACAACAAAAAGGCGAAAGCGTTGCCGCTTTCGCCTCATGTTTCTTGGTCTTTTTCTTGACGATACCGCCGCTTTTCCGGCCGGCGTTTTACTTTCCTTTCTTGGCGGCTCTCAAGGCGATCGCCGCCACATCGGCGCGGTTCAATTCAGCCTCCATCCTCTCTTTCGGCAACGCACCCGGAACAATCGTGCCGTCGGCAAAGACCAACCCCGGCGTGCCGCGAATGCCGAGTCCTTGCGCCAGTTGCTGAACCTTTTCGATCGGCGTTTCGCAATCGCCCTTATTATCCGGAAGTTTCTTGGTGGCGAAGTACGCTTCCCACGCTTTCGCCCGGTCTTTGTCGCACCAAATCGTTTTTGATTTGCGCGCCGCATCCGGATGCAACGTGTCCAATGGCAACAGGAACGTGTAAACCGTCACGTTATCAATATCGCGCAGCGTCCGCTCAATCACCTCGCAGAACGGGCAGTCGATATCCGAAAAGAGGTACAACACCCGCTCCCCTCTTCCCTTGACACGTTTGAACGCATACGAAACCGGTATCGTCGCCACGTCGATGCGATTCAGTTCGCGCGCGCGGGCATCGGTCAGATTCTGCATGCCGTCCGGCAAGTTTTTGGCGTCGTACAGCGCCCCCGCCAGAACGTGCGTCACGTCCTTGTTGGTGTAAATCATCTGCTCGCCGAGAAGCACTTCATACAGCCCGCCGAAATACGGCGTTTTCTCGACATGCCGAATCGGCGCATCGGGAAACTTTTTTTGCAACAGCGCCTTGACCGCCGCCGCTTCGCCGGTGGGATTGTCAACCGGCACCGGTGACTGCGCATTCGCCGCCATCGCCCACGCCAGCAACACCAGCGCCCAAACCTTCCATCTGTTTTTCATCGTTTGCCCTTACCTCGTCTTTTCAAAAGTGCCCGCAACGTCCCCGTCAGGCCGACAGTTTATACCAGATTCCCATCTTCTCTCTGCACCGCCGGGCAGTGGCGTTGTTTCACCATCGAAATGAAGACGGCAACGCCCACAGGCGCCGTAAAAAACAGCCACGAGAAGTAGCGTAACTCGGCGCTTGGCGCGGTCAGACATAACGACGCTGCATACAAAAGTCCGGAAAGCGCAAGGACGAGCGCGTATTTGCTTTGCTCACTGCTTCGTTGCCTCCACAGCAACGGCAGCAATACCAACGAAGCGACCACATAGACGATAGGCGCCGACCACCATGTCTTGACTGCCCCCTGATAAAAACCGACCGCTTTGTCACGCAGCACATTTTCCGGCAATGCCCGCGGCGGATTGTCGCCATAAGGAATAATGCCCGCGTAAGAGACAAGGCTTTTTTCGTGGCCATAGCGTCCAAAGAGATAGCGCGTCAGTCGCCAACGATGTTCGAAATACGCCTTGGGGTGCGCGATGATCGCCGCCAACAATGCTTTGTTGATTCTCTTCAATTGTGCCGATGTATAAGGCTGCGGATTACCGTTGTCGTAAACGACCGCGTATATGGTTGTGTTGGCATCCTCACGAAAGTGTTTCTGCAGATCTTTCAGCGTTGTCGTTGAAGGCCTGGCAAACGAAGGAATCAGCATTTCCCCCGTTGCCAGAGAGACGGCTGCCAAATCCCACAACGCCACCACCGCCCACGCCGACATCGAAATCGTCACAAATCGTTTTTCCAACGCTCTGTTGACCGTAAAGATGCCTGCCAAAAAAGCCGCCGCAACGACCAGCAAGACAACATAGCGCGCCGACAAACGCCGGTTTTTCAAACTCCCCGCCAGCGTCAGATACCCCCAATAGCAGATAATCGGCAGAAGCGCCGGAAGTGCATTGAAGCGCACCAATCCGACAAGGAGCAGAAAAGGAAGTGCCAGAACAGCCCACCATTTTCCATGCCCCATTGCCGACAAAAACATCAATGCACAGGCCAGCGACAGGACGCCGATCAGCATGGCGTCGCCCCACACATGCGCGAGAATCAGCACACACGGCGACAACAGCCCGCAGAATATCAGAAAGAGAATTTGTGCATACCAAGTCCGGAAAAGTGTCACGGCAAAGATGCAGAGCGACAGCCAGAAAAAAATATGATTGAGCACAAAAAGCGGCGCACCGCTGGAAGGATCAAGAGGTAACAACAGCCGCCAGACAAGCGTTACGATCTGCGGTGTCATCCCAAAACCTTCGCCGTGCCGCGCCAGCCACAAGCCGAGAGAGGAATCGAAAGTCATAAAGCCGGGATAGAAAATCCCAACCATCCCGGCACAAAAAGCAAGCGCCACCAATAGCGCAGGAAGAAATTCTTCCCGCCAATGTTTTTTTATTTCCACCATGTCCGGCTCGGAAACATCGTTTCAACGTCCCGGCAATGTTTCAGCGTGATCAACAGCGTCCTGCGAGAAACCCAGTCGTTCGCGCACCACATACAAGGGACGCGCCTTGACCTCTTCGAAAATTCTCGCCAGGTACTCGCCGAGAACACCAAGACCGATCAACTGAATCCCGCCGATGAACAACACCACGACCATCAACGACGCGTACCCCGGCACATCGATACCGAAGATCAGGGTTCGCACCATCAGGAACATCATGTACAGAAACGCAAAAATCGCGACACCGAGACCGAGATAACTCCAGATGCGTAGCGGCAACGAACTGAACGATGTGACGCCTTCCAGCGCCAAATTCCACAGCCGCCAGTAATTCCATTTCGTGGCGCCGGTATGGCGCGGCGCCCGATCAAACAGCACGGTCGCCTGACGAAAGCCGACCCAGGCAAACATGCCTTTCATGAAACGCGAGCGTTCCGGCATCCGTTGCAGTGCTTGCAACGCCGGACGGGAGATGAGACGAAAATCGCCGGTGTTGCGCGGGATCGGAATCCGCGTCACTTTTTCAAGAACGTAATAAAACAGGTTGGCCGTCGTTTTTTTAAACCAACTCTCGCCATCGCGCGAGCGGCGCGTGGCGTTGACCACCTCGGCGCCTTCCTTCCAGCAGCGCAGCAACTCGGGAATCAGCTCCGGCGGGTCTTGCAGATCGGCGTCAATGGGAATAACCGCATCGCCCGACGCATGATCGAGTCCGGCGGACAAGGCCACCTCTTTGCCGAAATTACGGGCAAGATCGATGACCCGCACACGGGTATCGCGCTGATGCAATGCCGTCAACACCATCAGCGTTTCGTCCCGGCTGCCGTCGTTGACGCAAATCAGCTCCCAGCGTTCGCCCGTTGCTTCCAGAACAGCATGAAGCCGGTCGTACAGGGCGATGGCGTTGGTGGCCTCGTTGTACATCGGCACCACCACCGAAAGCGCGGGGCTATCTGCGCCCGGCCTCGACACAGCACCGCTCATGGCGCAACGCTCCCCCGTACCTCCGGCGCGTCGAGCACTTCGATCACATGGTTCTGATTGGTATAGATACAGATATCGCCGGCAATCGTCAGCGCCTTTTTGACGATGATATCGGCGCTCAAATCGGTGTTTTCACACAGCGCCCGCGCTGCGGACTGCGCGTAAGCGCCGCCCGAGCCGATGGCGATGATTCGTCCTTCCGGTTCCAACACATCGCCGTTGCCGGAAATGATCAGTGACGCCGTCGTATCGACAACCGCCAGCATCGCTTCCAGGCGACGCAGCACGCGATCCGAACGCCAGTCTTTGGCCAACTCGACAGCGGCGCGCGTCAACTGTCCCTGATGCTTGTCGAGCTTGGCTTCGAAACGCTCGAACAGCGTGAACGCGTCGGCCGTCGCTCCGGCGAAACCGGCCAGCACTTTGTTTTGGTACAGCCGCCGTACTTTACGCGCCGTCGCTTTGACAACGATAGCGCCGAGTGTCACTTGCCCGTCGCCGCCCAAGGCGATTTTGCCACCGTGCGCAACGGAAAGAATCGTCGTCCCGTGAAAAGGTTCCATTGTCCGTTCTCCAAACAGGCGCTTCCTTGCCGGAAGCGCGCTTTCATTTTTTTCGGCGGCTGAACGCGCGCGGCGGAATACCGACCAACAACAACAGCGTCAGCACCATCGGGGAGGTGCGGATGAACGTTACCCGCTTTTTGGCGCCCTCGGCGCGCGCCATCAAATTGGCCAAGGCGCCGCCGTACGAAAAATCGACGCGAAGCACACCATGCATGTCGATCACCAACTCATCGTACACAGGCAGCCGCTCTTTGAGCGCCGCCAGTTGCGGCGCGTGCGCGCCTTGCAGCACGCCGCGCCAGATGACCGTGTTCGGCGGCGTTGTGTCTTGCTCGGTTTCTGGGGCGACCGCCGGCGTGGCGGTTTGCGCTGCCGCTGGTTGCGACAACGACCGCCCCCGGGCAGGCTCCCACGCCGGCGGCGAAACTTCGAAACGCAACGCGAAATCGAGCGCGCAGGCTTCGAACAACGTTTCGTCCGGCTGCCACTGCAACAGCTCCAGCCACAACTGCCAATACCCCTCGCCCTCTTTGTCAACCAGGTCAACCGCGCGCCGCTTTGCTTCATAAAACAGCGTTTGCGGCCACGGATCCAGCACAAGGTTCAGTTGCAAACGGCGAACCTTCGCCAACACGCGCGCCAGATGCAACGCGCCCTCTTCGTCGAGCAGCACCGTGCGAAACAAATCCACCTGGTAGGCTTCTTTTTCCGGCGCATCGAGAATTTGCAGCAGCGGTTCCGTCAACGCTTTGTTGTCCGCGTTGATTTTGCCTTCAAGCTGGATGCGCGCGCTCGTGACCTCCACTTTAGGCGAAGGCTCTCCGGCTCCCGGTGATCGCAATCCCGATGTCGGCAAAACGCGAGCAACCCATATCGGCGGCGATTGCTCGAAACGCACGGCGTACTCCATCCCGTAACGTTCAAACGCCGTCTGATTGCCGGATTGCTGGTACAGATCGAGCAACGCCAACCACACCAACGGCATTCCCGCCGTTTCCGGTTCGGTCGCAATGGCTTCTTCGAGCACGGTTCGGGCAGCTTCCAACTGACCGCTCGCATGCATCAGCGCAGCGGTTTCGAGGATGGCGTTAAGCCCCGAGGCGGACGACATCGCCCCCCCGACCGAAACAGACTTGGAACTGATGCGCGGTAACTGCCCGAGCGCTGTCAGCGTTTGACGACCCTCCATCTCCTTTTCGATCATTTTCCCCACCACATTGTTTTATGCGCCGTCGTCATTTTTCGAAAAAACCGTGAAAACGTGCTCTTTCCGTCAGCCGAGATTCGCCGCGGCGACATCCCAATCGAGCAATTGCTCGATCACCGCCTTGACGTAATCAGCGCGGCGGTTTTGGTAATCCAGATAATACGCGTGCTCCCAAACGTCGATCGTCAGCAGCGGCGTCAATCCGCGCGTGAACGGCACCTCGGCGTTGCCGGTTTTGACCACCTCAAGCTTGCCTTCGGCGTTCTTGACCAGCCAGCCCCAGCCCGAACCGAACTGCCCGATCGACGTTTCCGCCAGCGTTTTCTTCAACGCTTCAAAACTGCCGAAACTTTCGTCGATCAGCGCCGCCAGTGTCCCGATCGGTTTGCGGGCGCCGCGCGGATTCAGCCCATTCCAGTAAAACGTGTGGTTCCAGACCTGCGCCGCGTTATTGAAAATCGCCGCCTGCTGGGGCTTTCCGGCCACCCGTTCGACCAGCGATTTCAGTTCGGCGCTTTCAAACTCCGTTTCCTTGATCAAGTTATTCAGATTATCGACATACGTTTTATGGTGCTTGCCGTAGTGAAAACTCAGCGTATTGGCGCTGATCACCGGTTCCAGCGCGTTATCGGCAAAAGGGAGAGGGGGAAGCGTGAACATGTGAAACTCCTGCAACAAGTCGTGAACAAAAAAAGATTAGACCGGTTTTTGTTCAAGTACGTACACTTTTTTCCTCCCCCCTCGCGGGGGAGGAGTTGGGGGAGAGGGTAAAACGCATGAACTTGAACCAAAACCGCTTTAGGAACCTGTCTCAATTTTATCGTAACGCCATCAATGCCCGCTTGGCGGCTCCGTCATTCCCGCGAAAGCGGGAATCCAGGCTTTCTTTCCCCGGGTTCCGCTCCGGTCTTTGCCGAAACAGCGACTTCTTGATACCGGCCTTCTGATACATGCTTGAGATAGGTTCTGATGTTTCATATTACCGCCTTTTCCCGAGCGGCGCGTCACACAATGTGACGACAAAACCTGCCGGAAAAGGGCTACTGCAACCCGATCACGCCGCAGGCGACCCGTGGACCGCTGTTGCCGTCCGGTTGCGACCGATAATCGTCGGGGTGGCGGTGCACAATCAGCGACCGCCCGATGATGCTGCGGAACCCCGGCCAGACACTGATGCCGTCCACCTCGAACGACACTTTGGCGACTCCGCGGCTGTCCGCTTTGAGATTGGGAAGGTCGCCCGCATGGTGCGGCGAAGCGCTGTAATGGCCGTGCGGCTCGCCGTCCGGATTGAAGTGACCGCCGGCGCTCGACGCATCGGGAGCAGAACAATCGCCCAACTCATGAACATGAAACCCGTGCTCGCTGTTGGGCTGCAACCCTTGCAGATCGGCCATCACCATCACCCGGGCGCCGCGCTGCTCGAACCAGACGGTGCCTTTCACCTGATTCCCCTGCGTCGGCGCAAGAACAACAATCGCCTTATCCTTGCCACCGAAAAGCGTCACGCAGCCGCTCAGCAACAACAGCCCCAAAACCGCGACAAGCCGCCCTCCGGTTCGCTTCATGATCCCGACCGCCAGTATCTCAATCGCCGTACAACTTCTGCACACGCTCCCAGCGCTCCTGCGCCTCCAGCGACAGCGTTGCCGTCGGCCGCGCCAGCAACCGCGGAATACCGATCGGCTCGCCGGTTTCCTCGCAATACCCGTACTCGCCGCTCTCGATCAAACGCAGCGATTTATCGACCTTTTTCAGCAGCTTATGCTCACGATCCCGCGTCCTCAGCTCCAGCGTGTATTCCTCTTCGAGCGTCGCCCGATCCGAAGGATCGGTCGTCACCTCGGTCTCGCGCAATCGTTCCCCGGTGTCGCCGGCGTTTTGCAACAACTGCGCCTTCAAGTCAAGCAAACGCTTCCTGAAGAAAACCAACTGCTCTTCGTTCATGTAGTTTTTTTCGGGAGCCTTGAGAAGCTGCTCCTCGGTTAACCCGCGAACCTTTTTGGTGACCGATGCCGTTTTGGCAACCATGCTGACCTCGCTTTCTGCTCGATACGGAGACGGGAACGGAGCCCACCAATCGCATTAAAAGCTTAAATTATAACGCGCCCTGCTCGTTCGTAGCGTCCCGCCCCACTGATGGGAAAAACTTCCGGGCGCAAAGGATAACCAACTGTTTTTATGTGTTTTTTTGTTTTAGCCACAC
Source organism: Burkholderiales bacterium (assembly GCA_031260355.1). GTDB lineage: Bacteria > Pseudomonadota > Gammaproteobacteria > Burkholderiales > Casimicrobiaceae > UBA931. The sequence continues at coordinate 27,589 of JAIRJZ010000048.1, forward strand.
ATACGCTTCCGCGCACACCCGCTTTGCTTCCCTCGCTTGTTTGCGGGAGTGATGTAGCTCTCCTCCCCTTGTCCGCTTGCGGGAGAGGAGTGGGGAAGAGGGCAAAAGTACCATTATGTCTCTGTTGCACTTGGCTCTGCGAAGATAATCAAGACTTCCAAACCGGTTGGCGGAAGAAATGTCTTATTCCATTTCTCGTTCAAAAGGACAAAAACCGCCCTCGGAAACCGTCATTCCCGCGAAAGCGGGAATCCAGGAATGCCACTTGCGGCAATAACAGCTGGATTCCCGCTTTCGCGGGAAT
>JAIRJZ010000054.1 GCA_031260355.1 Burkholderiales bacterium
TGAACAACCCTGCTATCCCCCGCTTGTCATCCTGCGCGAAGTCGCAGGATCCACGCGGCGTCTGGATTCTGCGACTTCGCTTCGCTACGCGCAGAATGACAGGAAGGGTTTTTCAGAGGCTCCTTAACTTGCTCTACGGTGTTTTCAGCGTTTGGCGTCGGCGAAGCGACGAAGCAATCCAGGAAAGCCCGAATTGTTCTGGATTGCTTCCCGCCGCGCTACGCTCGCGGTCGCAATGACGCGGGAGTAGGCAGAATGACTTCGCTGAAGCTAGGCTTTATAAGTAAAGTATATAAGTCCCTTTTTTAATGGCTCAACCATGATCTTTTTTCTGCTGCAATTCGCCCTGATGGTGCTTCTTGTCATACCGTGGACGGGGCGCGCCCCAGGCTGGGTCGGCGCTTCTGCCATCGCAGCCTACGCGCTACTGCTGATGGGTTCCTTGTTGTTCTTGTGGGTTTTAAAACATAACCGGCTCGACAATTTCAGAGCCCTTCCGGAGCCGCCGCCGGGCAACCGACTCATCACGAGCGGCCCCTACCGTTTTATTCGCCACCCGATGTATCTGGCGCTGTTGCTGGCGATGGCGGGATTTTCCCTGCTATATGGCGAACTGTGGCGCTGGCCGGTATGGGGCGCTCTGGGTATCGTATTGCATTTCAAGGCACAGCAGGAAGAACGTTTTCTCTGTGCACGCTTTCCCGAATACCGCGACTACAGCGCCCGCACGAAAAGCCTTCTGCCGTTCTTGCTGTAGTCTTTTCACCCACGACATTAAGAATAGGACGCAATCTCTTGTTTTTGATGGGTAAAAAAAACAGTGCTGTGCTCATTCTTGAATGGCGCATCTTGCGCTATGATTCGATTTTGTGTCCTCGAATCCTTCCATGAAACAGACGTTCCTCGATTTCGAGCAACCCATCGCTGAATTGCAAGCCAAGATCGATGAGTTGCGCTGCGTCGGTGAAGACCCTTCCGTTGATATTTCCGAAGAGGTCGAACGCCTTCAGCAAAAGAGCAACCAACTCATCGAAAGCACTTACGCCAAGCTCACTGCTTGGCAGACCACCCAGGTCGCGCGCCATCCGCAGCGTCCCTACACCCTCGATTACATCAACGCGCTGTTCACAGATTTTCACGAACTGCACGGCGACCGTACCTACGCCGACGACACCTCGATCGTTGGCGGTTTTGCCCGCTTCAACGACAAACCCTGTGTCGTGATCGGCCACCAAAAAGGCCGCGATACCAAGGAAAAAATCCTTCGCAATTTCGGTATGCCGCGCCCCGAAGGCTACCGCAAAGCGTTGCGCCTGATGAAGCTGGCGGAAAAATTCGACCTGCCGCTGTTCACCTTCATTGACACCCCTGGCGCCTATCCCGGCATCGGCGCTGAAGAGCGCGGTCAGTCGGAGGCGATTGGCCGCAACCTCTATGAAATGTCGGTGCTGAAAGTGCCGGTGCTCGTCACCGTGATCGGCGAAGGCGGCTCCGGCGGCGCGCTGGCAATGTCGGTCGGCGACGTGATGTACATGCTGCAATATTCGATTTACTCGGTGATTTCGCCGGAAGGCTGCGCCTCGATTCTGTGGAAATCCGCCTCCTACGCCCCTGACGCCGCCGAAACCCTCGGCATCACCGCGTCGCGCCTGAAACAACTGGGGCTGATCGACGAGATCATCCCCGAACCGCTCGGCGGCGCCCACCGCGACCATGCAAAAACCATGGCCACCCTCAAAACCGTTCTCGCCGACGGACTCAAAAAGCTCAGCGGCCTTTCGGTCTCCAAACGGTTGGCGCTGCGGCAGGAAAAAATCATGGGGTTCGGAAAATTCAACGAGGAAAAAGAACCTATCGCTTCCTGACCTCTCCAAGCAACCGGGGGAAATTGCACCGCGTTACGTTACGGGGTACAATGAAATCATGATTGCGGGATTCCGGCACAAAGGGCTTGAAGCTTTTTACAAGACCGGCTCGACCAAAGGCATACAGGCCGCCCATGCTGCAAAATTGAGCCGCATTCTTGATGTGCTGAATGCCGCGAAAGGCCCGGAAGGCGTCAATATCCCTTCCTTCCGGCTGCATCCTCTCAAAGGCGAATTGAAAGACCATTGGTCGATTTGGGTGAACGGCAATTGGCGCGTGACGTTCGTCTTTGTCGGCGTTAATGTTGAGTTAGTCGATTATCAGGACTACCACTGAAAGAATTTCATCATGACCACGAAAAACCCCACTCATCCAGGCGAGGTGTTGCGCGAGGACGTTATCGCAGAGCTGGGCTTGACCGTAAAAGAAGCGGCTGAACGATTGGGTATGTCTCGGACAGCCTTGTCCCGCGTATTGAATTGCCGGGCAGCGATAAGCCCCGACTTGGCCTTGCGGCTGGAACAGGCCGGCGTCAGCACTGCGGATGTGTGGCTTACCTTGCAGCTTAACTACGATCTGGCGCAGGCTCGCCAGCACCCGCAGCCCGCAGTCCGCGCCCTTGGCCCGGCTGTTGCCCACACATAAGCCTGCCTCCGCCAATGTGATCCGGCTGGTGGCACGACTGTTGGGGCTACCTTCGGCCGCTTGGAAGAAATCGTCGTTCCGGCGAACGATCGGGATGACGGAGTAACCAGCCGAATGCTTACAGCGTCACCGTCATTTTGAGATAGGTCTTAGTGTCCTCCATCGAACGCGCCCTTTTATCGCTCCCGCAACCGGAAACGCCCCGTTCGCTTCTCGTGGCTTTTTCCGGCGGGCTGGATTCGGTCGTGCTGCTCGATGCGCTTCACCGGCTACGCGAAAAAATGCCGCACATCACTGCGCTTTTGGCGGCGCACGTCCACCACGGCTTGTCGGCCAACGCTGATGACTGGCTGGCTTTCTGCGAGCGCTTCTGCGCCGCCCGCGCGATCCCGCTGACGGCGCGCCGGTTGACGCTTTCGCAAAAATCGCAGGCCAGCCTCGAAGAAACCGCACGACACGCGCGACACGCAGCGTTGCGCGACATGGCGGCGGAAGCCAGCGCCGATACGATTGTGCTGGCGCACCACCAAGACGACCAGGCGGAAACGCTGTTGCTGCAATTGCTGCGCGGCGCCGGGCCACAAGGGCTGGCGGCGATGGCGGCATACCATCCCTCTCCCCCAACCCCTCAAGGGGAGAGGGGGGCCGAGACAAACCCCCGTCCGTCTTCGACGGACACCCCCTTTGAAAAGGGGGCAGCGCTGTGGCGCCCTCTGCTCGATGTGCCGCGCGCCGTCCTGCTCGCTTATGCCAGAACACATGAATTGGAATGGATTGAGGATGAGAGCAACGCCGAAACCGGTTTCAAGCGCAATTTTCTTCGCCACCGCATTCTTCCGGTGCTCGAAGAAGGGTTCCCTGCTTATCGCAAGACATTGAGTCGCGCAGCGACATTGCAGGCCGAAACCGTCGTAACGCTCGCCGAAGTCTATCGCGAAACCGACGAGACGAAGGCGCGTTTTCCGCTGGATTTATCTTGGCTGAAAACCTTGTCGGAAGCGTTCGCGCGTCATGTGTTGCGTACGGCTTTCCGTCATGCCGGACTGAGAGCGCCGACCTTCGCCCGCTTGAGCGACATGCTGCGGCAACTGCAACACGCCCGTCCCGACGCGCGAATCGAATTGCGCCACGGCGGGCAATGCTTGGGTATTCACCGCGGGCGGATCATGCTGTACACGCCGGTCGCACCCTATCGGGTTTCATGGCACGGTGAGGACAGCGTGACGTTGCCGCATGGCGTCCTGCGTCTGACGCCGGGGAAAGAAAACGACAGCCTGCGCGACGCCCTGAACCAGGGCAAAGACATTCTGATCGCCAGCCGTCAGCATGAACGTGAAACCCTGAAGCCCGCCGCCAACCGCCCGCGCCGGCTGCTGTGCGACTGGCTGCGCGAGGCCGGTGTTCCGCATTGGGCGCGCGACACTTGGCCGCGAATTTATTGCGATGGAGAGATTGTTTTTGTTCCGGGGGTCGGGAACGAGGCGTGGTTGAGCTTTTTATGTCACGAAGAGTTGTATCTTATGGCGATACAGAATACAATCAAGAATGATCATTGGATTTCGGCATAAGGGTCTTGAGGCATTCTTCCAGACGGGTTCCGTAAAAGGCATTCAGGCCGCGCACGCCAAAAAGCTGAGAATCATTCTTGCCGCGCTTGACGCGGCCAGTGAGCCGAGAGAACTTGACCTTCCTGCCTTTAGATTGCACCCATTGAAGCATGGTCTTAAAGGACATTGGTCAATATGGGTAAACGGCAATTGGCGCGTTACCTTTCGCTTTGCCGGCTCTGATGTCGAATTGGTAGATTATCAGGATTATCATTGAGGACGAGGGCACTTTCATGATTCACAACCATCCCCATCCGGGCGAAATTCTCAAGGAAACAGTGTTTGAACCGTTGAACCTGTCCGTAACCGATGCGGCCGAGCGCTTGGCAATGTCGCGCGTTGCGTTGTCGAGAGTGCTGAACGGAAGAGCAAGCATCAGCCCCGATTTGGCCTTGCGACTCGAAAAAGCGGGCGTCAGCACGGCACGGTTCTGGATCAACCTTCAATCCAACTACGATTTGTGGTGTGCAATGCAGCACAGTCAGCCGCCCGTGCGGGCTTTATGCGAGGCATTTCCGTCCGTATAAAGCCCGTATAAAGACTTGCTGCTTTTCCGAGACTTTCGTTACTTCCTTACCTTATCTCTAAAAACCGTTTCCCACTGCCGCCGCGCCTCGCTCGCGTGTTTCAGCCGTTCTTCGAGCGCCGCGCTGTCGCCGCGTTCCAGTTCGGTACGCATCTGGTTCAGGTGCGCCTGATAGCGATCCAGTTCTTCGATCAGCGCCTCGCGATTGGCGAGCGCGATGTCGCGCCACATTTCCGGTGAACTGCCGGCAATGCGGGTGAAATCGCGGAAGCCGCTGCCGGCGTGCAGGAAAAAGGTTTCCGCTTCCGGTCGCCCCGCCAATTCCGCCACCAGCGCAAACGCCAGCAAATGCGGCAGGTGCGATACGGCAGCAAAGATGCGGTCATGCTGTTCGGGCGGCATGGTCAGCGTTTGTGCGCCGCAGGTCTGCCACATCGCAACGACTTTCTGCACGGCGTCGGCGTCGGTTTCGGCCAGCGGCGCGACGATCACATGGCGGTTTTCATAGAGCGCAGCAAATGCCGCCGCCGCGCCCGAATGTTCGGTACCGGCGATCGGATGCGCCGGGACGAATCGCGCGAAAGCCGCTTCGGGACAAGACGAGTATGCCTGCCGCGCTGCCTCGACCACATCCTGTTTGGTGCTGCCGGCGTCGGTAATCACGGCATCGCGCGCGACTGCGGGCAAGATGCGTTTCAACAATCCTTCCATCTGCGCCACCGGCACGGCAAGCAGCACAACGTCGGCATCGCGTAATTCCTGCGTCCAGTCTTCGTCAAGCGTGTAAGCGCGATCGATGATGTTGCCGCGCAGCGCATCATTGAGATTGGCGCGTGTGCGGCCGATACCGACCACCTCCCCCACCGCGTTACGCGCTTTCAACGCCAGCGCACACGAACCGCCGATCAGGCCGACACCGAAGATGACTAACTTGCCGACCAGAGGCGAACCCGCTGTTTGCATGATTACTTCCCCTCTCCCCCAGCCCCTCTCCCGCAAGGGGAGAGGGGTGTTGAGAATTCTTTGCGATCCTTGCGTTCTTTGCGGTTAAAAAAGCTTTCCCGACCTCTGACACATGAGCGCCAGGGTTCGTTACGCTCCCCCCAACCTGCGCAGTGCTCTGCGCTCTTTGCGGTCAAAAAAACGTTCATGCGATCACAATACCGCTGCCGGATACGAACCCAGAACTTTCAAAAACGGCGCTAACTGGCCGAGCTTTTCCAGCGCGGCGCTTACCGCAGGGTCGCTGCGGTGACCTTCCAAATCGACGAAGAAAAAGTATTCCCACAAGCCGGTACGCGCCGGTCGCGATTCGAGCCGCGTCATCGACACGCCACACTCCGCCAGCGGTTCCAGCAAATGATAAACCGCTCCCGGCCTGTTCGGCGCCGACATCACCAGCGAGGTCATATCGCGCCCGGAAGGTTCCGGCGATTGAGCGCCCAGCACCCAGAAGCGCGTCGTGTTGTTCGGCATGTCTTCAATATGCGGCACCAGAATGTTGAGTTGGTACAGTGCCGCGGCATTTTCACTGGCGATGGCGGCCGCCTCTTTCGAGGCTGCGGCCAGACGCGCGGCCTCGGCGTTGCTGGTTACCGGCGTGCATTCCACTCCAGGCAAATGCTGCGCCAGCCATTGCGCACATTGCGCCAGCGATTGCGGATGCGAATACACCGTGCGGATCGCTTCGAGCGAAGTCGCCTGCGAAATCAAATTCTGCTGGATGCGCATTTTCACTTCGGCGCAGATGTGCAGCGACGTGTCGATCATCAAATCATGCGTCCTGCCCACGGCGCCTTCGGTCGAGTTCTCGATCGGCACGACCGCATACTGGTTCTGCCCTTTTTCGACCGTTCGCACCACTTCGTCGAGCGTCACGCACGGCTGCGCATCAACAAAAGAACCGAAATGCCGGAATACCGCCGACTCGCTGAAGGTTCCGGGCGGTCCCAAATACGCCACTCGCGACCGCTGTTCCAGCGCCCGACAGGCGCTCATCACCTGCCGATAAAATTGTGCGATGACTTCATTGTCAAGCGGCCCCGGATTTTCGGCCAGCAGGCGGTGCAACACCTGCGCCTCGCGCTCAGGCCGATAAACCGCCTGCGTGTCTTTGATATGCCCGATTTCCTGCGCATGGGCGGCGCGCTCGTTCAACAAACGCAACAGCGCGCTGTCAATCGCGTCAATCGCTTCGCGGTGTATTTTGAGCGCCTCATCGAGCGATGCCGGTGACGTAGGTTCCACTATGAACGTCCTGAAAAACAAAATGAATATTGTACGGCGGCATCACCGGTTTACAAAACCGCTGACCAGCAAAAAGGGCCTGACGGTGTCAGGCCCTTCGAATTGGTTGCGGGGACAGGATTTGAACCTGTGACCTTCGGGTTATGAGCCCGACGAGCTGCCAGCTGCTCCACCCCGCGTCAGAACTTGTAATTATAACGTGGTTTCGTTTTCCGGTCAAACCAACTGCTCGCGCATGAACGCTTTTACCGCTTCGGCATCCGCCGGCAACACCGCGTAGCGCTGCGGGCGCTGCTCGATATCGGCATAAACCGCCGGTCGCGATGGTGTCTGCCCGAGCGCCTCTTCAATCGTTGCCGCAAATTTCGCCGGCAACGCGGTCTCGACGCACAACAGCGGCACGTCAGTTTCACGGTATTCCAAACCGACCTTGACGCCGTCGGCGGTATGAGGGTCGATCATGACACCGTAACGCCGGTAAATCTCGCGAATCGTTTGCAGGCGGTCGGCGTGGGTGCTGCGGCCGGAAACGAAGCCAGATGCCTGTATCCGCTGCCAATAAGCATGGTACTTCGGCTCGGTCAGGTCGAAACCACCGCGTTGTGTCAACTGTTCCCACAATTTGCGTACCGTGACGCCATCGCGGCCAACGCAGTCGTAAAGGTAGCGTTCAAAGTTGGACGCCCTGGAAATGTCCATCGACGGGCTGGAAGTCGCGTGTGTTTCTTCCGCCGGGCGTGGCCGGTAGCAGCCACTCTTGAAAAATTCGTCGAGCACGTCATTTTCGTTGGTCGCCAGAACAAGTCGCCGCAACGGCAACCCCATTCGCTTGGCGACGTGCGCCGCCAGGATGTTGCCGAAGTTGCCGGAAGGCACGGCCACATCGAGCGGTTCGCCGTTTTTCTGCGTGGCCGCAAAATAACCCTTGAAGTAATAAACGATTTGCGCCATCACGCGCGCCCAGTTGATCGAATTCACTGCGCCGAGATGGTATTGCGTTTTGAACGCCGCGTCGCCGCCGACCGCTTTGACGATATCCTGGCAACAGTCGAACGTTCCCTCGATCGCCAGATTGAAGATGTTGGGGTCGTCGAGCGCGTACATCTGTGCCTGCTGAAACGCGCTCATCCGTTTGTGCGGCGACAACATGAACACCTTGATGCCGTTCTTGCCGCGCATCGCGTACTCAGCCGACGAGCCGGTATCGCCCGAAGTGGCGCCGAGGATGTTGATCACGCGCCCTTCCCGCGCCAGCACATACTCGAACAAATGGCCCAGCAACTGCAAGGCGATGTCCTTGAACGCCAGCGTCGGCCCGTTCGATACGCACAGAAGCGACAACCCCGGTTCCAGTTCACGCACAGGCGTAATCTCAGCGCTGCCGAAAATTTCCGGCGTGTACGTCTTGTCGATGATCGCCTTCAACGCCTCGCGCGGAATGTCATCGACGAAACGCGAGACGATTTCCAGACACAGCGCCGGATACGACAACGACCGCCAGGCATCGAGTTCCGCCTGCGGATAGTTTTCGGGCATCGACAGCCCGCCGTCGGAAGCCAGTCCTTCAAGCAAAACCGTCGAAAACGGTGCCGACGTTTGCCCTCCGATCAAACCACCGCGCGTTGATAGGTAACGCATCAGAGCAGTCCTTCCATTCTGATCAAAACGCCCTTGCCCCTGACGCTGGTCAACGCTTCAATCTTTGCCAGCGCTGCCTGTACATTCTTTTCGATCGCAAGGTGCGTCAGAATAGTAATATCGACCTCATCTTCGCCGTGCGTCGCCTCTCTCTGTAAAAAGGCCTCGATGGAAATCACTTGGTCTGCAAGAATTCGTGTGATGTCGGCCAGCACACCGGGCTGGTCGAGTACCCGCAAACGCAGGTAATAACTGGTGTACACCTCACTGATCGGGAGAATCGGAATGGCGCTCAACTGATCGGGCTGGAACGCCAAGTGCGGCACGCGGTGTTCGGGGTCGGCGGTATGCATGCGCGTCACGTCAACGAGGTCGGCGATCACCGCGCTTGCTGTCGGTTCCGAACCGGCTCCTGCCCCGTAATACAGCGTTGGCCCAACAGCGTCGCCCTTGACCAGCACCGCGTTCATCGCGCCCTCGACGTTGGCGATCAATCGTTTCTCGGGAATCAACGTCGGGTGCACGCGCAATTCGATGCCCTGCCCCTCGACACGCCGCGTGATTCCCAGCAGCTTGATCCGGTAACCCAATTCTTCGGCGTAACGGATGTCTTCGCGGGTCAGTTTCGTGATGCCCTCGGCGTAAGCCTTGTCGAACTGCATCGGAATTCCGAACGCGATCGCTGCCATGATCGTCAGCTTGTGCGCCGCGTCGATTCCTTCGACATCGAACGTCGGATCGGCCTCGGCGTAACCCAGACGCTGCGCTTCTTTCAATACCTCCGCAAACGACGCGCCGGTCTCGCGCATCGTTGACAGAATGAAGTTGGACGTGCCGTTGATGATGCCGGCGATCCACTCGATCCGGTTGGCGCTCAGCCCTTCCCGCAACGCCTTGATGATCGGAATGCCGCCAGCGACCGCCGCCTCAAACGCGACAGCCACGCCTTTGCCGTGCGCCGCCGCAAAAATTTCGGTACCGCAATTCGCCAGCAGCGCCTTGTTGGCCGTCACCACATGCTTGCCGTGCGCAATCGCTTCGAGCACCAATGTGCGCGCAACCGTCGTTCCGCCGATCAATTCACAAACAATGTCGATTTCCGGATCGCGTACGATTTTGGCCGCATCGTCCAGCACCGTGGCGCCGCCGCACTGCGCCCTCGCCCGTTCGAGCGACCCGTCGGCGGCGCGCGCCGCCACATGCGTGATGACGATCTCGCGCCCTGCCCGGCGGCTGATTTCGCCTTGGTTGCGTTGCAACACATTCCAGACACCGCTGCCGACCGTGCCGAATCCCAAAAGTCCCACTTTCAATGGCTTCATGTTCTTTCCTTCCATTTCACAAAGCCCGCATCAGATGAGACCGTCTTCACGAAACATTTGTTTGATACCGCGCAACGCTTGCCGCGAGCGCGCCTCGTTTTCGATCAACGCAAAACGCACATAGTCGTCGCCGTACTCGCCGAAACCGATGCCGGGCGATACCGACACCTTCGCCTGCGCCAACAGCTTTTTGGCGAACTCCAGCGATTTCAGATGCCGATACGGTTCCGGCAGTTTTGCCCAGATATACATTCCGGCCTTCGGACTATCGACCATCCAGCCAAGTTCGTGCAACCCTTTGACCATCACGTTGCGGCGGCTTTCGTATTTGGCAGAGATTTCGCGTACGCAATCATCCGATCCCTCAAGCGCCGCGATCGCTGCTACTTGAATCGGCGTGAACGTGCCGTAATCGTTGTAGCCCTTGATTCGCGCCAGGGCAGCCACCAGTTCGCGGTTGCCGACCATGAAGCCGATGCGCCAGCCCGCCATGTTGTAGCTCTTCGACATCGTGAAAAATTCCACCGCTACGTCACGAGCGCCCGGCACCTGCATGATCGACGGCGCTTTCCAGCCGTCGAAAGTGATGTCGGCGTAAGCCAGATCCTGCACGACGAAAATGCCGTACTCGCGCGCCAGCGCCACGATCTTTTCGAAGAACGGCAATTCGACGCATTCGCCGGTCGGATTCGCCGGATAATTGATGATCAACATCTTCGGCTTCGGAAAGCTGTTCTTGATCGTGCGTTCGAGTTCTCCGAAGAAATCGGAGTCCTGCGTGTTCGGTATGTGGGCAATGTTGGCGTCGGCAATCACCGGCCCGTAGATGTGGATCGGATAACTCGGGTTCGGCACCAGAATCGTGTCGCCGCTTCCCATCGTCGCAAACGCCAGATGCGCAATCCCTTCTTTCGAACCGATGGTGACAATCGCCTCGGTTTCCGGATCGAGATCAACATCGTAGCGGCGCTTGTACCAGTCGCAGATCGCCTTGCGCAAGCGCGGGATGCCGCGCGATACCGAATAGCCGTGTGTATCCGGCCGTTGCACCGTTTCGATTAACTTATCGACGATGTGTTTCGGCGTTGGCCCGTCAGGGTTGCCCATACTGAAATCAATGATGTCCTCACCGCGTCGCCGCGCCGTCATCTTCATTTGGTCGGTGATGCTGAAAATATACGGCGGCAGCCGTTTGATGCGTTCAAATTCGATCATGGTGTACTCTGAAAAATGTCTTGTCTTGAGCGGTCGAACCGCTCTGCGATGACGCAAAAGCTAATATCGTAACCAACCGATGACCGAACGGCAATGTCAGACGTTTTAGTAATTATGTCGATAGGCTAATTTTGTCCGTAACAAGCGATTTCGACCAGATTGTCGTCGGGGTCACGGCAATACACCGAGGTAATCGGCTCCAAGGCGCCGGTACGCGCCACCGGCCCCTCTTCGACCGCAATTCCGGCCTGCTTCAGGTGCGCGATGATGGCGTCCACCGGGCCTTCGGCAATCAGGCAAAAATCCGCCGACCCCGGCGTCGGCGTTTTCGCATGGGGCGTGATCGGTGCCGACGCTTCGTGCAGGTTGATCTTCTGGCACCCGAAGGTCAGCGCCTTGCGGTCGTTGCCGAAGGTCACCGCCGTCATGCCCAGCGCTTCGTAAAAAGCGATCGAAGCGCCGATATCGCGCACCGTCAACACGAAATGATCCAAGCGGTTCATTTTCATAATGTCAGGCATTCTGCCCATAAATACCCGCTTGCTCAAGCCGTTTTTTTCGTTGTTCCATAGATGAGTTCTTGATGGAGCCAAAGCTAGAGACAGCCACAGGTTTGATGCCGCTGAATTCAAGAATCGTGCGTTTCATCTGATGGTGGCCAGGCATGCGGTAGACCCAACGGTAGTACCAAGAGGGAGCATCCATCGTCACCAAAAGATGCGCAGACTTTCCTTGCAACAAACGATCCCAAAACCGGGAACCTTCACGATAGCGGAAAGCAAAACCAGGCAAGAAAACACGGTCAATGAAACCTTTTAGGAGCGCCGGCATCGCGCCCCACCAAACGGGGTATACGAAAACAATGTGCTGCGCCCAAGTGATCGCCGCTTGTGATTCTGCTAAATCAGGTTCCAATTTTTGTTCTGTGAGGTAGCCATTATGAAGCACGGGGTCAAAAGATAACTTTCCAAGAGAAATAAAACGAGTTTCGTGACCCTTGGTTTTAGCGCCTTCTATATAAGAAGTCGCAAGAGCGCCACAAAAGCTTTCCGTTGCAGGATGACCAAGAATCACAAGGATGCGTTTACCCATCATTAACCCCTTTAAACCTAAAAACCGAGCAACGATATCGCTAAAATTCGTCACCGTATCAACTGATTCATCGACACGATCGGCATCATGATCGCCAGCACCAGTACCAGCACGATACCGCCCATCAGCACGATCAGCACCGGCTGCACCAGCGCCGCGATCCAGGCGAGCCGCCGTTCGGCTTCCCGTTCCAGTTCGGCGGCGGCGCGCTCGAGCATTTCGGCGAGTTTGCCGGTCGCCTCGCCGTTGGCGACAAGGTGGATCAGGATCGGCGGAAACACGCCGCTCTCTTTCAGCGCCCGCGCCAGCGCCACGCCTTCGCGCACATGGCCGACCGCGTTTTGCACCGCCTGCCGGATCGGCAGCAAATTCAGCACACCCGCAGCCGTTTCCAGCCCCCGCAACAGCGGCGCACCGCTACCGACGAGAATCGCCAACGTACTGGCGAAGCGCGCGGTTTCCAGACTTTGCAGCAAACGACCGAGGCCGGGCAGCTTGAGCCAGAAATGATGAACGCGCGCGCGGATTTCCTGACGACGGTAAGCCCATCCTGCCGTCAGAAGCGCCGCGATGCCGCCGATCAGCCAGTACGCGCCGGTGGCGCGAAGAAAGCCGGAAGTCTGGATCAACGCCCGCGTCAGCCAGGGCAAGGTTTGTCGGCTGTGTTCGTACACCGCGACCACCTGCGGCACGACGTAAGTCAGCAGCACGACGATCACCGCCAGCGCAATGATTGTCACCAGCGCCGGATAAATCAGCGCCGTCACAAATTTTTGCCGAAGCACCAGCCGCGCGTCGAGGTAATCAGCCAGACGCTGCAACACTTCCGGCAGCAAACCGCTTTCGACGCCCGCTGCCACCAGCCCGCGGTACAACGGCGAGAAGGTACGCGGGTAATGCGCCAGCGCCGCCGAAAAACTTTCGCCGCCCGCGACATGCTGCGCCAGCGCCGCCACGATGGCGCGAGCGCGTTTGTCGTCGGTTTGATCAGTGACCGCCTGCAACGCTTGATGCAACGGCAGCCCGGAATACACCAGCGTCGCCAGTTGCCGCGTCAGCAACGACACTTGCGGCGGCGGCAAGCGCGTCCACGACAACGTTGCCGCCGCATCGACGGCTTCGTCAACTGCCGTCGGCGTCAAACCTTCACTTTGCAGCGCCTGTCGCAGCGTACGCGCGTTTTCGGCTTCGCGAATACCGCGCGAAACCCGCCCTTGTGCATCGACGGCTTCCCATTGAAAACGCGGCATCAATGTTCTCTCTCCTTGAAGAGCCTGCTCCCAAAGAGTTTTTGATTGATGGGAAGGGGTTGGGTGGTTGCAGGTTGATGTGCTGGTGTGTGCGCAGAGTGTCCCCTTCCCTTCAAGGGGAGGGTTAGGGTGGGGATGGGGTTGGTTCCCCCGCTTGCATTTCGTTTCCCCCTCTCCCCCAACCCCTCTCCCTCCGGGGGAGAGGGGAGCATTGGCATTACCTGCTTTGGCGCCAAGCTCCGACAGTTTCTACAAGAGAGAGGTTCGCTCATGATCGCTCCAGACAAAAGGTTGTTACGAGCGCGTCACGCGCACCAGCTCCGCCAGCGAGGTCGCGCCCGATGTTGCGTCATTACGCAGCCAGCGCGCGCCGTCCTGACGCAACGATGTCATTCCCTGCTGCGCCGCGTGAGCGCGCAACGCCTCCTCGGGAGCGTTTTCATGAACCAATTTACGCACTGCATCGTCCACTTGCAGCAATTCGTAAATGCCGGTGCGGCCGCGATAGCCGCTGTGGTTGCAATGCTCACACCCCGTCGGCGCATACAAGCGTTCCGGCAACGCCAGTCCCATTTGCTGCAACAATTGTTTTTCGCCGTCGTTCGGTTCGGCGGCCTTCCGGCAATGTGGGCACAACACGCGCACCAGCCGCTGCGCCAGCACGCCGAGCAGGCTCGACGCCAGCAGATACGGCTCGATCCCCATATCGGTCAGGCGCGTCACGGCGCTCGGCGCGTCGTTGGTGTGCAGCGTCGCCAGCACCAGATGGCCGGTCAGCGACGCCTGCACGGCGATTTGTGCGGTTTCGAGGTCGCGGATTTCGCCGACCATGATCACGTCCGGGTCTTGCCGCAAAATCGAACGCAGCGCCCGCGCGAACGACAACTCGATGCGCGGATTGACCTGCGTTTGCGCTACCCCGTCGAGCGCGTATTCGATCGGGTCTTCGACCGTCATCAGATTGATGCGGCCACGTTCCAGCCGCGACAGCGCGGCGTACAGCGTCGTCGTCTTGCCGGAGCCGGTCGGCCCCGTCACCAGGAGGATGCCGTGCGGTTCGCGGATGATGCGGTCGATGTCAACCAGCAACGCCTCGCCCATCCCGAGCGCCGACAAATCAAGCCGCGCCGCTTCCTTGTCAAGCAAACGCAACACGACGCGTTCACCGTGCCCGGTCGGCAGAGTCGAAACGCGCACATCGACGCTCTTGCCGCCGAGCCGCAGCGTGATCCGCCCGTCTTGCGGTAACCGCTTTTCGGCGATGTCGAGACTCGCCATGATTTTGAGCCGCGACACCAGTGCCGCATGCAACGCCCGCGGCGGCTCGATCACGTCACGCAACACGCCGTCCAGACGGAAGCGGACGACCGAGCGCGTTTCGTAAGGTTCGAAGTGCAGATCGGAGGCCTGTTCGCGCAACGCCTGCAACAGCAGCGCATTGATCATTCGGATCACCGGCGCTTCGGCGCTGTCGTCGAGCAAATCTTCGGTTGCCGGCATTTCCTGCAACAGTTGCGACAGATCGGTATCGCGCGCCAGTTCTTCGTTCAGCGCACCGGCTTCCGAGCCAACGTTGTACGCTCTCGCCAGTGCCTCATTGAAACGTTGCGCGTCGATTTCCTCAATCGTCACCGGCTTGCGGTAAACGCGCCGCACTTCCTGTAACGCCTCGACACTGGCGCCCGGCCGGATCAATACGGTCAGCGCCGTCTCCGATTCGCGCCAAGGCAAAACGCCCTGCGCTTTGGCGAAAGGATAAGGAATTTTTGGAACGAGCGGGAGAACGGGCAACTGAGACATGAAATGCTCGCGCCCAGATCAAGGCGTCGCCGGTTGATCGTTCAGCCAAGTTCGTCCCGGCAAAAACGGTTGCGTCGAAATCAGCATCGCGCCGGACGGCAACGGTTCGCCGCGCGGCGGTGTCGGCAACGGTTTTTCGCTGCCCGGCAGCAACGTCTGCGGCAGCAATTCGGGAATCGTCGGATCGGTCCAGAAGAACCGCTCCTGCGGCGCCAGGTTTTTCTGTTCACCCATCAAATAGCGGTAACGCTCGGTCGTGTATTCAACGCTGTCGGCAGACGAGCGGACGATCGTCGGTTTCAGGAAAATGAGAAGATTGCTTTTCTGGCGGCTACGCGAATCGTAGCGGAACAAATGGCCGAGGATGGGAATATCGCCCAATATCGGCACGCTGTCAGAACCGCCGTCCGTCCTGTCTTCAATCAGCCCACCGAGCACGATGATTTGCGAATCGTCAACCGCCACTATTGATTCAATAAAACGTTTCGAGATCGTCGGCCCCGTGATGTCCTTGCTCATCACCCGCGAGACTTCCTGAAAAATGTTCAGGCGTACCGTTCCCTTTTCGGTGATTTGCGGTTTGATCCGCAACATCAAGCCGACATTTTGAGGTTCATACGTCGTAAACGGGGTGACCGTGCTGGTACTCCCCGTTGTCGTGTACGAACCCGTCGGAACCGGAATCTGTTGCCCAACCATGATTCGCGCTTCCTCGTTGTCGAGCGTCAGCAACGTCGGCGTCGAAAGAACATTGGCTCTAGTCTGCGTTTCCAACGCTCGCGCCAAAAAGCCGAGGTTGGTGATTCTTCCAAAACCGGGAAGGTTGATAGTCCCGTCAACGATGCCAATATTCAGTCCCTGCCCAGCGGCAAAAGGATTTTGTGTGATATCCAGGATGTTTTGTCCGCTGCCTCGACTACCGAAATTGGTACCGCCGATAGGACGCACTCCCGATTTATCGGACAAAAAATTCCATTGAATTCCGAATTCTGCCGCCTTGTCGGCTTCAACTTCGACGATCAACGCTTCGACGAACACTTGCGCACGCGGCACATCGAGTTTTTCGACGACGGTGCGGATCGTGTTGTACACCGGCTCCGGCGCCATCACCACAATCGAATTGGTCGCGGTGTCGGCCTGCACGGTGATGCCGTTGGCGGAAAAGCTCACGCCGTTCTCTTGCTGCGGCGCGAACGGCAATGGTTCGATACCGGCCACCCCGCCAGCGGTGCCGCCGGAAAGCGAGGTCGCCGACGAAGCGCCCGGATTGATCGTCGCCGGACGGGCAATGTTTGTCGTCGTGTTGGCGCTGTTGCCGGTCAGCACTCCTTGCAAGGTCTGGGCGACGCTCTGGGCGTCGGCGTTTTTCAGATAAATGATGAAGATGTTGCCCCCGGGACGACCGGGCACATCGAGTTTTTCAATGAATTCGCGCACCCGCTCGGCGCGCCCCGGATTGTCGGAGCGGATCAGCACACTGTTCGAGCGCGGGTCGGCGACCAGTGTGACTCGCTGCATCGCATCGCCTCCCGGCATCCCGGCGCCGGGGGTTGCGCCCTCGACCAGCAACTTGTTCAACATCGGCACCATGTCGAGCGCCGAAGCGTTCTTGAGTTGCACCATCAGCGGTTCGCCGGCAGGCGGCTGGTCGAGCGAAGCGATGATTCGCTCGAGCCGTTTCATGTTTTCGGCGTAATCGGTAATCACCAGCGCGTTGCTGCCGGAAAACGCCAGCACCGAATTGTTCGGCGATACCAGCGGCCGCAACACGCCCACCATCGGTACGGCAGATTCGTAGCGCAGCGGGATCACCTTGGTGATCAGTTGGTCGCCGCCCGCCTTCCCCGAACCGCCATATTGCTTGGCGTCGGTTTCGGGCACGATGCGGACGACGCCATCCCCTTCGACGGCAGCGATGCCTTGCAGACGCAACGCCGACAGCAGCGTCGGGTACACCAGTTCGCGCGAAACCGGCCGCGTCGAAATGATATTGACGGTGCCTTTGACTTTGGGGTCGATGATGAAGTTGCGACCGGTGATTTCGGAGACGGTACGAACGACCGCTTCGATATCGGCGTTGACAAAATTGAGCGTGACATCGTCGCCGTCCCGGCTTTGCGCCATCGTCGGCAAGGCGACCAGCAAGGCGACTAGCCCAGGCAACACCGTGCGCCCGATACTGCGGCACCAACGCCCTTCAAGAAGTCGAACCATCCCTGCCGTCATCATTGTCCACCCGCAAGTGCGTTTTCTTTCCTCTCGGAAATCCCGGAAAACGAGGTGTCATCATAGCAGGGATCGGTTAGCCCATCGTGGATTCCGAACCGTTTGCCGCCCGCTTCTTTTCGCTTCGGACGCAAACCCGACACTCTTGATGGTTCAATCGACTTTCAGCAATCCCTTTCCTGCCAGCGTGCCGCTTCCAGCGTATTGGCCAGCAGCGTCGCAATCGTCATCGGCCCGACGCCGCCCGGCACCGGCGTGATCCACGAAGCGCGGCGGCTCGCCGATTCAAAATCGACATCGCCGCACAGCTTGCCGTCGGCCAGCCGGTTAATGCCGACATCGAGCACGATGGCGCCGGATTTGATCCAGTCGCCTTCGACGAAACGCGGCTTGCCGATACCGGCAACGACGATGTCGGCCTGGCCGATCAGCTTTGGCAGGTCGTAAGTTTTCGAGTGGCAGACGGTGATCGTGCAGCGCGCCATCAGCAATTCCAGCGCCATCGGTCGACCGACGATGTTCGACTGCCCGACGATGACGGCATGTTTGCCGACCAAATCCTCGCCGGTTTCGCGCAACAGCCGCATGCAGCCGTAAGGCGTGCATGGGCGCAAGGTCGGCATCTTCAACACCAACCGGCCGACGTTGTACGGATGAAAACCGTCAACATCCTTTTTCGGGTCGATGCGTTCAATCACCCGCTCGGCGTTGACCTGTGCCGGTAACGGCAACTGCACGAGAATGCCGTTTACCTCGGCATTTGCGTTCAGTTCATCGATCAACGCCAGCAGCGTTTTTTCGGGACAATCGGCGGGCAAATCGTACGAAAACGATTTCATGCCGGCCGCTTCAGTCGTCCGCCGCTTGTTGCGCACATAGACCGCCGACGCCGGATCGTCGCCGACGCAGACCACCGCCAGCCCCGGCGGCGGCAACCCCTGCGCACCGCGTTGCGCCACTGCCTCGCGTACTTCTTCCACTACCTGCGCGGCAATCGCCTTGCCGTCGATCACCCGCGCCACCGTTGCTTGGTCCGTCATCGTTTTTCCCTCCGGTCTTTTCGTTGACCGCTTGCAAGATTATAAAAGGTTGGCGCGGGGTTCAGAAAATAACCGGCGCATCGACGAACGCCGTCACTCCCGTCCCGCCCGCTTCATGAAACTTTCCGGCCATCGCCTGCCAGCGCCGCGCCAGCGCAGTCGAGCGCTCCGCATCGAGCGATGGTGTCCAGCGCGTCAGCATGTCGTCGATGGCGGCAAAATCGTTGCAGGCCAGCACGACATCGCAACCCGCCGCCAGCGCCGCGTCGGCGCGCGCCGCCCAATCGTCACAACCGCCGTCCAGCGCCGCCCCGGCCATCCCGAGGTCGTCGGAGAACACCATGCCGTCGAATCCCAGCCGCCCACGCAACATGTCACATACCCAGAATGCCGAATACCCCGCCGGCAACGGGTCGAGCACCGGATATTTGACGTGTGCCATCATCACGCTTTCCAGCCCGTCGGCGATCAACGCCCGGTACGGCGCAAGATCAGGCTCTATAGCGTCCATTGTCCTCGTATCAACCGGCATTTCGCAATGCGAATCGGCCTCAACCCAGCCGTGACCAGGGAAATGCTTGCCAACCGCCACGCACCCCGTCGCGTTCAACCCGCGCCGCAGCGCACCGGCCAACCGCGCCACCACCTCAGGCGAAGCGGCAAGAGCGCGGTCGCCGATCACCGCGCTCTTGCCGTAATCGAGATCGAGCACCGGCGTAAAACTAAAATCGAGGCGATAACAACGAAGCCCGCCACCGATCAGCGCGCCCCAGCGCGGCGCTTCCTGGTCCGCCGCCTCCGGCGCCTCGGCAAAACGCTCGCCCAGCCGACGCATCGGCGGAATATCAACGAACCCGTTGCCGCGCAACCGCTGTACCCGCCCGCCTTCCTGATCGATGCCGATCACCAGCGGCAGCGACCGCAACGCCCGTATTTCATCGCACAACGCAATCAACTGTCCCGGCGTCTCGACATTGCGCGCGAACAGAATCACGCCGCCGACCCGCGGATCGCTCAAGCGCCGGCGATCGCTGTCGGTCAACGCCGTGCTCTCGACGCCGCACATCAGCGGGCCGCGCGGCAAAGTTTCAGATGTCGGTATCAACGAGTCTCCCCGGCCTGGGTGGTTAACACGTTTTGCATAACGCCTCCACTGGCACGTTTTTTCGCTCCCCTTGACGCCGCCGAGCATCGCAGGGCAGTGTCAAAACAGGGCGAGCGATGTTCGAGCGATCCTCTGAGTTTTTTAGGATCGTCAGGGGCGGCAATCTGCCGCCCGTGTATCGGGAAGCAGATTGCTTCCCCTACGAAGCGGGCGGCGGGCGAGTCCGGTGCGATCGGGCCTTTGACGAATGCGCCGCGCGTCACCACGGTCAAAGCCCCAACCGTTGCAAGCTGCGGGCATCGCCCCTCCACCCCGGCTTCACCTGCACGAGCACCACCAAATACACACTGCCGCCAAACAGCCTTTCCATCTCCTGTCGGGCTTCGGTGGCGATGCGTTTCATCGTCTGCCCCTGATGCCCGAGCAGAATCGCCCGCTGGCTGTCGCGCTCGACATAGACGCGCGCCTGAATCCGCCGCCGCGCGCGATCCTGTTCTCCCTCTTGTTCAAAAGTTTCCACCACGACATGTGTCGAGTAAGGAATTTCGTCGCCCAGCAGCCGGAAAATTTTTTCGCGGAGAAATTCCGCCGCCAGAAAGCGTTCATCGCGGTCGGTCAGTTCGTCCGGCGGATACAGCCAAGGCGCCATCGGCAAATGTTTCGCCATTTCGGCCTTGAGCGCGTCGAGTTGCACGCCTTTTTCGGCCGACAGCGGAATCAATGCCGCAAATGGACGGCGCTTCGACAAAGCATCGAGCCGCGGTAACAACGCGGTTTTGTCGGCCAGCAAATCAATCTTGTTCAATACCGCAATCACCGGCTTGCCTGGCGGCAGCAGGGAGAGCAGTGCTTCGTCGGCGTCGGTATGCCGAGCCGCGTCGAACAGCGCCACCACCACATCGACTTCGGCCAGCGCGTCGCGCACCGCCTGATTCATCCTGATGTTCAGCGCCGACCGGTATTTCGTCTGAAAACCCGGGGTGTCAACAAAAATGAACTGGTCGGCGCCTTCGGTCAAAACGCCGGTGATGCGTTGCCGCGTCGTTTGCGGTTTCGCCGAAGTGATGCTGATCCTAGTGCCCAGAAGCCGGTTGAGCAGGGTCGATTTGCCGACACTGGGCCGTCCGACCAACGCCATAAAACCGCAGCGCGTCGCTTCCGGGGCTGACGCAGAATCGCTCACGCCCCTCTCCCGGCTTTACGCGGCTTGGCGACTTTGGGCAACGTCTGCAATTGCTGCCAGGCAACATCCGCCGCCTGCTGCTCCGCCGTCCGCCGGTTGTTTCCCTCACCGCACGCGGCCTCTTCGAGTAGCGGAATGCGGCATTCGACAACGAATTGCTGCAAATGCGCTTCACCGCGGATTTCCGTTACGACGTATTCGGGCAGCGGCAAGCGCCGCGCCTGCAACCATTCCTGCAAACGCGTCTTGGCGTCTTTCCCCAATTGCTCCGGATCGGCGCCCTGCAAGATCTCGTCGTACACCGTGACAATCACCCGCTGCGCCGCCTTGAATCCCCCGTCCAGAAACACCGCGCCGAACAGCGCTTCCAGCGCATCGGCCAGAATCGACGCCCGCTGCGGGCCGCCGCTTTTCAGTTCGCCTTCCCCCAGCAGCAGATAGCGGTTCAATTCCAGCTTGCGCGCCAGTTCTGCCAGCGTTTCGCGGTTGACCAGACCGGCGCGTGAGCGCGACAGCATCCCTTCGTCCAGCGCCGGAAAACGTTCGAGCAACGCCTGAGCGATCACGCAGTTCAGCACCGCGTCGCCGATGAACTCCAACCGCTCATTATGCGATGCGCCGTGGCTGCGATGCGTCATCGCCTGCCGCAACAGCGACGCCGCTGCAAAACGGTAATCCAGCGCGGTTTCGAGCGGCGTCAGCGACGGCAACGGCATGGATGGCTACTTTGGCGCCTGCGCCTCGAATTCCAGCAGCAACGAGGCATTGCCGGCGATCGGGATTTGTTTGTTCCAGGACAGGCTGACGCTGCTGCCGCGCAGCGCGATATCTTTGGGGGTCACGCCATCCCGGATACTGTTTACGTCGAGGCAGGCGCCGAATCTCTGTTGGACCGTGGCAATGTTGCTGCCCCCTCCTGCCCTGGCGTCTTCAAGACATTTTTGTATCGTCCCCGCTTCCATGTACTCCGGCACCACTTTGATCGCAATCCAGAAAACGAACAAAGCGCCGAACACTCCGGCAAGCACGCCCCACAACGACATTCCCTGCTGTTTGCTCCACCTCTGTTTCATGGCCTTCCCTTTCATTGGATACTGTGACCGACACGATTGAATGCAAAACTCGAAATATCATCCCAATTAAACCAGATGAAAAACGCTCTGCCGCGCAAATTTTCATCCGGCACAAACCCCCAATAACGGCTGTCCTCGCTGTTATCACGGTTGTCGCCCATCACCCAATAATACCCTTCGGGCACGGTACAACGAAAGCCGTTTTCGAAATATTGGCAGGCTTTCCGGTGCGGGAAGAGAAAAACCTGATTCAAATGCAACGCCGGTTTTTGCGGATCGACCGCAACAGCGTAGTCGCGCGCCCCGGCGGCTGATTGCGTCGTCTCGGTAAACCGGCTCAGGCTCTCGAAACGGTAGCCCTCAAGGTAACTGTAATCGGCGTTTTGCTGTTGTGGCAGCGGCCTGCTGTTGACGCTCAGCTTTTTATCGCGGTATTCGACGACATCGCCGGGAATGCCGATCACCCGCTTGATGTAGTCCTGCGACGGGATCAGAGGATAACGGAAAACCACCACATCGCCGCGCTGCGGCTCGCCGGTGGGAATGATCTTTTTTTCGATGATCGGCAGACGTAGCCCGTAGCTGAATTTGTTGACCAGAATGAAATCGCCGACCTCCAGCGTCGGCCGCATCGACGACGATGGAATCTTGAACGGTTCGGCGATGAAGCTGCGCAGCACGAACACGACGAGCAGCACCGGGAAAAAACTGGCGGTATAGTCGATCCATGTCGGCACCGGCGCTTTCGGCTCGCGTTTTTTCCGCAAATGGAAAAAATCCAGTGCCCAGATCAGGCCGGTGATCAGCGTCAGCAAAAACAGGATCAGGGGGAAATTCAAAGCGTCCATGGCGATTCGATAAAGGCCGTTTTATTTGTCGTCAACTTGCAGGATCGCCAGAAACGCTTCCTGCGGAATTTCAACGTTGCCGACCGCTTTCATTCGTTTTTTTCCTGCTTTCTGTTTTTCCAGCAACTTGCGCTTGCGCGTGATGTCGCCGCCGTAACACTTCGCCAGCACATTCTTGCGCATCGCCTTGATCGTTTCGCGGGCGACGATCTGGCCGCCGATTGCCGCCTGCACCGCCACGTCGAACATCTGCCGCGGAATCAATTTGCGCATCCGCGTCGCCACATCACGGCCGCGGTATTGCGCCACCGACCGGTGCACCATCGACGACAACGCATCAACACGATCGCCGTTGATCAGAATATCGAGTTTGACAACATCGGCCACGCGGAATTCCTTGAAGTCGTAATCGAGGGAGGCGTAACCGCGCGACACCGATTTCAGCCGATCGAAAAAATCCATGACCACTTCGGCCATCGGTAA
This sequence comes from Burkholderiales bacterium, assembly GCA_031260355.1. Lineage (GTDB taxonomy): Bacteria > Pseudomonadota > Gammaproteobacteria > Burkholderiales > Casimicrobiaceae > UBA931. The sequence continues at coordinate 23,167 of JAIRJZ010000054.1, forward strand.
CTCGTATGTCAACAAAATCTGTCTGCCGAGATACTGCATGTTTTTCTGAATGCCGCGTTTTTCGGTGCACAGCGTCAGCACCGGCCCGACGTAATCCTGCGGCACCAGAATCGTCGTCGTGATGATCGGTTCGCGGATTTCGGTGACACGCGACAAGTCCGGCAGCTTCGACGGATTTTCAATCTCGACGACAGTACCGTCGTTCAGCAGCAACTGATAAATCACCGTCGGCGCCGTCGTGATCAAATCCATGTCGTATTCGCGTTCCAGCCGTTCCTGCACAATGTCCATGTGCAGCAGACCGAGAAAACCGCAGCGGAAACCGAAGCCCAGCGCCTGCGAAACTTCCGGCTCGTAGTGCAGCGAGGCATCGTTGAGTTTCAGCTTGTCGAGCGCATCGCGCAACGCCTCATACTGGTTGGCCTCGATCGGATACAACCCGGCAAAAACCTGCGGCTTGACATCCTTGAAGCCCGGCAACGCTTCGCTTGCCGGTTTCTGCGCCAGCGTCACCGTATCGCCGACCTTCGCTGCCTTCAACTCTCTGATGCCGGCGACGATGAAGCCGACTTCACCCGCCGACAGCGAGGGCTGCGCCACCGATTTCGGCGTGAAAACGCCCAACTGCTCGCAGACATAGGTCGCGCCGGTGGACATCAATAAAATCTTGTCGCGTTGCTTCAGCGTTCCTTCGACCACCCGCACCAGCATCACGACGCCGACGTAATTGTCGAACCACGAATCAATGATCAGCGCCTGCAGCGGCGCTTCGGGGTTGCCTTTCGGGGGAGGCACCTGGGCGACGATCATTTCCAGCACTTCGTCGATCCCTTCGCCAGTCTTGGCGCTGATCCGCACCGCCTCGGCCGCTTCGATACCGACGATGTCCTCGATTTCGCCGATCACCCGCTCGGGTTCCGCCGACGGCAGATCGATCTTGTTCAACACCGGAAACACCTCGACGCCTTGCTCGATGGCGGTGTAGCAGTTCGCCACCGTCTGCGCCTCGACGCCCTGCGACGCATCGACCACCAGCAGCGCACCCTCGCACGCGGCCAGCGAACGCGAAACCTCGTAAGCGAAATCGACGTGTCCCGGCGTATCAATCATGTTGAGCAAATAAGTCGCGCCGTCGCGCGCCTTGTAATGCAGTACCGCCGTTTGCGCCTTGATCGTGATGCCGCGCTCGCGTTCGAGAGCCATCGAGTCAAGCACCTGCTCGCTCATCTCGCGCTCCGACAAAGCGCCGCAACGCTGAATCAGGCGGTCGGCTAGTGTTGATTTGCCGTGATCGATGTGGGCGATGATCGAAAAATTACGTATGGATTGCACAGAGGGTTCCCGGACCGATGAAAAGCGCTTCGCCTGTCAAATGGCTCACAAAGCAAGCGAGGTCATTCGACCCTCGCATCAAAAGCAGCGTATTGTAGCGCAGAAGCCCTTGAATTCCGGCGAAACTTTCCTAGGAAAGCGGCGGACGGCAACGCTCGCGCCACAATACCCAGCCGGTCGTCGCAAATCCCGACAGCGCATACAGCACGGAGCAAGAAAACAGCACCAACGGCGGCTGCAAAGCGAGCAACGCAAACACCAGCACCAGAATCAGCACCGTCACGAACGGCACGCTCTTTTTCAGGTTGACCGTTTTGAAGCTGTAATAGCGCAAATTGCTCGGCATGACGATTCCGGCAAACAGCGTCACCGCCGCGGCCAGCCACAGCGCTTGCTGCCCGGTTACCGCATTGTCGTAAAACACCCAGACAAACCCCGCCACCAGTGCCGCCGCCGCCGGACTCGGTATGCCGGTAAACCAGCGCTTGTCGGCAGCATCGAGCATCGTATTGAAGCGCGCCAGCCGCGCCGCCGCGCCGGCGACGTAAATGAATGCAGCGATCCAGCCCAGCTTGCCGAGATCGTGCAACGCCCAGCTATAGATCAGCAACGCCGGCGCCACGCCGAACGACACCATGTCCGACAGGCTGTCGTATTCGGCGCCGAACGCGCTCTGCGTCTTGGTCAGCCGCGCCACCCGGCCATCGAGGCTGTCGAGAATCGCCGCGATAAAAATCGCCCCGGCCGCCCGCCCGAAATGGCCGTTCATCCCCTGAACGATCGAGTAAAAGCCGGCAAACAGCGCCGCCGTCGTGAACAAATTGGGCAGCAAATAAATCCCCCGCCGCCGCCCGGCGTTTTTACGCAATACTCGCTCTTTGCGGTCTTTCTCGTAAAGGGACATGGAGCCTTTCCGTTCTTCCGTCACTGCAATTCAGCCAGCACCGTTTCGGTCGCCCGCACCTTCTGCCCGATGGTCACACAGGCGCGCGCCGACACCGGCAGGTAAACATCGACCCGCGACCCGAAACGGATAAACCCGTAGCGCTGGCCGCGCGTCAGCGTATCACCGGCGTTAACGTAGCAGAGAATACGCCTCGCCACCAGACCGGCCACTTGCACGCAAGTCACCGCCTGCCCATCGGCAGCCGTCAGGTGCAGCGCATTACGCTCGTTCTCGGCCGACGCCTTATCGATCGCCGCATTCAGGAAACGACCACGGTCATACCAAACCTTTTCGACCTTGCCGTCAATCGGACTCCTTTGAGAATGTACATTAAAAACATTCATGAACACACTGATTTTCAAAGAATTTCTATCGAGATAGGGGTCATGCGCCGGCTCGACTTTGATCACCCGCCCATCGGCCGGACACAGAACCGCATTGGGCTGCGCCGGAATTTCACGCGCTGGATCGCGAAAAAACTGCAAAATAAACAGAACGATCAGCCACGCCAACGCCGCCAGCCAGCACGGTGCCAGCCACGACAGCGCCAGTGCAACAAACGCCGCCACAGCCAAGAACGGCCACCCCTCTCTTGCCACCCATTGGTGAGGATAATTTTTCATAAATACAATACCTTATAAAGCTTTTCTAATGTTGTTTGTAATGATTTATTCCACCCCCGTTCCGGGTGGGATTTGTCAACGAATTCTTTCATTATATAGAACAACTTTGGCAAAGCGACAGTTCCTCCGTCGCCGCTCTCTCTGCACCGCTTTTCCCGATACCCATTGAAAAAGGCTCATTGCCAGACGGTTCAACAGCATCCACACCCCTGCCCTGCCGCCAGCGTTATTGCGCGAACCCCCATGATTTCAACCTCGGGAGCAAGCATGCCGGGGCATACCGGTTCCGGCAGCATCAAATCGGTGGACAGGTATTTCTTGCTGCAATCGGCGAATACCGTCGTGACCACTGCCTCGCTTCCCATTTCGTTGTGCACTTTCAGCGCGCCGAGGAAATTGGCGCCGGATGAAATCCCCACGCCCAAGCCATAAAGCGCCAGTTTCTGCGCCATCAGAATCGCATCGCCGTCATCAACGCTGACGATGCCGTCCAGTTGCTTCAAATCAAGCACCGCCGGGATCAACTCGTCCGAGATACCCTGAATCCGGTGTTTGCCGACCCGGTAGCCGGTTGACAGCGTCGGCGAATTTGACGGTTCCAGCGGATGCGCGCGTACCGCCGGCACCTTTTCACGCAGGTAGCGGTCAACCCCCATCACCGTGCCGCCGGTACCGACGCCGGCCACAAACGCATTGGGACGCACACCGCAGCCTTGCAACTGCGCGAACAATTCCGGTCCGGTCGTCAAATAATGGGCTTCGCTGTTATCGTGGTTGGAAAACTGGCGCGGCAAAAAAGCCCCCGGCGTCTGTGCCGCGAACTGTTCGCTTTCCCGGATGCTGCCGAGAAAACCGCCTTCCTCGCGGTTCACCAGCCGCACCTCGGCGCCGAAGCTCTGGAGCAAATTGATGCGCTCGCGGCTCATCCAGTCCGGCATGAAGACCACCACTGGGCAGTCCAGCAGACCGCCGAGCGCTGAAAAAGCGATGCCTGTGTTGCCGCTGGTCGCTTCGACGATCGTGCCGCCAGGTTGCAAACGTCCTTGTTCGATCGCCCGCCACAAAATGTGGAACGCCATCCGGTCTTTGATGCTGCCGGTCAGGTTGTAGTACTCCGCCTTGGCGTAGATCCGCCGCGGTTGCCCTTGAAAAGTACAATCGATTTGCAAAAGCGGCGTGTTGCCGATCAGGCCGACCAGTTTCCGGAGCTTTTGTAACATTTGTCTCTTCCTTTCACACACCGCCTGACGCCGCGCATTCCCGTTGTCGCCTTTCGGCCTTCCCTGAAAAACCCCGATAAGCGCATGGCCACACAAATCAGCGGTGAATTGTCTCCGATTCGCTCCCCTGCCGCAACTGCACGCATGCAACCGTCTTTTCGGCGTCGGGTTATCGTCTCGGAAAACGCATCGTCAATGCACCGATAAAATGGCGCACCGGGTTCGTTGCGTCGCGTATGCAGGATTTGTGTCAGACCAACGCTTCACGAGCGGAATGGCGTCAATATCCGCACGGTTGCTCCACGCTTCGAGCGTTGTTCGCACAGAAGTCGGTGGTAGACTCGCGCTTTTCAATCTTCCGGCTTTTTTCCGAATGACTTCCGAGAAATCTCAAGACCCCGTGGCCCCCAGAGCCCGTTCTCTGCGGCCGCCACGACCGTTGCCGCGCCTCATTTTCATGAGCCGCTGGTTGCAACTGCCGCTGTACCTAGGGTTGATCGTTGCCCAGGCGGTATATGTTTGGCTTTTCTGGGTCGAACTGGTTCACCTGATTGAGGCGACGTTCGGCAGTCAGGAGGCGATCCGCCTGATCGTCGCCAACGTCACCCCGCCCGGCCAGCCGGTTATCGAGATGGCCAAGCCGACGGAAACGGTGATCATGCTGGTGATTCTGGGATTGATCGATGTGGTGATGATTTCCAACCTGTTGATCATGGTGATCGTCGGCGGCTTCGAAACCTTCGTCTCGCGGCTCGATCTCGACCAGCATCCCGATCAGCCCGAATGGCTGTCACACGTCAACGCCAGCGTATTGAAAGTCAAGCTCGGTACCGCAATCATCAGCATTTCGTCGATCCACCTGCTGAAAACCTTTATCAACGCCCATGCCTACGACGCCAAAACGCTGATTGCGCAAACTTGCATCCATCTCGCTTTCCTGCTGTCGGCGATGGCGATCGCCGCCTGCGACCGCATCTTGCCGCATAATGTTTCTCCGCAACACTGAACCTCTCAACAAGAACTGGAATGCCTCATGAGCACCTTGATTCGTACCGAAGATTTCGTCCAGAGCATTGCCGATGCCTTGCAGTACATCTCTTATTACCACCCGATGGACTACATCGAGGCGCTGGGAAAAGCCTATGAGGCCGAGCAATCGCCCGCCGCCAAAGACGCCATCGCGCAAATCCTGACCAATTCGCGGATGTGCGCCGAAGGTCATCGGCCGATATGCCAGGATACCGGGATCGTCACCGCCTTCATCAAGGTCGGAATGGATGTGCGCTTCGAGAACCCTTCGCGGTCGATTCTCGACATGGTCAACGAAGGCGTTGTCCGCGCCTACACCGACAAAACCAACCCGTTGCGCTATTCGGTGCTGGCCGACCCGGCAGGAACGCGGAAAAACACTCGCGACAATACGCCAGCCATCGTTTATTTCGATCTCGTTCCCGGCAATACCGTCGATATCAGCATCGCCGCCAAGGGCGGAGGCTCCGAAGCCAAATCGAAATTCGCGATGCTCAACCCCTCCGATTCCATCGTCGATTGGGTGATGAAAATGCTACCGACGATGGGCGCCGGCTGGTGCCCGCCCGGCATTCTCGGCATCGGCATCGGCGGCACCGCCGAAAAAGCGATGCTGATGGCCAAGGAAGCGTTGATGGGAACGGTTGATATCGCCGATCTGATCCAGCGCGGCCCGAAAAATCGCCTCGAAGAACTGCGCCTTGAAATCTACGAAAAAGTGAACGCGTTCGGCATCGGCGCACAGGGCTTGGGAGGATTGTCCACCGTGCTCGATGTCAAGATACTCGATTGCCCGACACACGCCGCCAACTTGCCGGTCGCGATGATTCCAAACTGCGCCGCTTGTCGCCATCTCCACTTCACGCTCGACAGCAGCGGCCCCGCCGAATTGCCCCCGTCGGATTTGTCCCGCTGGCCGAAAGTCACTTGGGCTCCGTCGCCGGAAGCGCGCCGCGTCAACCTCGACACATTGACCAAAGAGGAAGTCGCCTCGTGGAAACCGGGCGAACGGCTGCTGTTGAACGGCAACATGCTGACCGGCCGCGACGCCGCCCACAAACGGATCGCCGACATGCTGGCGCGCGGAGAAACCTTGCCAGTGTCGTTCAGGAACCGTGTGATCTATTATGTCGGCCCGGTCGATCCGGTCGGCGACGAAGCCGTCGGCCCCGCCGGCCCGACGACCGCGACGCGCATGGACAAATTCACCGAAACGATGCTGGCGCAAACCGGACTGGCAGCGATGGTCGGCAAAGGCGAGCGCGGCTCCGTTGCGATCGAAGCCATCAAAAAGCACCGAGCCGCTTATCTGATCGCCATCGGCGGCGCCGCCTACCTCGTTGCCAAAGCGATCAAGAAATCGAGAGTCGTCGCGTTCGAAGACCTCGGGATGGAAGCGATCTACGAGTTTGAATTGAAAGACATGCCGGTTACCGTTGCCGTTGACAGCAGCGGCCAATCGCTGCACAAGACCGGACCGCTCGAATGGCAGAAGAAAATCGGAAAAATTCCGGTGGTTGTCGGATAAAGCGATTTTGTTAAACGCGCATACTGACAAAGCCCTCCCCTTCAAGGGGAGGGTTAGGGTGGGGATGGGGTTGCTTGCATGGATAACCACGAAACTCCATCCCCATCCCGGCCGTCCCCTTGAAGGGGAAGGAGGAAAGCACAGAGCATCCTCGCAGAAATGTATTCACTTGAACCGAAACCTCGCTAGCATTGTTCAATAGGTGACGGACAGGGGGCGCCGCTTGCGGCGCTTCCTAAAAAATCCGCCGGTTTTCCTGAGGTTTCGGTGCTGCCTGCGGTTGCAAGATCCCGCGCAATTCCGGCATCAGCACTTCCACCATCGCCGAAATCCACGGCGGGAAATCGTTGAGACAAGGGATCAAATTGAATTCGCCGCCGCCATTTTTCTGGAAAACCTCTTTCCCGCCGATGCCGATTTCTTCGATGGTTTCCAGGCAATCGGCAACGAAACCGGGGCAGATCACATCGACCCGGCGCACTTTCTTTTTACCCAGCGCCGCCAGCACGTCGAACGTATAGGGTTGCAGCCAACGCGCGCGACCGAAGCGCGACTGAAACGACAGCGTCCAGTCTTTCAGGCCAAGCTGCGCGGCGAGACGGTGCGCGGTGCGTCGGCATTCGTCGTAATAGGGATCGCCGTCTTCACGCGTTTTCTCGGGCGCGCCATGGAACGACATCACCAGATGCTCGGTAAAACCCTCGCGCTGCCAGTACTTCTGTACCCGTTCTTTCAGCGCACCGATGTACGCCGGATGGTCGGCGTAAGAGCCGATCATTCGCAATGCCGGTACAAATCGCCGCCGTTGCAAGCAGGCCGCAACCGCATCGAAGGAACTGCCGGTCGTGCTCGCCGCGTACTGCGGATACAGCGGCAATACCACCAGCGAGGCGCATCCCTGCCGGCGCAAAGCTTCAATTCCGTTCACCACCGACGGCTGGCCATACCGCATCCCGATTTCCACGGCAACACTCTCGGCAGGATAACCTTCTTTTTTGAGCGCCTCACCGAGATAGCCTTGCACCATGTCGCGCTGGGTTTGCGTATGCACGAGCAACGGCGACCCTTCGCGCGTCCAGATTTCGCGATATTTCTCGGCGGATTTTGCCGGTCGCGTTCGCAACACGATTCCATGCAGTATCGGCTTCCACAGCCAGCGCGGCGTTTCGATCACACGCGGGTCGTTCAGAAATTCGGCCAGATAACGGCGCACCGCCGGCGCGGTCGGTGCCTCGGGCGTCCCCATATTGATCAGCAGGATGCCGATCCGGGAAGACGGGTCGGCAGAAGGTTCAGGCAAGTAACGGGACATGAGAACTTATCTTAAAATTTTGTGTTGCCTTAAGCGTTCGTTGAGGCACCCGTCATTCCCGCTTCCGCGGGAATGACGACTTCTTGATATCGGACTCCTGATACATTTCGAGACAGGCTCCAGGAACGACACAAAATTCTTCTTCGGCTACGACGATTGCGCTTGTTGCGTCAACGCGTTGGAAAGCAGACGCGCGGTGACATCGACAATCGGAATCACCCTTTCGTACGCCATCCGCGTCGGCCCGATTACGCCCATCGTGCCCATCACCTGTCCGTCAACGGTGTACGGCGCGGTGACGACGCTGCATTCGTCGAGCGGCATCATGCCGGCTTCGGCGCCGATGTAGATATGTATGCCTTCAGCATTTTGCGACATGTCGAGCAAGTGCAGCAGCGACGTTTTCTTTTCAAACACATCGAACAGACGGCGCAACTGTTCCATCCGGTCGGAAAAATCTTCGGCATCGAGCAGGTTTTTTTCTCCGGCCACCACCGCTTCGGTTTCCCGCAACGCGTCTTCGCTCAAATCGACCGCAGCACTCATCAGCGCCGCAATGTCTTCTCGCAGCGTCTTCAATTCCTCGGAAAGCCGCAGCCGGATCGCCGGAAACGGCACACCGGCGAAATGACGGTTGAAGAAATTTGAAGCCTCCGTCAACTCGCTTTGGGTATGGTCCTGCCGCGGCTGCAAGATGCGGTTTTGCACGTCGCCCTCGGGGGACACCACGATCAGCAGAACGCGCCGTTTGGACAAACGCAGAAACTCCAGATGCCGGAACGCCGCTTCCCGCCGTTTCGGCGTCATCACCACGCCGGCAAAATGCGACAGTTGCGACAGCAGGTTCGCCGCGCTGGCAATCAATTGTTGCGGCCGGACATCGGTTTGCAACTCGCTTTCGAGCCGCCTGACTTCCTGCTGGCCAAGCGGTTTGACCACCATCAGGCTGTCAACGAAAAAACGGTAGCCGCGCGCGGTCGGGATGCGCCCGGCCGAGGTGTGCGGGCTGGCGATGAACCCCATCTCTTCGAGATCGGCCATGACGTTGCGCACCGTTGCCGGCGACAAATCCAGTCCCGACTGCCGGGTCAGCACCCGCGACCCCACCGGTTGCCCGTCGGCAACATAAAGGTCGATCAGCGTTTTCAGCAGGTGGGTGGCGCGCGGTTCAAGCATGCCGCATTGTACCGTGCCTGTCTTGCTCTTTCGCCCACGCCCCTGCCCGGCCGGGATGAATTATGAAATAATAATGGAATGCTGGATGCCGAAAATCCTTTTACCCGCGTTGCGCTGGCCGGTCGCCGCGACAGTCCCGAACTGTTCGGGCCGCTGTCGGTGCTGGCCGATTTTCTGGCTCGGCGCGGTCATCAAGTCTCCATCGAAGCGGAAACCGCCGCTATCGCGCCGCTCGCCGGATATCAGCGCATCGCCGCCGAAGGCTTGGGAATCAACAATGACTTGGTGGTCGTTCTCGGCGGCGACGGCACCATGCTGTCCTACGCTCGCCGGTTGGCGCCGTTCGACGTGCCGCTGGTCGGCATCAACCAGGGGCGGCTGGGGTTTCTGACCGACATCCCGCAAGCGTATATGGAAGTCATGCTCGGCGACATTCTCGACGGCCATTTCGTCGAAGAGAAGCGGTCCATGCTGACCGCGCGCGTACTGCGTGAATCCGGTTCCACACCGACCGAACTCCAGGCCTTGAACGACATCGTGGTCAGTCGCGGTTCCAGCGGCGCGGTGATCGACCTGTCCATCGCGATCGACGGTCAGTTTGCCTATTCGCTGCGCGCCGACGGCATCATCATCGCCACGCCGACCGGCAGTACCGCCTACGCCCTTTCCGCCGGTGGTCCGATCATTTCGCCGACGTTGCCGGTCTTCGTTCTGGTGCCGGTGGCGCCGCATGCGCTGACCCACCGTCCGATCATCATTCCCGAAACGGCCTCACTCACCATCACCGTCGAACGCGGCAACGACGTCTCGTTGCACGGCGATTCGCAAACGCAGATTCCGCTGTTGCAGGGAGAGCAAATCACCATCACGCGCTCGCCGCACAAAGCCAAGTTGCTGCATCCGTCACGTTACGACTATTTTTCGATGCTGCGCCAGAAACTGCACTGGACGGAAACGCCGGAACGCTTGCGCATCGGCCTCGACGAGCCGCTCCTCTGAACCGCGCTTCAGCCATGCTGCACTGGCTCTCGATCCGAAATTTTGTCCTGGTCGAAACGCTCGACCTTGAATTCGGATCGGGATTTACCGTATTGACCGGTGAAACCGGTGCCGGAAAATCCATTTTGCTCGACGCCATCGGCTTGGTATTGGGCGACCGCTTCGAAGCGCGCCAACTGCGCGTCGGAACGGATCGCGCCGAAATCGCCGCCGGTTTCACCGTTGCCAAGAGCAGTCCCGCCCAGGGCTGGCTTGCCGAACACGATTTGCTTGATGACGATCCGCATACCTTGGTGTTGCGGCGCGTACTCGACGCCCACGGCAAAAGCCGCGCCTGGATCAACGGCCACCCGGCGCCGCTGGCGCAGCTTGCCGAACTCGGCGCCCTGCTCCTCGAACTGCACGGTCAACACGCCCACCAATCGCTGAGTCAGAGCAAGGCACAGCGCCATTGGCTCGATACTTTCGCTGGCGCGTCGCCGCAGGCCGAAGCGGTGCGCGATGCCTGGAACAGTTGGCGCGCTGCCCGGCAGGCCTTCGATGACGCCTGCCGGACACAGGAAACGCTGGTCGCCGAACACGACCGCCTGACGCTATGTCACGATGACTTGCAGGCGCTGGCAATGCAGGAAGACGAATGGGCAGAGCTATCGGCTCGGCAAAACCAACTGGCGCACGCCGAAACCCTGCTCTCGACCGCCCGCGATGGTGCCGACCTCCTCTCCGAAGGAGACGCCGCGCTGCTGCCGCAGTTTCATCACCTCATCCAGCAACTGCACGACGCCGGCAAATACGATCCGGCTTTCGCTACCCTGGCAAACCACATCGACAGCGCCGTCATCGAACTCGCCGAAGCGGCGCGAACGCTGCGCGAGGTAGCGCGGCGTGTCGATCTCGATCCCGAAGCCCTGGCCGCCACCGAAGCGAGGCTGACCGCGATTCACGACATGGCGCGCAAATACCGCGTCCGCCCGGAAGCGTTGCCGGCGCTGGCCGCCGACACGGCCCAAGCATTGGCTCGGCTCGAACAAGCGGCCGATCTCGCGGCGCTTGAGCAAGCTGTCGCCGACAGCGAGCGTCTTTACCGCGACCACGCCCAGAAGCTTTCGCATCGCCGCCGCCGTGCCGCCCATGAACTGGCCGCAGCGGTTACTTCCGGCCTTGCCGCGCTGGCAATGCCGGGCGGGCGTTTTGAAGTTGCCGTCACCCCGGCGGCACAGCCGGAAAGCCACGGCCTCGACCACATCGAATTCGGAATTTCCGCCCACCCCGGTCAACCGCTGGCGCCGCTTGCCAAAGTGGCTTCCGGCGGCGAGTTGTCGCGCCTCGCGCTGGCGCTGCTCACCGTGCTGGCGCACAGCGGCAGCGTGCCGACACTGATTTTCGACGAAATCGACACCGGCGTCGGCGGCGCCGTCGGCCACGCGATCGGTCAGCGTCTGCGCGCGCTCGGCGACGAAAAACAAGTGCTGTGCGTCACCCACTTGCCACAAGTTGCCGCCTGTGCCCATCACCACTTCCAGGTGTCGAAAGAAGGCGACGACACGCAGGTGAAAACCCGACTTGCCGTACTCGACCCGGCGACGCGCGTCGAAGAAATCGCCCGGATGCTGGGCGGCGCTTCCGTGACCACAAAAACACGGGCGCACGCCCATGAACTGCTGGAAGCCGCTGCTTCATAACGATTCCAGCAAATCCGCGTAGAATACAAGCATTCCCCCCTGCGTCTCCCGAAGGAACCGGCCATGAAAAACGCTTCACCCTTCACCTCATTCTTTCGCTCCGCCCCTGTTTTCGTATCGTTGCTGGGATGCGGCTTGATCGCGATGGTGCCGTTCGCTGCCACGGCGGCAGAACTTTACAAGTGCGCCGGTGAGGGCGGTATTCCTGTCTATCAGGATGTCCCCTGCGAAAAAGGCAAGGAACTGCGCAACCTGTCCGGCGAAGATACGTTGTCGGTGGTGCCGATGCGGGTGGAACCTCCCCGTTCGCCGCCTCCGCCGCCTTCTCCACCGGCTGCCCAACCGCCTTCCACGCCTGCGGCAGAAGCCGTGCTCGGCAATGTCCCGCCAACACCTTTGCTGCCGCCTGCCGGAGTTTCCGATGCCCCCGCTTCCGGCACCGCTTCCAGTGAGCCGCCACCCGGTTCTGTCGCCGCAGCCAGGATGGCGATCAAGGCAGGAATGACCGCCGCCGAAGTCGAAACCCAACTCGGCCCGCCGCCGATGACCGGCGGCAGCGACGCCCCCAACCAGCCGGTGCGCTGGTTCTACCTGCCCACCGAAGGCGACGACGAAACCATCACCACCATCGTACTCCAGCGCGGCAAAGTCACCGAAGTCGAGCGCAGACCGATGAAAAAAATGTAAGCGTCGCCGGGTCGTATGCGGGTCTTGTTGCAGCGCGTCGCTTCGGCGAAAGTGGATGTCGAAGGGCAGACCGTTGGCCGGATCGGCGTCGGCGTACTCGCGCTGGTCGGCATCACCGAAGGCGACGGTCAAGAGGATGCCGACTGGCTGTGCAAAAAAATTGTCCAGTCTCGCATCTTTGATGACGAAAACGGCGTGATGAACCGCTCACTCATTGAGGTCGGCGGCGAGGTGCTGGCAGTCAGCCAGTTCACCTTGTACGCCTCGACCAAAAAAGGCAATCGCCCTTCGTATATTGCCGCCGCCCGCCCCGACTTCGCGCAGCCGTTTTTTGATGCCTTCGTCAAACGCCTCGCCGAAACGCTGGGAAAGCCCGTGCCAACCGGCGTTTTCGGCGCCATGATGCAAGTCTCTCTCGTCAATGACGGCCCGGTCACTCTGTGGCTCGATTCGCGGAGTCGGGAATAGCGGCAGAATCTATGTCAAAATCGTTGTTAAGCTGTAAAGAGATACTCACAATCCTGCTCATATTAAAGCTGATCGGCATGAATCAGACAAATCCACAAGGGACTGGGTAAAGACCAATTTACAATTTAATGCTTCCAAATTTCAACTCCCGGCCACGAAAACACGATCTCACAAATATGAAATTTGAGACCTTCAAACCTGGGCGCTGGCAGCAGCGGCTGCAATACAAGAGCTTCGAGCCGGTTCCGGTCAATCACGACTGGCAATGGGAAGACCCGCAGATCAACGTACTGCTGGAGTCAGCCAACCGCGCCTTGGGCGAACTCAATGCCTTTTCGTTGATCGTGCCCGATGTCGATCTGTTCATCGAAATGCATGTGGTCAAGGAAGCGCAAACTTCCAGTCGTATCGAAGGTACTAACACCGGCATCGACGAAGTCCTGTTGCCCGAAGAACAGATCAAACCGGAAAGGCGCGATGACTGGCGCGAGGTGCGCAACTACATCGACGCGGTCAATTACGCTATTGCTGAACTGCGTAATCTGCCGCTGTCCAACCGCCTGTTGAGACAGGCACACGCCATCCTTCTGCGTGGCGTGCGGGGCGAGCACAAACTGCCCGGAGAATTTCGCACCAGCCAGAACTGGATCGGGGGCTCAAGCTTAGCTGACGCGGCTTTCATTCCGCCCCACCACGAAAACGTGCCGGAACTGATGGGCGATCTGGAAAAGTTCTGGCACAACACATCGGCCACCGTACCGCATCTGATCCGCTTGGCGATCAGCCACTACCAGTTCGAAACCGTCCACCCGTTTCTGGACGGCAATGGCCGTATTGGTCGCCTGCTGATTCCACTGTATCTGGTCAGCAACGGCCTGTTGGCCAAACCTTCGTTGTATCTGTCCGATTTCTTCGAGCGCAACCGGGGTAGTTATTACGATGCCCTGACCCGTGTGCGCCTGTCCGGCGACCTGATTCACTGGGTACGCTTCTTCTTGCAGGGTGTAGCCGAAACCTCTGCCAAAGGCCGCGACACCTTTGGAAAAATCCTCGGCCTGCGTACGGATGTGGAGCAACGTATCCTGACCTTGGGCAAAAGAGCGCCGAATGCCCATACCGCTTTGAATATCCTGTACCGCAGCCCCGTACTTGCTGCGGCAGACTTGGGGCGCCAGATTGGTGTTTCCGTTCCCACAGCGCACGCACTAGTTAAGGATTTGATTCGACTGGAAATTCTGACAGAGATTACCGGCCAGGGACGAGACCGGCTTTACGCTTTTGATGCCTACTTGGATATGTTCCTTGAACCGCCCGCGCAGGGAGATGCGACATCCTTAACTAGCCCCGCTCACTAATTAACGAAAGCGCGTTTTCTTTAACTAACGTACGTCGCTAATTAAGTCTGGATGCCAGCCCTATGGCCAAACCACCCAAATCCCCCCTCACTATCGACACCCTCAAGCGCAAGGGCGCGATGCGCAAGAACATTCCCACGACAGAATTTCAGTCGGTCATGGTCGAGGATGAGTACCCCCGGCCTGCCGCCTCGAGCGCACCAGCAGCCAATTCGTAAAGTTTTGGAGTTAGCAAATGAAGTTCTGGGTTGGTGTGACAGACAACGCTTGGTTTAACTTTCTTAGTCGATCTGCTCCAGACGAGGTCAATTTCTGGCAGCCTCGAGGCGCAACCGCTTACGCAGGGCTGGAGCCGGGTGCCCTGTTTTTGTTCAAACTCAAACGCCCTTACCACCATATTGCGGGAGGCGGCTATTTTGTGAAATCGACTTCGCTGCCACTGTCCATTGCTTGGGAAGCGTTTGGACACAAGAACGGCGCAGTACAAAAAAGCGAATTCGAGAAGATGATCCGTAACCTGCTAATCGAATCTACTGCGAGAGATCCAGAAATCGGTTGTACGGTACTCACCCAACCCTTCTTCTGGCCGCAAGAGGCTTGGATATCCGATCCGATAGACTTTACTATCAATATCGTCCGAGGGCGTTACTACGACACGGCCGAACCATCTGGTGCAAATCTTTGGACTGAAGTGCGATCGCGCTTGACAGAGCGGCCTAGTGAGCCACTACGGGTCAGCGAGCCCGAACCACAGGAACGACACGGAACTCCGAGACTGGTACGGCCCAGGCTGGGACAAGGAGCCTTCCGAGTGCTGGTTACTGATGCCTACCAACGACACTGCGCACTGACCGGCGAATCTACCCTGCCAGTCTTGGAGGCAGCACATATCCAACCCTATGCAGAAAATGGTCCGCACGATCCCGCCAACGGAATACTACTACGTTCCGATTTTCACAAACTGTTTGATATTGGTTTGGTAACCGTTACCCCTGACTACCACATCGAAGTCAGTGCACGCATCCGCGAAGAATGGTTCAACGGTAAGGCCTACTATCGCCTACATGGTCAGCAGCTATCTCTGTTGCCGGAACATCCAGCTCATCGTCCTGACGCAGTTTTTCTGCGCTGGCATAATGAAAATCGCTATGTAGGGTAGCGCAATGCTAAATAGACCCCTCGAAGGAATGTGCCTTCTGCCTACAAAACTGAACAATGCAGCCGGTGACAAACTTTTCTTCAATTTCGCTGTCTCCTGTCGTATCCTGATATATTTATTCAATTGTGAATCGGCGGACGAACGCCAGCGCAACATTCGAAAAACCGGAGAAACACATGTCAAAGAAAAGAATCGCCGTCGTCGGCTACGGCAACATCGGCCAATACGCCATTCAGGCTATTCAGGCCAGCCCGGATTTTGAACTGGCCGGTGTCGTCCGGCGCGAAGCCGGTAAGGAAAAACCGCACGAGCTTGCAAGCGTCACGGTGACCGATGACGTATCGGCGCTCGGCAAAGTTGACGTTGCCCTGCTCTGCACACCGACCAGAAGCGTGCTCGACCACGCCAAGAAATACCTCAAGCTCGGCATCAACACCGTTGACAGCTACGACATTCACACCTCATTTTTGGAGCTGCGCCGGGAACTCATGCCCATCGCGCGGGAAAACAACACGGTGTCGATCATCTCTTCGGGCTGGGATCCCGGCAGCGATTCTGTGATCAGAACCTTACTGGAAGCCTGTGCGCCCAAGGGGCTGACCTATACCAACTTCGGCCCCGGCATGAGCATGGGGCACACCGTCGCCGCCAAAAGTACCGTCGGCATCGCCAACGCGCTCTCGATGACCATTCCGCTCGGCACCGGCATTCACCGGCGGGTCGTTTATGTGGAACTCGCCTCCGGCGCAACCCTCGAAGAAGTCAGCAAAAAAATCAAGGCCGATCCCTATTTCAGCCATGATGAAACACACATCATCGCTGTCGAAAGCATCGACGATATTATCGACATGGGACACGGCGTCAACCTCGTCCGAAAAGGCGTCTCGGGGAAAACCGACAACCAGTTGTTCGAGTTCAACATGAGAATCAACAACCCGGCGCTGACCTCGCAGATCATGCTGGCTTGCGCCCGAGCAACGTTCAAACAAAAACCCGGCGTTTATACGATGCCCGAAATCCCCGTGATCGACCTTTTGTACGGCGACAAGGAGCGCTTGCTGGCAAGATTGGTTTGAGGAACTCGAAAAGAAATTCTCTGGATTCCCGCGTTCGCGCATAAGCGTTAACGCGGGAATCCGGGATGTGTTGAGTTGAACTAATTCCATTTCTCGTTCAAAAGGACAAAAACCGCCCTCGGAAACCGTCATTCCCGCGAAAGCGGGAATCCATGAATGCCACTTGCGGCAATAACAGCTGGATTCCCGCTTTCGCGGGAAT